>JBCBOT010000235.1:0-12497 GCA_039821165.1 Planctomycetota bacterium | reverse complement strand
CGCTCGATTGTGGAATATCGAGACGCTGGAGCGATTTCAAGGAGAGTACGGTCGCGATGTCCTGATCCGTCGCGTCCTTGCCAGAAAGATCGACCGAGATCGGGTCAATGAAGTAGTGCGACCGTACTCTCCTTGAAATCGCTCCAGCGTCTCGATATTCCACAATCGAGCGTCGGCGAGAAGGGTTTTCGAGAGATCGCACGGCTCTCGAAGCTGAAGCAACTCGTTGTCTCAGGAACGAAGACGTTTGATGCTCGTTCTCTGGACGTGCTCGCCGATCTTCCGGATCTCGAATTCCTGGATATTCATGACACTGGGCTCGGCGGAGCCGACCTGCGATCCCTTGCGGAATTCCCATCGCTGAACGGACTCGTCTTTTCGATGCCGCTAACGTCCTGGTCGACCAAGGATTGGTCCGATCCGGCAACTCTGGAAGCATTGCGGGGGATCCGATCTCTCGAACCTGTTGGTGCGTGTTGTCTCCGTGATTTATCGGACAAACATCTTGAGCAAATCGCGGCGATGGACACTTCTCGCCTTGTTTCTCTTTGGTTTTGCGACTCGAGGTTCACAGCGGTCGGTTGCGAAAAACTGAGGGGCATCAAGCTCCAGACTTTGACTTTCGATCAGTGCCAAATTGATCACAACGCGATTGGAGCGTTGCGGCACGAGGACATCGTCCAACTTAATCTCAGGAACGATTCATTTTCGGACTCAAAGAGACTGTTCGCGGTCACGGAATATCTAAACGACCTTGGGACGGTTTCCATCAGTAAAAACGGCGTCACCTTCCTCTGCCGGCTCGCAAACAATGCAGGCTTCGACGTGCGTGCTAGCGTCGTCTGGACTCACCCGATCCCCAGGGACTTGTTCAAAACATGGTTCGACCAGGGAGTCGATCGCATCCGTTTGGGTGACGGAAAATTCCACCGAACCAATCTTGAATCACTTGCTTCCCTTGATCCGCCGCTGACGTATCTCACAACCATCGCGGACGACGACGACTGGGGAATCATCCGCCGAATGACCAATCTCAAGCGACTGAGTGTTTGGAGCGAAAAATTTGGCGCTCTTCATTTCACGGAACGTCACCAACTCAAGTCGTTGACTGTCGCGGGTGGGGGCCAGCTGACCGACGATGACTTTCACGAGATTTCGAAGCTCAAGCGACTTGAAAGGTTGCTTGTGAATAGTACGCAACGCCAAGACAAGGACGTCCGATCGAAATTGGAATCGCTCTCCAACCTGAAGTATTTCAATTGCCGTGTGAGTCAAGTGAATCGACCGTACTTTCATCCGCTCAATGTGAAGAGTCCAAGTGACAAGCTCCAATAGCGATAGCGGTAGGCAATTGGTGCCAGCCGAGACGATCGGTCGTGCGCGCCTGTGGCGGGTTAGGGGCGGCCACACTACGCGATCCGTGCCACGTCGATGGCGACGCAATTGGAGCGTTGTCACGCGAGGACATCGTCACGCCGGACCCGGTGGCTTCGCTGACGCTGCGCCCCACGGCTCACACATCCAGGGTGCGGGGCAGAAATGAGACTGAGGAAACTGCAAGCACCTTATTCCTCGATCACTTCCAGCTTTGCGAATGCGAGTCGGAAGTTGTGCTCGCCGTCTGAGAATCGGATGCGTGCCATGCGTTTGGGGCCGCGGCCGCTGACGGCGAGGATCGTGCCTTGTCCGTATTCGTAGTGCCGGACCTGTGTGCCTTCGCGGAAGGCGGTGAGCGGAGGCCGCTTGCTGGTCATCAGATCGGCGGCGGTCTTGAGATCTCCCAAGGGAGACACCGGCTCCGATTCCGTCGGCTCTTCGGCTTCGGTTTCAAACGCCGCCGGAGACTCATGGGTTTCATCCGCCGAATCCGTGTTGGCGCCGAAGTCAAACGAGTCGTCCTCGGCGACCCCGTCTTCAGCCAATTCAGTCTCTTCCGGTTTGTATTCCAGTAGGTCCCACGAGTCGGGGCGGCTCTGGTCGAAGTCGGAATCGAACCAGTCTCGACGGACGGTCGATTCGATCTTCGTCATTTCGTTCAGAGGTAATTCATTCAGGAACGGACTGGGGATGACCGGTCGTTGGTCGCCGCGAATCATCCGTCGTTTGCAACAACTCAGTTGCAGCCACTGTTGTGCACGCGTGATGCCGACAAACAAGAGTCGGCGTTCTTCTTCGTATTGCGAGTCGATATCTTTCGAGCGTTTGTGCGGCAGAAGATCGTCTTCGACACCGACGATGAAGACGCGAGGAAACTCCAATCCTTTCGAGGCGTGCAGCGTCATCAGTCGAACACGGTCGTCTTCGCCGTCAAACGCGTCGGTGTCACTGACGAGTGCGACCTGCTCGAGAAACGCTTCCAGCGACCCGTCATCGGGATGACGGTGGTCAAAATCAACTGCAGCACTGATCAATTCTTCGACGTTTGCGAGCGGACTCGAATCGTCGCCTTCTTCGCAAGTCCGCGCGAGGTATTTGTCGTATTCGGTTTCTTGGATCAGGTACGTGATCAGCTGTGCAAGTTGTGACGTCGCTTGCGCGGCGACGCGGTCGTAGATCTCGACGAACTTGAGCACCATCGTCGCGCTCCGTTTGGCCAACGAGTCGATCTGGTCGGCGCGTCGCGCGGCTTCGAGAATCGGGACGCGGTTTTGGTCGGCGTATCGCTGCAACCGATCGATCGTCTTTGCTCCAATGCCACGCGTCGGGGTGTTGATGATCCGTGTCAGCGAGACGTCGTCGTCGGGATTGTTGATCAGTCTCAAATACGCCAAGACGTCTTTGATCTCTTTGCGTTGATAGAATTCGACGCCGTTGACGATTTGATACGGCACGCCACGTCCGCGAAGGGCATGTTCGAGCGACCGCGTCAACGAGTTCATCCGGCAAAAGATCGCGAAGTCGCTGGGCTTTGCCATTTCGGAGGTGATGGCGGTCACGATTTCATCGCCGATCGAATCCGCTTCTTCGTAGCCGTTCTCGTACATCCGCAAGACGACGGGATCACCTTCCTCGTTCTCGGTGAACAGTTCTTTGGCTTTACGACGACGATTGTGCCGGATCAATTGATCGGCGACGCGTAGGACGTTCGGTGTACTTCGATAGTTCTGCTCGAGCCGCACCGTTTTGACCGACGGATAGTCTTTCTCGAAGTCGAGAATGTTGTTGAGGTCGGCGCCACGCCAACCGTAGATCGATTGGTCCGGGTCACCGGTGACGGACAAATTGGGGTGGTCGATCGAGAGCGCACGGACGATGGCATATTGAGCGAGGTTCGTATCCTGGTACTCGTCGACGAGGATGTAGCGGAAGTGTGCGTCCAGTTCCGCTCGCAATTCGGGGGTGTGCCGAAGCAGGTTTGCGGCGTGCAGGAGCAGGTCGTCAAAATCGACCGCGTTCGCCGTGAGCAGATGTTGCTGATAGACCGGATAGACTTTGGAAGCGACGCGTTCTTTGGGCCCCAGATTTTGCGTCTGCATCACCTCCGGCGTGATCAATTGGTTTTTGGCGCGGCTGATCACCGAAGCGATCTGATCGGGAGAAGCGTGTGTAAGCGAGACTTCGGCGGCTTCGATTGCCCGCTTCATCGCCTGTTTGGAATCTTGGGTGTCGTAGATCGAGTAGTTCTCTTTCAGTCCGACAAAGGAGGCGTATCGACGCAGCAACTGAGCGCAAAAACGGTGGAACGTACCCATCCAGACTCGATGTTGTCCTCCCGTGAGGGCGTCAACCCGAGACCGCATTTCGTCGGCGGCTTTGTTGGTAAAGGTGAGTGCCGCGATCTGCCAGTCGGGTATGTCGTTGGCCAGCAGATTCGCGATGCGGTGCGTGACCACTCGGGTCTTTCCGCTTCCGGGACCGGCAAGGATCAGCATCGGGCCATCAAGATGCTGCACCGCGTCACGCTGGGGAGAGGTCAGCTGGGCCGTCAGGGCACGGTTCGAGTCGTCCATGGGAAACCGATCGAGAGAGTTGGTGGGAGCCACCTTGCATCATAACGTTGCTGCGGTGGTGTCCAAGCGGGCAAATCGCGCGACTTTGTTCTCTGGCCGTAATTCTCTCACGTCGGGGAGCGTTCCATTGGGCTTGCTGTGTCGTTAGAGTTGAGACGGAGAGGCAACGAACGAAAAAGGCATGTCCGAGAGAAAAATGGCGAAGAACGTTTTAGGGACCGACCTGGCATCGTGCAGTACCGATCCAATGACGGGGTACTTTCGTGACGGATGCTGCAATACTGGATCAACGGATGTGGGGCTGCACGTCGTTTGCTCCGTCATGACGGCGGAGTTCCTGGAGTTCAGCAAGGCCCGCGGCAACGATCTGAGCACGCCGAATCCGATGTACGAGTTCCCCGGCCTCACCCCGGGGGATCGCTGGTGCCTTTGCGCCGCCCGGTGGAAAGAAGCCTACGACGCGGGAATGGCTCCGAGCGTCGTGCTCGACGCAACGCATGTTTCTGCACTTGAATTTGCGTCGCTCGAAGAATTGCAGGAACACGCGATCGAGGACTAGCGGCTCCCTTCAACGTCGCAACAACGTCGAGATCTGACCACCGGAGGGTTCGCGCCCTACCGCTATGAGTGTTAGCGGAACGAGCCGTCCGGTGTTCCCAACTGGAACGAAGGACAAAAGTTGCCAAACCAATTGCCTTTGCTCGGATTCGTGCCCCTTTTCAAGGTCGAAAGGCTGCTTGTGTTTGAGGGTTGATGCACCCTCGAAATCCAGCCGGAAGCTACTCTGCCGGGGCTCCGGGGGGCACTCGGGGACTCGACGGCTCCGATCGGCTCGACCAGGGATTATCATTCCGGGAACATTTGTGGCGTGTTCGCTAAGCGCTCCATTCAACACCGGTCCGCGTCACGAACCGATACGGGCCACCGGAGAGCTCCGAACGAAACCCGCCCCGCGTCACCGGATCGCGGGGAGCGAGCTTTGCAGGAGAGTGTCTCATGACGAAGTGGCAACCGATACTGATCCGCACTGTCGCCTCGTTGGGATTGCTTGGCGCCGGCGTCGGTGGTGTGCTCTTGATGAGTCGTCCGGAGGTACCGACCAAGCCGCCACGCGAAGCGCCACCCGAACGCGTGATCACGACGACCGCCACCGCTCATGACGAAGGAATCTCGTTTGACGTCGATGGACTGGTGGTCCCCTTCCGACAGATCGATCTCGCCACCCAGGTTGCCGGGCGGGTCCACTACAAGTCGGATTCTTGTCGCGTCGGACGCATCGTGAAGGCCGGTGAGTTGCTGATCGAAAAAGATTCCGAAGACTATCAGCTCGCCGTCAATCGTTTGAGCGAAGAGCTGAAGCAAGCCGAGGCGATGATCAGTGAGTTGAAGGTCGAGATCGAAACGAGTGACAACCAGATCCAAGCGACACAAGAACAGTTGGAGATCGACCGACGTCAACTCGCGCGAGCCGTCGATTTAGGGCGACGCAAAGCGGGCTCGCCTGCCGAGCTGGAAGCCGCGCAACGGGCGGAACTCGCAACCAAATCCACCCTCCAGTCACAGGTCGATCAGAAGCGGCTTCTGGTTCAACGCGAGATGCGACTGGAAAGTGCGGCTCTGCTCGTGAAGGCGAATCTCGAGAAGGCGTTGCTTGATTTAAAACGCACCAAGATTACGGCGCCGTTCGATGGCATCGTCGTCAGCGAGAGTGTTGAACAAGATGGTTTCGTTGCGATCGGAAACCCCGTGGTCACGCTGCAAGACACCGCGCAGCTCGACGTCACGTGCAAGCTGCATATGCGGCAAATGAATTGGCTTTGGCAAGGCAATGAACAAGAAGCGGCGGACGAGGACGGCTATCGCTTTCCCGCCACGCCTGCGACCGTCGTGTTCGGATTAGACGGAGTCGAATACGCTTGGGATGCGACCGTCGATCGCTACGACGGTGCCGGCCTCGACAGCTTGACCCGAATGATTCCGTGTCGGGTTCACGTCGATGCGCCGACGCAATCACGACTGCTTGAAGATGGTGTGCCCCGCGCCGACGCCGCGAATGAGAAAGAAGGCGAAAACCCCGCCTCGCAGGCCGACGAGATCGTCGCGGCGGGCCATCGTCCCAAGAATCCGCCGGCGCTAATGACGGGAATGTTTGTCAAAGTCCGGGTCCATGCCGATCCACCGATCGCGTTGATGCGGTTGCCGCAGGAAGCGATCCAACCCGGTAATGCGGTTTGGGTGGTCGAGGAGGATCGTTTGATTCGCCGCGAGGTTTCGATCGCAACGTCGCTGCCAGATCACGTCATCGTGTATCAACGATCGGGCGGACTCAAAGCCGGAGACAAGGTGGTCGTTTCACCGATCGCGGCGCCGTTCGATGGGATGCCCGTTGCGACCGGGCCGCCCCCGGGAAAGCCGCAGGGTAGACGGGGTGGGGAAGTCGGGCGTCCACAGGGAGCCCGCTCATGAAGTCCGTCGTTCAAGCGTCGATAACCAACCGCGCCGCGCTGAATCTCTGCATGGTTGCGGTGATGGTCGTCGGGTATTTCTGTTTCGACGCCATGAAGCGGGAGTCCTTTCCCGAGTTCGAGCTGGATGTCATTCGCGTGACGGTTCCGTATCCAGGTGCCGCGCCGCAAGAGACCGAGCAAGGCGTCGGGCAAAAGATCGAGGAAGCCGTTCGTTCCATCGAAGGTATCAAGAAAGTCACCACGGTGGCGCAGGAAGGCAGTTGCTCGGTCGTGCTTGAGTTGGCTGCCGGGGGGCGTAAACCAGAACGCGTCCTGGATGAGGTTCGCTCCGAGGTCGATCGGATTCCCAGCTTTCCGTTGGAATCGGAAGACCCCGTGATCACGCTCGTGACCAATCGCCGACCGTCACTTCGGATCGGCATCCTCGCTTCCGATTCGATGATCGCCGAGGGTGGGCAGCGACTAACGGCTCGAGGCGAGTTGCAGCTTCGCGAGATTGCGGAACGAATCCGCGAAGACGTTCTGGCGCTGCCAGCCGTTGCCCAGGTCGATTATCTCGCCGCGCGAGATTACCAAATCGATATCGAGATACCCGAACAAACCCTGCGGGCTCATGGCCTGACGCTGAGACAAGCGGCGGAGACGATTCGTCGTGAAAACCAGGAATTGCCCGCGGGTTCGATCAAGGGGCCTTCACAGGAGGTTTTACTTCGCGGCAACAATCGTCGGAATCGTGGCAATGAACTCGCCGATTTGCCTTTGGTGACCGAGGAAGGCGGTGCCGTGCTCACAGTCGGTGACTTGGGCGTTGTTCGTGACCAATTCACCGATGCCACGGCGATCAATGTCATCAATGGTCGGCCGGCACTCGCGATGACGGTCCAGCGGAGTACGTCGCAAGACTTGTTCGTGATGATCGACGCGGTGCTGGGCTATGTCGATCAGGCAAGCGTCCCCGCCGGTTTTCAACTGATCACCTGGAGCGACGAATCCATCGAAGTGCGTGGTCGATTGGATTTGCTACTCCGAAACGGTGCCCAAGGACTGGTCATCGTGTTTGTCTTGCTCATGTTGTTTCTCGATCCGAAGCTCGCGTTTTGGGTCGCGCTCGGAATCCCGTTTTCGATTCTTGCGTCCGGGTGCTTTCTGTACCTGACCGGGCAAACGTTGAATTTGATTTCGATGTTCGCATTCGTCATGGCGCTCGGCATCGTTGTCGATGATGCGATCGTGGTGGGCGAAAACGTTTTCGCGCATCGCCAGATGGGCAAGTCGTATAAGCAGGCCGCTCTGCAGGGAACCATCGAAGTGATTCCTTCGGTGACGACAGCGGTGTTGACGACCGTGGTTGCATTCGCGCCGCTCTTGTTCGTCAGCGGCCGGATGGGCAAGTTCACATCGGTGATGCCCGCTGCGATCATCGTGATCCTTTTGGTCTCGCTCATCGAGTGCGTCACGATCCTGCCGTGTCACCTTTCGCACAAAGACAGTCTGCTTTTTAAACTGTTCGATCTCGTGCTGTACGTTTTTCGGCCGCTGTTGTGGATTGCCGGAAAGCTCAACCAAGCTGCAACCGGGATGCTGAGCTGGTACGTCGAGCACATCTACCGCCCGACACTCGATTGGTGTTTGAATTTTCGCAGCGTCGCGGTTTCAGCGAGCTTGATGGTGCTCATGTTGATCGCCGGGATGGCTTGGTACGGTCGGATCAAATTCAGTTTCTTTCCGCGGGTCGACGGGAACACGCTGAGCGCATCGGTGGTGTTCCCAGATGGCACGCCGGAAAGTGTGACGATTGCCGCGACCAAGCGTGTGGAGGAAGGATTCTGGCGGGTCGCGGAACGCTACGAGAAAAAAGGTACGCCGATCGCGAAGACGTCCTACCGCGTCGTCGGGGCGCAAGTCTCGGGCGGCGGCCCCGGCGGATCGCCGAGCCCTTCCGCACCCGGCGGGCACAAAGGAAGTGTCGAAATCGAATTGGTGAATGCGGAATCCCGAGGTGTTCACAGTCGCGCGATCGTCTCCCAGTGGCGTGAAGAAGTCGGCGCGATCGTGGGCACCGAGGAGTTTTCGCTCGGCACGCGATCCTTCGGACCCGGCGGAACACCCATCGAGTTCAAAGCCTTGGGTGGTGCGGGCAGCATCGAGCAGCTGGACCAGTTCGTCACGGAATGCAAAGCCAAACTCGCCGAGTACCCCGGTGTGTTCGACATCAAAGACGATTCGGTGCCCGGAAAATGGGAGTATCGTTTCCGCATCAAACCCGAGGCCTTCGCGATGGGTGTTCGCACCGCCGACCTGGCTGAAACCGTGCGGGCGTCGTATTACGGCGAAGAAGTGATGCGTGTCCAGCGCGGCCGACACGAAGTCAAAATCATGGTGACGTATCCTCGCGAGGATCGCCGACTTCTGTCGAACTTTGACGAGATCCGAGTGCGTCTAGCGGATGGTGTAGAAAGGCCGATCACCGAGCTTGCCGAAGTCGATGTGGTTCGCAGTTACAGCGAGATCAACCGGATCGACCAGGCGCGATCGATCACGGTGTCAGCCGACTTGGATGAAACGACGGGCAATGCCGAAGAGATCGTTGGGAACTTTAAGGAGGAGTTTCTCGCCGAAGTGTTGCCTCGCTATCCAGGCATCAAGGTTCGTTGGGAAGGTCAGCAAGAACGCCGGGCGGAATCCTTTGGCAGTCTCTTCAAAGGATTCGGTATCGCATTGGCGGTGATGTTTGTTCTGCTCGCGATCGAATTCAAGTCCGCAATTCAACCGATCTTGGTGATGTTGATCATCCCGTTCGGCGCACTCGGGGCCGTCGTGGGGCACATGATCATGGACATGCCTCTGACGCTGTTCAGTTTCTACGGCATCATTGCGCTTACGGGAATCGTCGTGAATGACTCGATCGTGTTGATCGACTTCATCAACTCACGCGTGCGTGCGGGGATGCCGATCGGTCAGGCGTTGACCGAGTCTGGGACGAGACGTTTTCGTCCCGTCTTGCTCACCACGATCACGACGATCGGCGGTTTGATTCCGATCCTTTTGGAAACGTCGATTCAGGCTCAGATTCTGATTCCGATGGCGACCAGCATCGCGTTCGGCGAGTTCTTTGCAACGATCGTGGTGCTCTATTTGGTCCCAGTCAGTTATTCGTTGTACTGGAGCGCAGGGGGCAAGTTCTCTGTCGATGAGGACGAACAAGAGTTGTTCGAATTGGATCGACCGCTTGCGGAAGAGGAAGCATCGCTGGTTCTCACTTAACGCAACATTTGCGATGTGGAACAAAAAAACGCCGGGAATTCATCCCGGCGTCTCGATGCAATGACTGATTCTCTCGTGGGCAGCCGTCAATACTGCTGCGAACTCGGCGGGGTTTGCCACGGCGGAGCCGGACGCCCGGCTTGCTGATTGCCATAGTTGGCGGGTGGTTGTTGGTAGTTGCCGTTCTGGTAGTTGCCGCCTTGGTAATTCGCCGGCGGGACGGGATATCCCGCTTGGTAACCGTTCTGAAACTGGGGTGGTTGTGGGACTTGGCCGTTTTGAAATTGGCCGCCTTGATACTGCCCGTTCTGAGGCTGGCCATTCTGGTATTGGCCATTTTGAAAGCCGCCGTTTTGGTATTGGCCGCCTGCGAATTGGCCTGCGTTTCCTTGGCCATCGACGGGCTGCCCGTTGGCTTGGTTGGTCTTGTTCAAGAAGTCGCGGCCCTTCGCGATTGCCTTCGAAGCATCAGCCTTGATTTCATCGCGATTGATTCGGATCGTCGTCTGGTTGTTATCGCGGTCAACGGTGAACCACCCCGCCATGAATGCGGCACCAGCCAGGAGGACGATGATGAAGACGGTGCGGAACACGGGCTCTTCCTTTTGCGTGTTTGTTTTTCGATTGGGCTCGCTTCGTTTATCGGCACCCCGAGCGGGGAGTCTACGAAGGATTTTGCGCAAAGCGGAAGATCAACCCGCAGTCGAGACGTCACAGCGGTTTGCTGTCATTGACCTGCGGATATTTCACGCACCCATTCGATCGCTTGCTCGGTCGACTCCAACTCGCCGTCAAGTTGACGTCGGCGAACGGAATGCAACCAATCTCGAAACGAGGGCCCGGGTTGAAACCCGTGTTCGCGAAGGACGTCGCCCGTTAGCAATGGCGGCGGATCCAATTTCTGTCGCTCCCATGCCAGTGCGTCGCGACACCGGTCGAGGCCCTTTGCAGAGCGTCCTTCGGCGATAACGACCGCCGATGCTACCCGCATCGCAAACTCGATATCCCGATCGATCAGTTTCGGTTGCAGTGTCGACCAGGCGGTGTCCTCGGCATCGGCGATCGAATGCCAAAGACTCGTTGCGGCACGGATCCTGCGTGTTTCTTCGTTGGATAGCCGCCATCGCTGGGAAACGTCTGCGGTCGATTGGTTGGTGTCATCCATTGCCATCAAAACAAGCGCCATCGAGGATTCAAACTCGCCGCCATCACGTTTCGCGAGCCAGCGGGTCAACGCATCCAAGTCACCGTTGGCGATTCCCGGCAGCACCGCGGGTTCGAGACCGAGATCGACTAGCAACCGAAGC
The DNA here is from genome assembly GCA_039821165.1 of Planctomycetota bacterium. Classification (GTDB taxonomy): domain Bacteria; phylum Planctomycetota; class Planctomycetia; order Pirellulales; family Pirellulaceae; genus Stieleria. Next base: position 1,508 of record JBCBOT010000235.1, on the reverse strand, counting down.
CCATCGGCGGCGTGTTGAGATTTGATGACGCGTCGCATTTCAGTGCCGATGCGTTCTGCGCTGACGACACGAATTTCTTCGGCATGTTCCCGGATGGATGCGGCGGTGTCGGCGTCGATGGAGAAATCGAGCGTTGTCGCGAAGCGAACCGCGCGAAGCATCCGCAGTTTATCTTCGTCGAACCGGCGAGCAGGGTCTCCGATCGTTCGCAGGACGCCGCGTTTCAGGTCGGCTTCTCCATCGACATAATCGATGATTCGCTTGTCGCCGGGATCATAAAACAGTCCGTTAACGGTGAAGTCCCGTCGCTGTGCGTCGTTTTCGGCGTCTCCGAAGTGCACTTCGTCGGGGCGGCGTCCGTCGCTGTAGTCGCCGTCGCTGCGAAAGGTGGCGACTTCGGTCGGCGTCGCCAGGTCTGCTTTCTTGGGAGGCAGGACCCCGATCACTCCGAATGAAGCGCCGAAAGCGAGCGTCTTTCGTCGTCCAAAGACTTCTCGCACCCGATCGGGCACGGCGTCCGTCGCAACGTCAAAGTCTTTCGGGGAACGCCCGAGGAGTGCATCTCGAACACAGCCGCCCGCGAAATAGGCGATGTGCCCGTGATCACGCAGCACGGAGCAGATTCGCGACGCTTCTTGTTGGGCGCTGACGATTTCGGCAGAACGCCATCTTTCGGAATCGAATAAGTCGCGGTGAGCGTTCAACTTGCGCCTGAACGTTGTGAAGAGGTGTTTCGCGGTCCGATTCGCGATTGTCGATTCCAAGCTGTTGCGGTACAAGCACGGGCATGAACGTGCCCCAAACCAAGCCGAACACGCGACGCAAGCGAGGGGTCGTCGCGGTGATTTTGCGCGAAGGCCGCCTACTGGTGATCCGCCGTTCATTGACCGTTACCGCGCCTGGCAAACTCTGCTTGCCCGGTGGAGGCATCGAGAAGGGAGAGTCGGAGGAGCAAGCATTGGTTCGCGAGATGGACGAAGAACTCGCGATTGACGTCAAGCCGTTGCAACTGTGTTACCGCAGCGTGACGTCTTGGGGAACCAATTTGGCTTGGTGGCACGCGGACCTCGACGCGGCGGTCGAACCGACGCCGAATCCGGAGGAAGTTGCGGAGGTCTTTTGGATGACCCGTAACGACGTCCGCAATGCTCAAGATTTGCTGCCAAGCTTGCCGCCCTTTGTCAGCGACTGGGATCGCGGCCAAATCGGCCTGGAGTGTGAGTGGCTCGACACGTAGTGCCAGCGACGCGATCAATCCCGAATCACATGCCCCATCTGATCGCCTCGGACTTCGCAGGGCCGTCTCCGAGCCCCTGATGTTTCGGTATGGACTACCATAGCTACTCATCAAACTGAGTGGTTTCCTAAAACGAAAGGGTGTTGGGCTGTTAAGGCTCACTTTTTTCTTCACCCTCCTGCAACGAAATGGATGCAGCTTGCAAGAGCTGCATCCATTTCGTCGGGGAGGGGGAGTCGCTCGATTGGCCACCCCCGTTGATATTGGGGCG
>JBCBOT010000234.1:0-12595 GCA_039821165.1 Planctomycetota bacterium | reverse complement strand
CGAACTCCCTCGTCGCCCTCTCCCCTGCCCTGCCCCGTCTTCGGCTCGGTCACCGAGCAAGACCTGCAACGAGGGATCGCCTACACAGACCATTTCTAGACGCAGATGAAATCGCTCTTCCAAACCGAGGTCGCCCACGATCGCGCGAAACGGGGTGTCGCTGGCTAGATCATCCTTTGAGGCTAACACGCCATTGCGCCAATCCCAGCCGTCCCCGCGCCATCGGAGCGCCGACTGCTGCAGCGAGTTTAAACGGCATTCGACCGCGGACGCGCGCACGACGCGCAGCAACTGATCGACTCGAACGTCCACCTCACCGAGTGAGATCGTCGACACACGAAGGCGGCCTCGCTCGAAACCGACGGGACGCCCCACATAGCGTGTTTGATCCCGAAGAACGAACGCAAAATCACTCTCTCGCAGACTATCGATCGGATCGGTGGCCACCTCCGCCCGCACCAGAAGATCCGCCCGAAGTCCTAATTCGTTGCCCTCGAAAGGCCCCGCTGAATCGACCACGAATTCGTCCGAGCGTGCACCGATCAAGGTGGCCGAAAACGCGCTGCCATCGGACATGACAAAATCAAGGGGCGTTTCAGCGTTGCCGTAAGACACCGAAATCAGAATCATCAAAACCGCAAACACGAATCGCATCACTACCTCTCGTAGATCGGTAGAAAGCGAAAGTTGACTGCGAGCGTCAGCAGGTTCATCGAAGTGCTATTGGTAACCCCCAGGTCGCCTTCAAAGCTGCCGTCGTCTTTCTGTTTTGTCTTCAGTGTTCGGATCACGCCTGCATTCCAAGCTCGCCACGCCTCGACGTCACACTGAAACAACGCTTGGGCTTGATAGTAACGAGCGTATTCCGGCCAGATCGCCGGTGCGTCTCGGTTGGCGACGATGTAGGTTTTTGTCGATGTGTAGGCGGGTAAATCCTTGCGTCCCGCGATCGACAACACCAGATTCACGATGCTGCTTCGAGCCATCGACTCGCCGTTGCCATCGCTCACACTCGAATATCCGACGACTCCGTTCCGCGCGGTCATCCTTTCGAAGTACGCAATCGCGCGGTCCACCGATTCGTCAGGGATTTCAAAACCGGCGTTGCGCGCGGCCAACAGCCCCATCATCACGGATCCCGAGACCGAAGTATCGGCATCGCTCGCGCCAGGTGAATAGCGCCAGCCGCCGAACCCGTTTCGTCGCTGCGCCGTGAGCGCCGCGCGGACCGCCAACTCAACCGCCTCACCCAGACCACGCTGATTCTTTGCCGTCGAACCGCGAAACAAATCCTCGTCATCTACCACGCCATAGGCTTCACAAAGCGCGAGCGTCGCGAAACCATGGTGATACATACTCGGCCCCATATAGCCGGTTGTCGCCGATTGCTTACTGATGATGTGCCGCAATCCGCTCCGGATGATTTCGCGGTACGGTCCAAAATTTGGGTCTTCGCCCGATGCAAGGAAAGCGAGTACCGCCAGGGCCGTTGTCCCGGGTCCGTTGCCTTCCCCGGCTTCCCAGGTTCCCTCCGAATTTTGCTTCGCTTCCAGATAAGACAACCCCCGCGAATAAATCTCGAGCACATCCCGGGAAATGGTCTCGCCGACCTGTATTTCCTGAGCCATCGCGGGGCACAACAATGACGCAAACAGAATGAATGACAGGCACGCTCTCATTCTTGTTCCTCCGCACGTCGTTGCTCCAAACGAAGGTGGTACTGCTGAACACCTTCCAACCAATGCTCGGGGACTTCGTTTCGATTCCGTCCGACCGCGAACTTCGTCTTAGAGTCGCGTTCTTGGGCGAGCGCATCAAAGCCACGACCGAGCAAAGCCGCCGCGGCTTCCTGGGTATCTCCGCCCGCGCTCCCTCCCGCCTGTCCGCCCGAAGACGCCTCACCGCCTTCGGGAGTCACTTTCTTGGAACGCAACAGCAACTCGATTGCTTCCGTCTGGGCGGCGATCGCATCGGGTCCGGTTTCCGGTGAGACAAGCGTCTTGGTTGCATCCACCATTGCCGAACTCGCCAACGACAACACTTCCATCTCCGCGGCAAAGTGCAACGCGGCGTCCGGCGCGGAATCGATCTCGTCGACGATCTGATCCAAGCGGTCACGGATGAAATCCTGCGACTCACTCAAACGGATCGCTTCGGCCATATAGTCCTGACGTTCCATGAGTTCGCGTCCCCGTTCGGCCATCCGAGTCTGTTCCCGCAAGTTGACTTCGGACTCAAGGACACGCAGCACTTCCAAAATCACCGACGGTGGCAGTGACTTCAGATTCTTGCGACCTTCATTGTGCTGCTTCTTCCCAGGATGAACAAGATCATCCGCCCACCGGTCCAAGTTGTCTGCCCAGTATTCGGCTTCCGCGATCGAAGCCCCAGGATGTACGACCAGATTTTTTCGCATCGTCACGAGTTGATTGAGCAGATCAGCCCCCTTGATCTCCCGCAACACGTGACCAAAGTGCTCGATCTCACGGCGTTTCAAGAAAGCCTCCAGATCATCGACCGCCGTCCGTGCCTTGTCGGCGGACTCCACAATCATTCGTTCTGCTTCGGTGAGTAGAGTCGCATTGGTTGCGGGACTCTGGCCGAAGGTCTTCTCGAGGTTTCTCGCGAGTTCACCGGCAACGCGATCCTGAATCCGACTGATCGCCTTGAGCCGCTTCACCAACGTACTGCCCTCCATTCTCCCCAGCAGTTGCTGCATCTGGTCCGCAATCGCATCGAACGCCGCCACCAAAGCCTCTTGATCGTCAATCGCATCGAGCAACTCATCGGTCTCGTCGGCATCTTCTGTCGCGGAACCATCATCACCGCGTCCGCTGGAGTCGAGGATCGTCGTCCCCGCCAGTCCCACGCGTTCGCGCTGCTCGCTGTCTTTATCGTCGGAGCTCGAACCGCTAGGTCGTTCCGCCATCGCGGCCACATCGGCTTGAGTCGACTCGGCGTCGGCCAACTCCTCAAAATCGGATTCTTGCTCGCTGGCACGCTTGAGCAACTCGGCGACTCGCGGCATCCGATTCTTGGAAAGCCCCTGTAGATTTTGGATCGTCTGAGCCAACGTCTCGATGTAGTCACTTTCAACGTCCGAGTTTCGCGACGCTTGCCGTAGCAAGTCTTCGCCGCGCCGGGTCAATTGTTCGAGGCGTTTTCCGTTTTGAGCCTCGGCGCGAGCCTGTTCGGCTAACTGATCTCGCCACGCCTGACCGCGTTGTTTGCGATCCACCCTTGCTAATTCTCGGTTGCGCTGGAAAAGGCTTAGTTCGCGGTCGCGAACGTCCATTGCCGATTGTCGCCAGCGGTCGAATTCGTCGCGTACCCAAACCGCGTGTTCGGATTGTGAAACAAGGTTGATCAAAATCGGGTCGGTATAGACTCGATCACGATCCGGAAACTTGTCGATGGCCCAGAACCGGAGACTCAACTCGCCCGGCGAAACACTCAACGCGCTGGCTTGAAAGAATGCCTCGAGCGGCAACTCGGCGACGCCACCGCCGCCTAAGACGCGACCACCGAACGAACGATTGTCACCGAGAATCCACTCCATCCCGACCTTTGCGACACCGAAATCGTCTTCGGCGAGCAACTTGAACCGGAGCTGTTGATCCAGCAAAACCATCGACGGCAATCCATCGGACTCGACGATCAAACTTGGTTTGCGATCCGGTCGTGAAGTCAACTCGAGGAGGAATGGCTTCGCACCGCCAAGGCCATCACTGTCCACGCAATTCACCACCACGTTGCCCGTCGACTGACGCAGGGCCGACGACATTTCGCGACCCTCGATCGCTGCGGGTCGATTATTGACCGAGACGTACGAAAGCTCGTTCGTTGAAGTCCCTCGGATTGCCACTCGACTCCCTTCCACCACCTCCAGAGCGCCGGAACGAACATCTACCTCCAAGGTCTCGCGCGTCGCATGCGAATCGAGGTACTCGGGTAAGTCGACATCCGCAACGACACTCTGCCACTCGGGTCGCAATTGAGGAACAAACTCCAGAGTGGCCACCGCGTCGCCCACGCGCACGGACGCCGGAGTGTTCTCGATCAATGGCGGCACTTCGAACCAGTAGCTCTCTTCCTTGAGCGCGGCCACCAGCCGTGCTCCAGCGATGGACATCGTTGCCGTGGAGGGCTTCCAGCGACTGTTCGGGTCGATGGAGACGGCGAAACGACGTGCTTCATCGTGTGGCACGACACGATGAGCGGGCAACGCAACGATCCGAGCGAACGTGTGTCGTTCAACGAGCACCGTGGGTGTCACGAGCCGACGAAACGTGGCGGACATCGCATCCGGAACAAAAAAGGAAGCCGCAAGAATCGGGACCACTAGCCCAAAGGCAAGCTGCGTTCCAAGACGCGAAAGCGAAGGCGGCAAAGCCCGAGAGAGATCACGTCGCTCGATTTCGTCCGCCACTTGGCCCAAAGCTGCTTCACAGAGCGCGCGTGAACGAGCCTGTTCTGTTTGACTCTGCGCGAGCTCCAGCGCACCAACGAGATGGTCACCGAACACCATGTCGCGTTGCCGAATCATCCGTGCCAAACGCAATCGCCCGGTCGTCTTCAAGCACAGAGACAGGACCCGGAATGCGGCCACCAAGACTGCACCTCCCAAACCCGTCGCCAACAGCACACGTGCGGCGACCGGTGTTGCGAACACGCGGTCCGATACAAACAGCAACCAGAACCCCAACAAGAACGTGACCGAACACCACGCAATGGACTCACGAAGGCGACGGCTGATCAGCGCACGTCGAAACATCGCCAGCTTCACCAACAAAACCGACGGCACTTCCAACACCGTGCTCTCGCCTTCACTCTTCACTCTTCACTCTTCACTCTTCACTCTTCACTCTTCACTCTTCACTCTTCACTCGCCACTCGCCACTCGCCACTCGCCACTCGCCACTCGCCACTCGCCACTCGCCACTCGCCACTCGCCACTCGCCACTCAAACCTCCCCCGCCCATTTTCGTGCGACCCAAAAAACGCCCAGGGTGACCAATATCATCGCCATCACCCCCGGATGATTCCACCATTGGATCCGTCGTTGCTGAGAATTCGGGGGCGGCAACGAGTTGATCTGATCAACGAGTTGTTCTACCTGTTCCTCGGAATAGACGTCGCCGCCTCCAACGCTAGCGATTGCGGTGAGCACGTCGGGGCGAGCCGGTGCGCCCACGACTTCCAGTGCCCTTCCCTGCACCGTCAGTCGTGTCGCGACGGACGATCCATCGGTTGGATGTTCAAGGACCAAGCGGTGTTCGCCGCTGGAGGTCAGCTGCGTTTCGCCGGCAAAGACGCCCCACTCAGAACCGGTTGCGATCAAGCGGACAACTCGATCGCTTCCCTCGGCATCCGCCAATGCCAAGTCGAGCGAGGAGGCTCGCACCGGCGACCCGTCTTCGTTCATCACCGTAGCTCGGAACGTCACCGTCTCGCCGGGATCCGGCCGCTCCGGACGATACGACAAACGGATTCGCTCGCCCACCGCCATGTTGCGTTGATAGGCCATCCAGCGAATGACTTGACCCCAAAACCGATAGTGATATTTGTCTTCGACACCGAGCCTCCAGCGCCACGCCGAATCGGTTCCCATGAACAGGACTTTGCCGGCTCCCGCGGGCCGTGTGACCAGCAACGGGATGCGTCCGTAGCGGTTGCTGGAAACCGGATGCACCCCAAGTGTTTGACTCCCCGCCTTGGCTCGCTCGACCGCGGCATGCCAGTGAAACCCCGGAAGCGATTCCCAAATCTGCCAATTGCGATCCGGATCGTCGTCCAATTCAGTCAACAAACTCTGCCTTCCGGCGGCGGTCAACGAAATGCGACTGGCTTCGGCACTGCCGACTCCGCGCGGACGCGAAACATCCAACTCGACGGGATACAGTTCTGCCAATTCGGTCGACAGCAGTGAGGACTGTTGATCACGCATCCCCGGCATCAAAATCAGGCCGGACGCTTGTTGCGTCACCAAGCCACGCAATCGTCGACAAGACTCGGCATCCAACTGGTTGGTGCCCACATCCCCGACGAAGACGACGTCGTACGAAGCCAGCGCGTCGGCGGTTTCTGGAAACACCTCCAAATAGTCTGCGCCGCCACCCAAGCGTTCCAAGCCGGGATGAAACAGCAAACAAGAAACTTCGATTCCCGGATCGCGACGGAGGGCGTTACGTAAATAGCGATACTCCCAACGTGGTTTGGATTCGATGATCAAAACCCGCAGTTGCTCGTGACGTACCTCGATCGTTCGCGACTGACGATTGTTCTCCTCAATCCGCTCGCCATCGGTCGCACCAATCTCAACGGAGATCGAGTGATTGCCGACCGAATCGGGCTCGAACAACATCACACCGTCAAACCGCTGTCCAGCCCGCAACTGAATGGTCTCGTTGCGAACCTCCACATCATCCACTCGCAGTGTTACGGGGAGTTCCACCGTGCGCGGCATCCAATTCTGAACGGTGTAGGGAACGCGTATCGATTTACCAATCACTCCGTAGCTTGGGACATCAACGGACACCAGTCCGACATCGGGCAGGCGTTCAGCGCTGCCGACAGGTATCGAAAAAAACGCGACCGCGTCTCGACTACCCGAGATCAGATTTGCGGTCACGTCGATCGGTGATGCCCCGCGGTTCCAATCGCCATCGGACAGGACAACCATCGCTGCAAGTTTTTCGGTCTTAAATGCAGCATCAATCGCTGCCGCAAGATCGCTTTCCGATCGATCTCCAAAAACAACGACACTCTTCTTGAATCGAGAATCCAATCCGCCCCAGGCCGAGGATTGAATCACGCTCATCGCTGAATCGGCCCGCGTTCCCAGCACCGCATCCGCAGTCTTCATGCTGAGCGAATCATCACGCACGAGGACCACGGCCCGTTTCTGACTCGGTGACTCGATGTAGACCGTCTCCGGCTGATTCAACAACCAAACGACGAAGAGAACGACGCCGACACGCAGAGTTTCAACGACCGCAATGCGAAAGCGTCGACCGCGTCGCAGCCACGTCGTTAACGAGAGCGAGACTGCCGCGACAAGGGCGAGCATCGAAAGCCAGTTCATGTCGCTTTCCCTCGCACTCGAGGCAACGACAACCAAGACTCCGCGATCAAAAGACCGATCAGCAACCACCAGACGCCCGTCCAAATCTCGCGAACGAACGACGCCTCACTTTGCAGTCCCCGATCGGACACCTCAACACGGTTCACCGTGAAGTCACCGAACAGTTCCTGGAGTTCCTCATCGGTTACACGTCGTGTAGCAGATTCCGAAACATCTCGGTTGATCGCAATCAAACGTCCGCTTTGGTCGCCCTGCTTTGCGAACTCGAAAACGCCCGCGTGGGATCCGAATTCGAATGAGCCGGAAACATCATGGGTCGCCATCACCGCTTGCGCGGCATCGCTTCGCTGGGTGATCGCTTCCGGTAATTCTTCGCCGGCTACATAACTTCCGGCACCCAATCTTCGACGTGCACCGGCCTCGACGGCAGAGGATAGGAGCCCGTACAGCACGGCACCGTCTTCGACAAAAGCGCCCGTAAGCGAAGTCACGTCGAAACCACAGTAAGACACTTCTCCCGTTCCGATCCGTTGGGATCCGATCACCGTTCCAATCCCGACAACGTCAGCGTCGACGGTGAGTGGGCCGCGCACCGGAGTCACGCGGTCGAAGGGAAACACGTAGTCTTCAAAAGATGACTCGCCCCGTGTTTCTTCAAACGCTTCGAAGGTCACTCCCTCGAAAACCGAGGGTGTCACAACCGAGCGCGAAGGGAAAAAGACGAGCGATCCGCCTGAACGAACAAACGTCTGCAGCGCCGCCATCTGTGTTTCCGCGGGAGGAGCACCTTGCCAAACAACACAGGCGACGGAATCCAATTGGTCCAGCGTCAACGTCGGGGCGTCCACCACCCTCACCTCTCCGAGCACCCCCAAGGCCAATCGAACGGCGGGACAATCGGTTTCGGAGACCAGCACGGTTTGCCGTGCCGCATCCTCGGGCGCAACGAAGAACCACTGATCGTCGGCCGTGTTCAAGTCCGACGGGATCGAAACCCGACCCCGCAGGTTTTTCCACCCTCCGGCGAGCGGCAAATGAAAATCGGACAAGGTCCCCACCCCGTCGCGAAGACTGACTTCAGCGACCGTCGTCGCCTCAGCGAGTGTGACCCGCACCGGAACCGAACTCAAATCAGGCTGATCACTTTCCACGACAAGATCGATCGCCAATTCATCGTTCGTGTCACGCGCGGATCGCACATCGGTGACGCGAACCGAAGCGTTTCCGGCTGGCGACTCACCGAAATCCAAGAGGTGCACCCGAAGGCCTTTACCTCGCCGTGAGAGTCGGGATCGAATGTTTTCCCATTGGCTCGACGACAATCGCCAATCGCCGAATTGACGATCCGTGCACAACCACACGTCTGCGACACCTTCCCCCGAGTTCTCCAACACCACCAAGGCGTCGAGCAACAGTTCGGGGATGTTTGCCGAGGACGAAGCCGGCTTAGCCCTTGCCGCATCAATCAATCGAGCCGGCTCGCTCATCCGAATCGGCTGGCGGCTGACGCTTTCAATCAGCGTGAACTCTTCGACACCGAGAGTCTCGAGCGCCGCGGCGACGCGTTGCGTTGCCGTTTGCAAACGCGTCGGTAACGCATTGCCGAGTCGTCGCTGCATGCTCGGCGAACGATCCAAGATCACCACCGACGATGCTTGTCGTCCACTTCCCTTCCCCACCGCCACCCCAAAGGAGGTCGACGAAAGCGGACGCGCGAACGCAACCACTAAAGCGACGACGATCAAAACGCGCGAACCCAAAACCAGATAGCGTCGCAGACGTGCGGGCCCTCGACGTGTTGCGGTTGCCCGTCTCAAAAACATCGTGGCGGCCCAAGGAACGACCGGGTGCCGACGTCGATGCAGCAGATGAATCACGATCGGCAACAATGCCAGGGGCAGCGCTGTCAACGCGATGAGCCGCAAGAAGCTCATCGCGATGCACCCGCAGCACGTTGGGACAGAAACGTGCCGAGGATTTCTTCCAACGACCGGTCGGACATCCCGATGTGATAGTCTGTCGCGGTTTGCCGCATCGTCTCCGCCGTTGCGTCCATGAACGCATTCACTTCCGACTCGTAAGCTTCGACGATCTCATCGGGTTCGATCAACATCGACTCACCGCCTTCCATGTCTTCGATTCGAATCCGACGATGCCATTGGGGCGCGATCTCCTCACGATCGATCAAGTGAAACGCGACGGTATCGTGGTTGCGAAATCGCAAGTGATCGAGCGCCGAACGCAACTCTTCGGTCTCGAAGAACAAGTCTGACAAAATGACGACTAAAGCACGTTGTCGTATTGTCTCAGCAATCTCATGAAGCGTTTCGACCAAACGCGTCTTACCACTCGGAACCATCGACTCGATTGCTTCGAGGAGAACCGATACTTGTGCCGCGTTGCGACGCGGCGGGATCGGATCCGAACAATGATCCCCGGCTCCGACCAACCTCGCGGCATCCCCTTGTTCGACCGCGAGGTAAGCGAGTAGCGACGCCATGGTTTGGGCGCGTTGAAATTTGTCTCCAAACCCCATCGAACCGCTGCAATCCAAAACCAACACCAACCGCAAGTTCGTATCCGCTTCGAACTCTTTGACATAGAAGCGATCACTTCGACCGAAAGCGCGCCAATCCAAACGTCTTGGATCGTCGCCGGGTTGGTAACGCCGATACTCGGCAAACTCGACGCTCGAACCGCGGTGAGGACTTTGATGTCGCCCCGAAACGCTTCCGAGCATTGGACTCCTCGCCGCAATCGGGAACACCGACAACCGCTGAGCAAGCTCGGGATCGAAGGCGCTCATTGCTCCGCAGCCAACAACCGTGTGACAACGTCACGCGCAGAAATCCGCTGGGACTGGGCGGCGAAATTCAGCACCAACCGATGAGCTAAAACCGAGGGCGCGACCGCAAGCAGATCCTCCATTCGCACCATGTAGCTTCCCAACAGCGCCGCTCGACTCTTGGCTCCCAAGATCAAGCTCTGCACCGCGCGAGGCCCGGCGCCCCAGGAAACCAGCGACGGCAACCAGTCCGGAGCGGAATCACCGTCGGGCCGTGTTCGACGCACCAGCTTTGCGGCGAACTCATAAAGATGGTCCGGTACCGGAACACGACGCACAAGTTGTTGATGAGCAAGAATCTCGTCGACCGTCATCAACGCATCCAAAGTGGGCAATTCGCTTCCTGTCGTCGACCGCGCGATCTCGATCTCCTCCGCTTCCGTCGGATAGCTGAGTTCGATCAGCGACATGAACCGGTCGAGTTGAGCCTCGGGGAGCGGGTAGGTGCCTTCCTGTTCAACAGGGTTTTGCGTGGCGAGCACCATAAATGGATCGGGGAGCGCATACTCTTTGCCGAGCACCGTCACGTTGCCTTCCTGCATCGCTTCGAGCAACGCCGCCTGCGTTTTCGGCGGCGCGCGATTGATCTCGTCGGCAAGCACGATGTTTGCGAACACGGGCCCACGGATGAAATGGAAGTCGCGCTTGCCGTTTCCTCCGTCTTGCAGGATATCCGTGCCGGTAATGTCCATCGGCATCAAGTCCGGCGTGAACTGGATGCGGCTGAAGTCAAGAGACAGCGTTTCGGCAAACTTGCTGACGAGTAGCGTTTTTGCCAGACCAGGGACGCCGACAAGGAGCGCGTTCTGGTGAGCGAAGAAGCAGATCGCGAGTTGCTCGATCGCGTCGGTTTGCCCGACAATGACGCGAGCCAACTCGGCGCGCAGCTTCTCGTAGGCTTGACGCAAACGATCGATCGCGGCGACATCGTCACCACTGAGATCGCCGACACCATTGGCTCCGATCGGTTCCCTGCTCTGACGCAACACTCGATTCACAAAACTAGACGACCTCGTAGCCCTTGCGCGCCTCACGCGACACAAACGTGTTTGCTTGCTCGTCGCCGACGAACGTTCGCGTGGCAGGATCGTAGGTCAACTTACGTCCCAACCGCATGGCGATGTTGACCGCGTGGCACACATTGAGCATCGCGTTGTGACTGCGAACATCCGAAATCGGCTGTTTGCGAGTCTTCACGCATTCGAAGAAATGGGCCATGTGTGACTTGGGTTTCGGGCGGTCGTAAACGATCTCGTAGGGATCGCCACCGAGCGGCTTCTCTTTGAGCATCTCAACCGGTTTACCGACCAGCTTGCCGCGGTTGACGAGATAGCGCCCCGCCGTGCCTTCGAACATGATGCCGTTTTCAAAACCCTTGTCATCGGCGCGGTCGCGAATGTGCATCTTGGTTCCGTCTGCAAACGTCACCATCACGCTGAACTTGGTGGCGCAATTGAAACGGTCTTCGCTTTGTGGCATGCCGTCAACAAACTCGACGGGATGCTCGACGGAGATCGGATCGATCGTCACATTGCCGATATCATCGCCAAGCTTGTCCATCGCCAACATCGCGATGTCGACGTGGTGGGCGCCCCAGTCGGTTAGCTTGCCGCCACTGTACTCATAGAACCAACGATAGTAGCGGTGCGCTCGACTGAACGGATGCCCCGCACCCCATCCTTCGACGTCCGTTACTTCGGCGAGCGAACGATAGTCTTTCCACTGGCATTGGCCTTGCCACTTGTCCCAATTCAGGTGCTTGGGCGGTTCCGCTTTGGGCATTTCGACGGCCGGCCGAGAGCCACCGATGCAAACTGTCACGAGCTTTAAGTCGCCGACGCGTTTCTCTCGCATCATCGCAGCGGCGGTGACAAAGCGGCTCCCGAATTCGGTCCGCTGCTGGGTTCCGATCTGCAGAATGCGACCGGTCTCCTCCATCACCTTTTCGATCAAGGTTCCTTCGGCGATCGTCAGCGTAAGCGGCTTTTCGCAGTACACATCTTTGCCAGCCCGCATCGCATCGATCACCTGCTTGGTGTGCCACTGGTCAGGCGAGGCAATGATGACGGTGTCAATTTCTTTGTCGTCGAGTGCGTGCTCGTAGTCTTCGTGGATCTGGGTGTTGAGCGGATACTTCTTCTCGCGCGACACGTCCATGATCTTCTGCAGAGCTCGACCGGCCTGAGTCGCGTCCACATCGCAAACGCGTTTGGCACGACCGAACTCCAGCCCCTGCCCGCCGAGTGCGGTATGGAAACGAATCCCGGTACCGATGTACCCCAGCACGTGTGATTCGTTTGGCGAAGTCGACGTTTCTTCCGCCGCAGAGGCCGCCGCGGGGAAAAAGCCGTTTGTCATACCGAGTGCCGCTCCAGCACCGGTTGCCGCCAGCAAGGTCCGACGATTCAAAGTCATTTCGCGATCCTGTCACAGAAGGGGAATTTGGGAGTCATAGTGTAGTCCCTCCAGACACGATTCGAACCGGGGCGAGAACCGAAACATCGCTAGCGAATAACGCATCGGTGAGCCACGGGGCGCAGCGTTAGCGACTCAAACTGAGCGGTTTCCTAAAACGAAAGGGTGTTGGGCTGTGAAGGCTCGCCTTTTTCTTCACCCTCCTGCAACGAAATGGATGCAGCTTGCAAGAGCTGCATCCATTTCGTAGC
>JBCBOT010000233.1:0-12764 GCA_039821165.1 Planctomycetota bacterium | reverse complement strand
TCAAAGGTCAAGCCAACGTGTAGCCCGCGTTGACGCGTGCCCGCGGGGCGTTAGGTTGGACTTTATGGAGACCGGCCTTTCCGAATCGCGTGAATCCTCGAGTGCGGACGCCGCTCTCGAAGTCTCACTCGCAACCCCCGTGAAGTTGCTGGTCGGACTTTCGAAAGCGCGGCTACTCGAAAAGATCGGATTGCGCACCGCGGGCGATCTCTGCTTTTGTTTCCCTCGCGACTACGAATTCCCCGCACCGCCGAGTCGCGTCGACCAGTTGAACGAGGGTGAACCGGCGTCACTGGTGGGAACCATCACCGACGCCGAATTGACATCGCGCTCACCGGGGAAATCGATGTTCGGTGCGATCGTCGAAAATGAAACCGGTGCGGTGCGAATCTTATTTTTCAATCAGCCGTTTCGGGCCGAGCAACTCAAGTTCGGCCGCAAGGTGATGATCAGCGGCGAAGCGAAGTTGAAGGGGCTGCGATTCGAGTTTGTACACCCCAAGGTGACGTTTCTTGACGGCGAAGGCACCATCGACAAGCCGAAGATCTTGCCGATCTATCCGCTCACAGAAGGTGTTCGCCAAAATGACATGCGTTCCTGGGTCGGCCAAGCAGTCGATGCGCTAGCTGACACGTTAACCGAGGTTCTGCCGGAGGATTTACGTGACGTTGCGACGGATCAGCTGCGGGAGGGCGGCATCAATTTGCGAACACCGTTGCCTGGGATCCAAGACGCGATTCGTCAGATCCATCGCCCCGACGACGCCGATCAATTGCGTGGAGCGCGAACCCGTTTTGTTTTTCAAGAGCTATTGGTAATGCAATTGGCGTTGGCGATGCGGCGCCGACAATTGACGACAGAACTGCGATCGTCTGCGCTTCCCAACTCGGCGATGCTCGACGCCAGAATCACCAACCGATTCCCGTTTGAACTGACGGGCGATCAAAAAGCCGCGATGACTGAAATCGCCAAGGACATGTCACGCCAGTTCCCCATGAACCGCTTGCTTCAGGGCGACGTCGGAAGCGGCAAAACGGTGGTGGCGATCTACGCGATGATGTTGGCGGTGGGCAATTCGCACCAAGCGGTCTTGATGGCGCCGACGGAAGTCCTCGCGCGGCAGCATTACCGAACGTTGAAGTCGATGCTCCAAGAAAGCCGCGTCCGGATCGGCTTGCTCTGCGGTTCCCTCACGACCGGGGAAAGACGTGAGGTGCTGGAGGACTCCGCCACCGGAAGCGTCGATATCATCGTCGGGACGCAAGCGTTGCTTCATGGCGTTGAATTCGGGAGCCTTGGCCTTTGCGTGATCGATGAGCAACATAAGTTTGGGGTCCGGCAACGCGTCAAACTTCGAAGCGGTGGTGAGGACCCGCATTACCTGGTGATGAGTGCGACGCCCATTCCGCGATCCGTCGCGATGACGCTTTTCGGTGACGTTGACTTGACCACACTTCGTGAAAAGCCGCCCGGACGCGGCGCGGTGAGTACCTATCTCGGACGTCCCGAATGGCGAGACCGTTGGTGGAAATTCGTCCGAACGCAACTCAACGAAGGACGGCAAGCCTTTGTGGTGGCGCCGCGAGTCGACAAGCAAGCCAGCGGTGACGAAGAAGCCGAAGACATCTCGTCCGTCGAATCGGTCTATGCGGAGTTGAGTGACGAGACGTTGGCCGACTACCGTGTGGGTCTGCTTCACGGTCGACTCGCAAACGAAGAAAAACAGGCGATCATGCAGTTGTTCGCGGACGGTGAGATCGACGTACTCGTGTCGACGACGGTGATTGAAGTCGGGATCGACGTCCCCAACGCGACCGTGATGACGATCCTCGGCGCGCAGCGTTTCGGACTCGCACAGTTGCATCAACTTCGTGGTCGCGTTTCGCGAGGAAATCATGCCGGACATGTTTGCGTCTTCACCGACGGGGATCACTCGCCCGAGGAATACGATCGGCTCAAGGTGTTTGAAGAAACCGATGACGGTTTCGAACTCGCCGAGGCCGACTTCCGTCTCCGCGGGCCGGGAGATGTGCTGGGAGCACGGCAAAGCGGTTTGCCGCCGATGCGAATCGCCAACCTGCTCGAAGACATGGATATCTTGTCGGTCGCCCGGCGGATTGCCCAAGACACGATTGATGAGGACCCACAGTTGTCGGATATCAAATGCGAGACGCTACGAAAGCAACTCTTGCGGCGTTACGGCAAACGGCTTGACCTGGGAGATGCGGCATGAGTTTGTCCTACGCGATCATCGGCTCGGGTGCGCTGGGAGGACTCTACGGTGCGATGCTGGCTCGCGCCGGTCATGAGGTGCACTTCTTGCTCCGCAGCGACTACGACCATGTGGTTCAACACGGTTGGAAAATTGACAGTCACTGGGGCGATTTCCATTTGGATAACGTCAACGCTCATCGTGATCCGGATCAGATCCCGGCCTGCGACGTCACCCTTGTGGCGCTCAAGACGGTGCAAAACCATCTGCTGCGAGACTTGCTCGTCGCACCGACGTCTGGTGGCGGGCACGTCCTAGTTTTGCAGAACGGACTCGGTGTGGAATCTGATTCCGCCGCCGTGGTCGGCGAGGACCGTGTTCTCGGAGGTTGTTGCTTCCTGTGCAGCAACAAAGCCGGCCCAGGACACATCCGCCACATCGACTACGGACGCATCGTATTCGGTCCCTACCGCAACAGTGAGCACACGCTGGGTCTCGCCGACCGCATCTGCGAAGAGATGAACGCGGCGGGCATCGACGCCCAAACCTCCGACGACCTCAACATGGTCCGCTGGCGCAAGTTGATGTGGAATATCCCCTTCAACGGTTTGTCCGTCGCACTGGACGCGGCGACCGATGTTCTGGTGGGTGACGACGCGGTGAGTCTTGTGCGCGACATTATCACCGAAGTCCACACGGCTGCCACGGCCTGCGGAGCGGCAATCAATCCCGAGTGGATCGAAAGGACGATTGAGACCACAAAGTCCATGGTGCCTTACGACAGCAGCATGCGACTGGACTATCTCGCGGGACGCCCGATGGAGATTGAGTCAATTCTCGGAGCACCGATCCGGGCCTCGAAAGAAGCCGGTGTTGCCATGCCGAAAACCGAGTTGCTGATACAGCATTTCGGTTTTCTACAGGCGCAGAACCCACGAACGTGACGCCTCGGTAAGACCTATTCCTTGGTGAGGCGGAATTCGCCGTGATAACCGACGCTTGAACGATATTTGCCGATCAATTTCTTGTCGCTTAGGGTTCCTTGCCATTCATAGCGATGGCCCCGAATCTTTGACTTTCCACTGAGCTTCTTCGAAGTGCCCTTACCGCTGGATTCGAATTCGGCAGTGTATTCGAACGGGTCGCCCTGGAACTTGCCGGAGAAAACCGCCGTCCATTTACCCGGTTCGGTTTCTTTTGCGACGCACTTCAGCGTTCCACTGGTGCCGTACTTTCGGTTGTTCCAGGTCCCGGTGCCGGTCCAGGTTTCTTCGGCGTTGCCGACGGTGACCGCAAAAAAGGCAACGAAGAGGATGGCAATTGATTTCATGATTCACTTTGGGTGAGAGGAGCAACGACTGTCGGCGGTTCATCGCAAACCCGCACTGTTAGAGGGTCGATTTGGCGTGAACCTTTCGAAAAACCCGTGAGAAAAAAAGAAAACGCACGGCCCTCCCCCCGAAAGGCCGTGCGTTATGCGCCTCCACGCCGTCTGATGTGTCTCATGCACGGCCGTCACCACTCGCTTCTTCAACACCGGCTCCGGTGAAGCGACTTGCGGTGAGCGACCGTACTCATCAGGTCGACGATGCTAGGAGACGTCTTTTTGACAGACGTTCTGCGATCTCTCCAAAGTTGAATTCCGTTGCGGCTGTCGCCGGGTTCAGGGCGAGGTTGTTGAACGCATTGTCCACGGCCGTTGCGGTGGCATTGTTACCGACCGTTTCTTGGCCATCGACGAAGTTGTTCGGCTGCGTCTGGGTCACCTGGTAGGTTCCCTCCGCAAGGTTGTCGAACGCGTACGCGCCATTGGCGTCGGTGGTCGCGGTGGTGTTAACGGTGTTACCGAGAATATCGGTTCCCGTCAGTGTGATCGTCACACCAGCGATCCCAGCTTCACCCGCATCCTGGATCCCGTCGTCATCGCTATCGACGTACACCACACCCGCGATCGATGAAGTGAGCGGATCGATGCTTGTCACCGCCGTCGCATCGTTGTTGGTTGCATCCGATTCGTCGGTGGTCGTCGAAACGGTGACGCTGTTCGTGATGTCTCCACTGGTTCCCGCATCAACGGTCGCATTGATCGTGAATTGGAAACTGCCGGCCGGAGCGAGATCGCCACCGTTAACGGTGACGACGCCGTTAGTCGCCGTCAGAGCTTCGCCGTTCGGTCCAGAACCACTCACGAAGGTGACGCCGGTAGGCAACGTGTCGACAGCGGTCGCGGCGACGGCCGTCGAGACACCGCTGTTGGTCACGGTGACCGTGTAGACGAGCGTGTCACCGGCTGCTGCGTTGGCGTTGTCGACGGATTTCGCCACCGTCAAGTCGGCCTGCGGCGTTGCCGTCACGTCTTCGGTCGCGGTGTTGTTCGTCGCGTCCTGATCACCTGCATCCGTTGCAACGGTCGCTGTGTTGGTGACGGTTCCGCTGGCGTCGACACCGAGCGTGAAGACGAGGGTGGCGTTTTGTGTTTCGCCAGAATCGAGCGTGATCGCGGGGAACGTCACGGTCGATCCGCTGAGCGTTGCTGCGTTGCCTTCGAGTGTCCCGCTGACAAACGTCAATCCGGTCGGAACATCGTCCGACAGGACCACTCCCGTTGCCGTACTCGGCCCCGCATTGGTCAACGCGAGCGTGTAAGTGACGGTCGCGCCCGGAGCCGGTGTATCGTCATCGGCAACCTTGGTGACCGAAACGTCGAACTGCGGATCCAGTGTTGTGGAGGCCGTCGCGCTGTTGTTGGTTGTGTCGGTTTCGGTCCCAGCGAGTGTGAATTGGCCGGTATTGTCGAGCGTCCCCGTCGCATCCTCGTTGACAGTCGCGGTGATTTGGAACGAGCGGGTCTCTCCAACCGGGATTGGATCGTAGACGACAGTAGCGGTCTGCATGTTCGTGTCGAATGACGTCGAAACCGCGTTGTCGATCTCAATGATCTGCACGCCCGTCAGTCCGGTCGGCAGCGTGTCCGTGAAGGTGACTTGGCTGGAATCACTGACACTGTCGGCGTCGTGGCTCAACACAAAGGTGTAGGTCAACGTGGACTGTCCCGGCACGGCGCCGGTCGTCACATCGACGGTCTTCGAGATCACCAAATCGGTGTCGACCGTTGGCGTGACCGATACGGTGCTGCTGTCGTTTGTCGCATCCGTGTCGGTGTCAGTCGTCGTGATCGTCGCTGTGTTGTCGATCGCTGCGGTTGCCGACGAAGCCACGTCAACGGTGATCGTGAACGTTTCCGTCTGTCCGCTCGTGAGTGTGCCGACCGTGAACGTCAAGTCTTGGCCGGTTTGATTGATCGTGACACCCGACGTTCCCGCGTCGAACGAGTCGAATGTCAGCAAGGCGTCCAAGGTATCGGTGACCGAAACGCCACGAGCGTCACCCGGCCCGTTGTTCGTGACCTCAAGGGTGTAGGTGAGTTGCCCGCCCGCGACGGGAGTCGCATTGGCGGTCTTGGTCACCGCGACATCGACATTGCGCACGATCGGCGTGGTGACACTCGCAGAATTGTTTGTGTCGTCGGTGTCGGTATCGGGTGTATTGGCAACCGTCGCGGTGTTGTCGACGCTGGTTCCCGCATCGGCGGCAACAAGGACGACAATGTCGATCGTTGCACTGCCTGCATTGGCCAAGTCATCAACGGTGATACTCAGTTGTCCGCTCGCAGCGGGCGATTCCGTGACGGTTCCTGAACCGCTGGTGAACGTACCGCTGACGAAGGATACGTCGGCCGGCAAATTGTCCGTGACCGTGATACCGGTTGCGGTATCGGGACCGTTGTTGGTTACCGTCAGCGTGTAGGTGAATTGCTCACCGGCGGCAACGGAAGTGGTCGTGTTGTCGTCTTTGGTGATCGTCAAATCGGTGAGGATCAAATCGACAACGTCATCATCACTGTTATTGGTGTTGTCCGTTTCGACTTCATCACCGGCGATCGATGCCGTGTTGGTGATGTTGGCTGCCGCTGTGTTGTCGATCGTGGTTGCCAAGGTGATCGAGCCGGTACCGGTGGCGGCGAGGTTGCCGATCGCGACGCTGACGTTTTGACCGTTGATCGTCGGCGTGAACGCCCCGAAGTTTGAGTTCGCCTGGTCAACTGTTAAGCCGGCGGGCACCACGTCGGTCAGCACGACGTTGGTGGCGTCGAGTGGACCGTTGTTTTGGAAGCTGATCGTGAAGACGGCCGTTCCACCAGCGATCAACGTTGAATTTGCTGTGTCAAGCGTCTTCGTCACCTCAAGATCGATCGTCGGCGTGACTCCAAAGTCGATCGTGAAGTTGGTGTCAGGGTCGGTATCGCCATCGGCCGTAGACTCGGTGTTGGGCGCGAGCGCAATCGTGTCGGAGACCAGCCCGACGCCTGCCGTCAGCCCACCGTTGTCGTCGCTATCAACATCGTCATCCCCTGGAACGGGGTCGTTACCCGTGCTGGTCAAGAATCCGAACAGTGGCTCGCCATTAACGAACTCCGTCTCCGGAATGACGACGACATAGTCTCCCGGATCGAGTCCTGCGAAGACGTAGTCCCCGTTCGCATCGGTCGTCGTGGACGCTGTCGGGGCTTGGTTGGCTGGATCGATCCCGGCGCCTGCATCGAAGTACAGATCGACGACGACACCTGCGACGCCACTTTCACCCGCGTCCAGAACTCCGTTGTTCGTTGTGGTCCCGAAATCGCTGAAGACGGTACCGCCGAGCGTCATCGTCTGTTGGTTGGCGAGGTTGGCCGTGACCGGGTCGGGACCTCGAGACTCGAGAACGGAGAAGAAGATGTCGTTATCCGCCAATGTCACCGCGGCGTTAGCCTGAACGGCTATAACGTTACTGAAGTCCGCGGGGCCCGTGATGCCGGGCTGCGTCGAAGTGATCCAAGCCGGGTCGGTGAACTCAAGGAACACCGACTGCGCCGTGGCACTTTGCGGAATGGTAATTTGTGCCTGTGAAGCTTGGGTGGCCGAGGTGAACACGGTGACGGTCAGCGTCTCGGCCTGGTTTTCGGCACGTGTCAAAATCTCCAAACCGGTGTCGGTCGGGATGGCACTCCCCGCCGCAGCTCCGGTCAAAGACTCGGCCGTGAATCCAGGAGGAACGTTCAATCCGAATGCACCATCATTGCCGTCGTACTCGACAGTCGCACTGGCCGTGGCGCCGCCGCCGGTACTCAAACTCAACAAGTTGTTGGCGGTGTCGACTTGAAAGGTCGTGTTACCGGTCGCGTTGTCCAAATTGAGTTGGACGTCGCGTGCGCCACCCAACGCTGCGGTCGCCGTCGTCGACTGCATCATCGTCGGCGTCGCGGCGGTCGCGGTCACGATTTGATCGCCCGTCGTAAAGTCATCAATCGTTGTGATGGATGTTCCGTCCGCGGCATCCGCATCAATCGTCACGGTGACGGCGTCCGGAGCCGTCAAATCGGCCGCGGTGGCCTGCTGAACTACGTGGTACGTTCCAATGGAAAGGCTGTTGAACGCGTAGTCGCCGTTGGCATCGGTCGTCGTGTTGAGAATCGCCGCGCC
The DNA here is from genome assembly GCA_039821165.1 of Planctomycetota bacterium. GTDB lineage: Bacteria > Planctomycetota > Planctomycetia > Pirellulales > Pirellulaceae > Stieleria. The sequence continues at coordinate 5,030 of JBCBOT010000233.1, read as the reverse complement.
GTCTTCGGCGCCGAACGTGCCATTGCCGTCATCGAGATACAACTCGACAGTTGCTCCGGCCAGGAGAATGTCGTCGGCGGTCTGACCATCACCCGTCAAATCGCTGAATGCCGTTCCCGTGATCGCCCCAATGTCGCTCGCCAACAACTGACGCTTGGTCAGCGTTTCCAATCGCAACGATCGACGATTCTTTTTTCGCTTGGACGGGTCACGCAGGCGATCGCGGAGCCTTTGGACGATGAGGTTCCAGACCATGGAAACGTTCCTGTGCTCGGGTTTAAGGCCGCTGCCGTCGTTTGGAAACCAGGAGACATACCGGCAGCGGTCGAGATTGGGGGGACTCCTTCGGCCTATCGGCGAGGCGTCTTCCCATCTTCACCCACGTTCGCATTTTAACGTTACCAGCGATATTCCAGGCCGTACGTGACGCCGTGCACCCAGTAGTCCGTCGTATCGAACGCGAACTGCGGCATCGCATCCGCGGTGAGCGGCGTGATCGCCGGCTCGATCAGTTCGGGATTGAGCATCGTTGGGATGTGCTGTCCGGGACGAACAACGTTCGACCAGTAGATTCCGGTGTAGCCCACCGACGCCTTCAAGTGATTGGTGAGCTGATAGCCCAACGTCACACCGATCTCCGGCACCACGCTAAATTCGTCTTGCTCATACGTTCCCACGATCGAGCTGGCCGCCAGAATTCCTGAATCGAAGGTTTCGGTCGTTCCGGTCGCATCGGTGATTTCTTGCGAACCAGAAATCGTCACGGTCTGGTTATTGTTACCGACGGCGATTCGAACCAACCCGTCGAGGTTCCAGTATCCACGCACAAGTCGGTGACTCCACGCGAGGTCGAGTCCGTTGAACTGGTTACGTGTATCGAATTGATCGATGATGTCGAAGCTGCCGGGGTCGGGAACAACCAGTTCTTCACGGATGCCCACACCCTCTTCGAGTTCCAGGTATCGGTAGCCGATTCGGAACTCGGATCGTGTGCAATAGTGGCCGTTGCAACCGCAGAACAACCATTCGCGGCATCCCTCGTCGCAGCAGCGAAGAGCACGAAGATAGAAACTACCGCCTGTCAGTTCGCTGTACGCTGAGATGGTCGCGGTGCCGCTGACGACGCCAGGGAACGCGACGAGTTCGGAGTCGGCCAGGCCAGTCAACGTGTTGAAAAATGGTCGAGCGATGATGGGGTCGCCGGTGCTGGTCGCCGTAAAACGAAGGTCTTCGCGGTTGAGGCCAAAGAACTCGCCTCCGACGCCGTACGTGTGACAACGATCGAGCCAGAACCCGAAGCGAAGTCGGAGTCCGTCGAACGCGTCTTCGAAAATCGGCTCACCACCGAACAGAGTGCTTGTCGCAGGGCGCGTCAGAATCCCGGCATCAGCGCGAGCGGTTCCGGTCGGTGACGTCGTCAACAGCGGCGGCAAGTCCATGCCGTCCTGCCAGTAGTGGATTGCTTCAAGGGACACCCAACCGTCTTGCGGAAGACTGAGCGTGAGGGCCGGTCGCCAAGCGCGACCGCTTGGAATCTCGCCGCACATGCTGCAACCACAGTCGGGCCCGCAGCTGCCGATGGCGTCGCAGCCGACGGCATCACAGCCGCAGGAGCCGAGCCCGTCGCAACCACCGTCAATGATCGGTCCTTCAATCACCCCGCCGTCAATCACGGCGCCCTCATAGATGACTTCGCCAGGCGCGATGTGTTGGGCCTGTTGGACATTCGGGTCGACCCGCCGAGTTCGCTTTCGCGGAGCCGGTTCCGCGACCTTTCGGTGTCGCACGGTCTTGGGCGGTTCCGGGGCATGCTGGAACGCCGCGTCGCTTTGTGTTTGTGTTTTCGATTTGGCCCGCGTCGGCGACCACGACGCACGGGCGTGCTGCACGTTGGACGATCGCGTGCTTGATTTCGGGTAGCTGCTCGACTCCTGGCCCAGTGTCAAACGGGGTGAACCAGCGAGGAGTGGGAAAAGCAGAACGGCAAGTAACAGCCGTGTACTGGAGGATTTCAGGAGGTTACGCACGATCGTCACCATGGAGACTTTGGGGGGAACCAACCAGGCGATCAGATCGGGACATTCAATGGCGGGGACAGTCCCCGACGCGTTTGGGGACAGACCCCGAAGGATGAATGAACCAATGCTGGCAACCGAAGTTGGGTGTCAGCGTGCCCCGGGCATCCGTGGCACAACGGTGTCACGTCCGGTATCGACGGCTGCAAAGTCGACGCTGCAGGTAAAACCGTCAAATTTGAAAAAATCACTAGGCTCGACTTAATCGCTACAGATTGACACCAGGATGAGGACGCGACCTTGACCCCGTTTGTGCGAGGTTGCTAATCGAACCGAAGGGCAGCGTCCGTCGGCTGCCTCGCAACGAAACTTGAACGAACTCCTTGTGAATTTCCATCTTGGTGCGTCGCCCCCCCATCGCACAGAACTGTTACGCCAACTCACGGCAACGCGGTGTCCTCAAGGTCACCGGGCGGTCGGTTGCTTTGTTGGGGGCGTTTTGCTTGCTAGGTTGTCGTGGCCCTGCTCAGCGCGATGCCTACCAAGCAAAGATGGCAAATGAGATTCGCGTTCTCGAGGACCAACTCTACGAAGCGGACTATCAGAATCGAGTGCTTCGCGACGAACTCCGACGGGCACGCGAGAACTGCGACCCGCTCGAAACGCCGCCAGCCTACCCCGAATCCTATGGCCCGATTCCGGAATCAAGCATCGACTCACTGGAACCGCCCGTCATCATCCCGACGCCCGAGGGCGAGCCTCTCGATCCCGGTTTGCCGCAAGATGATTTAGGCCTGGGCGATCCCTTCAAGGACGAACCATCTGGCGAGAGTCCATCCGGTGCTGACGAACCCTCTGGTTCAGACACCCCGCCTTCGATGGATGCGTTGGAGAACCCTTCGGACCGAGCGATCCCCACACCGCTCGGCGACCCACCACCTGCAGAATTGCCGGCACCGAAAAGCGACGGTGAGACGATCGAAGACATCGAACCGGGAATCCCAACGCCTCCGGGCAATATGGAGATTCCAAAAATCGTCCCTGGTGAGCCAATTCCGCCAGGAAGTGGAGAACCGGCTCCGAGCCAGATCGAGCTCCCTCAAACCGCAAGCGTGCTGCAGCGTGAACCTCCGCTGACGGCCACCACCCAGACGGTCGACCACATCGCGCTACATCCAAACCTTTCGGGCGGCCATCAGTTCGACGCCGATGATGACATCGACGGTCTGTACGTCGTGGTCACGGTCATGGACGGCGACGGCGAAATTCTTTCACTCAATCAATTCGACGTGGACGCAGAAATGTCGATCGTCGTGATCGACCCTGACGCCACCGGGGACGGCGCTCGACTTGGAAGATGGGACTTCTCGCCGAAAGAAGTCCGCAGCTTCATCCGCTCCACGCCCACCGACGGCCTTCACGTCCCGATCAAGTGGAAACAATTGCGGCCGAGCGGCAAAGATGTGATTGTTCATGTCCGCATGGCTGCCGCTGAAGAAGAGATGCGTTGCCAAGGTCGACTGCGTTTGGAACAGTCGGTGGCGGTATCGCATTGGCTTCCACGTGGTTGACCGATCAATCGCTGTTGAACAAGTCGATGAGGCTCTGCGGAATCCGTTGAACTTTTCCGTCCGCATCAATCATCACCATGGTGATCTTCGCCGTCGCGATCAACTGATCATCGCGGAGCACGGTGTAGTCGTGAATGATTTTGACTTCACTGATGTTGGCGATCTTCGTGGTGACGGAAAGTAGATCGTCGTAGCGGGCAGGCAGTTTGTACTGGCAATCGACACGCACGACGACGACGAACATGCCGTCGGATTCCATTTGGCGGTAACGCCCACCACAAGCTCGGAGCAACTCGGTGCGACCGATCTCGAAGTAGCGGAGGTACACGCTATGGTGAACGAAACCCATCGGATCGCATTCGTCAAGCGGACTCGAATCTGTGTTTCGTGCTCTCGCATGCTTGTCTTCTGGACGGAACCCCGCCGTAGCGATTGAGGAAAGCGTTACTTGGCGGACCTTTTGGCAGCCTTTCGGGCAAGCTTCGGTAGCGACCGTTGAATCTTGAGCCAACTCGGCGTCGCGTCTTTCTTGGGCCGGACGACATACTGAAATCCCGAAGGCAAATCCGCCTTCTGCGTTCGGTAGGCCTCGCGAATCAAACGCTTCCATCGATTGCGTTGAACCGCGTTTCCCGTCTTCTTGGGAATCGTCACGCCGAGTTGGTGGAATCGGATGGTCACCCCAGCTTCCGAATGGGGTAACGCGAACACGACCAAACAGTCATCGGCCGCGCATCCGCCGCCGCGCAAGACTCGCGTGATGGATTGTCCACGAACAAGACGTTCGGACTTTTTGAAAGACTCGGATGACACGTCGTGTTCATCTCTTGCGTCATCGGGTGCGTCTAAAACGAGAGGTCTTCTCGAATCTTCATTGGATTCAGATCGTCAAACTGCTTGATGAGTTCGGTCGATTCTTCATCAATCGATTCAGGGACGACGATCTGGAGTAGCACGAGCAAATCCCCAGTACTCCCGGATGCGGTCACCCCTTGTCCTTTCAGGCGCAGCTTCTTCCCACTGCTGGTCCCCGCCGGCACGGTGAGCGTGACCGTGCCATTGGGCGTCGGCACATCGACGCTGGTTCCCAAGACTGCTTCTCGAATCGAAATCGGAAGTGTGAGTTCGAGATTCTGTCCTGACCGCCTGAAGTTGGGATGCGGCGATGTTCTGATCACCAAAATCAGGTCGCCGCGTTCACCACCGTTGGGCGAAGGACTTCCTTGATTCCTCAACCGCATCTTCGCGCCGTCTTGGATTCCCGGTGGGATGTTGACAGCCAGTTTCTCGTCGTTGAGGTAGAACTCGGTCTCCCCGCCACGCACCACCAACTCGAGCGGCAGCTCAAGATCATGGCGAAGGTTCTCGCCCTTCTGAGGCTGTCGCGCACGGGTATTGCGAGTCCGCGTATTGGCTCGTCCCGCAGACCCCGCCATCATCTGCT
>JBCBOT010000232.1:0-12987 GCA_039821165.1 Planctomycetota bacterium | reverse complement strand
CCGAACATGATCCATCCTTTGAGCAGGCGACAATTTCGCCTTTCGGAGAAATAGAAAAGTTCGCCGCAGGTGAACCCCGCGGCGAACTTGAAATCCATCGCTAAACGCGAATGGAACTAGGCGTTGCGGCGACGGCGAACAACGGTCGCGATAGCACCAAGCGAAAGCACTGCAGCGAATCCGGTCGGACTCGGAACTGGAGCCGCTTCGATCGATGCCGGGCTTCCGAACGAAGCCGCGATCACTTCGTTGCTAGGATCTCGGAAATCGAAAGCAGGACCGAACGGAATCTCCGCAAGCGAAGTTGGACCGAGCACATCGAACGTCACCGATCCGATCAGGACCGGGACACCCGCCGTCGCGATGACAACCGGGCCGCCAAACAAATTGGAGGATCCAATTCCGGTCAAGCCAGGCGCGCTTCCAGCCCCAACAAATGGGAGCTGAGGGTTCAGAACATCGTTGTACGACACGAACGACAAGTTCGGATCGTTGAAGTCCAATTCGAAGTTGAAACCCTGGACATTCTCAGTCGCACCGACGCCCTCGATAAACAGGTCTAGCGTGTACTGTCCCGGTGCAACAACTGTCGATGCCAGTTGCTGTTGCTCACCGAAAACGAGCACGTCCGCCGATGAAGAATTGGCGAAAGCCAATCCCGCGACCAGCGTAAGAACGCAAACAAAACTTCTCACAAGTTCTCTCCTGAAGTTGCAAAAACGGTTCCTCTTGGGCCGTGTGTCACACGCGTGACGGTAGCACGGCCCAAAAGTTCGATGTCAAACACTAAAAGAGCAGGTCGTCTTCAAGGTCTCCGAATACCGAGTCGACACCTGCCGTCCAACCATCACCGTCGTCCGACTTGCTGTCTGAGCCGCCGAAGAACGTTGAGAAAGTGGATTCACCCTCACCGCCGCCTGTTCCTGCGGGCGAACCAGTTGGCAACGAGGTAAACAAGAGCCCGTTGACGGCAAACACGTCGCCAACCGAAACACCACCGCTCGCATCCACGTCGGCGCGGATGTCGGTCGTAAACAGCAATCCATTCACGCCGAACACGTCGCCGACCGAGACGCCATCGCTGTCGTCAAAGTCACCGGGAAGAACGTCCAAGCGGAAGTCGAAGGCACCGCCAGCCATTCCGTCTCCCGAAACCGTCGAAACAGATTCGGTCCACTCGCCGTCGAGCACATTTCCAGCCAAGTCAGTGACGACGCCATCGAGAATGCTGAGCTCAATCTTGTCGGCAGACAGCGGCGCGGCGAAGCTGATTGTCGCTTGGAACGTCGCGGGACTGTAGGTAACCGTCGGTGTGAAGGTGGCCGTGTTGACCCCGGTCACATCGATATCAGCAGCCGCGAAACTTCCGATGTCCTCACTGAACTGGATGTAAATCGTGTCCAGATTGACGTACGGCAGGTTGTCCAATTGACCAGATCCGGTCATCGACAAACCTTGCATGTCAACGGGATCAACTGCGGTCAAGAACGTTCCGGCCCACCCCGTACCGGCGACTTTCACATCGGTGATAGTCGGAGGCGTGGTGTCGCTCGGTGCACTGTTGCTCGCTCCGGGCGTAGGAGTCTGTGCGACGAATGGGCTGGCATCCAGTCCGTCTGGGACCCGCGAGTTCGACTCCGTGTCATCGAGCCCGTTTGCATCTTCGTCGAACTGAGTGGCTTCACCCAATCCCGTGAGCAAGCCCGTGTCGTCCGCATCGTTCGTGTCGTACACGATCGCGTCGCGAAGGTTCGTCGTCGTTGGAGCGGTTCCCCCGGTTCCGATTTCGATCGCACTCGCATCACCCGTGTAAAGTGCTACCGCGTCGGCCCCATTCTGAACGCCATCCGTGGTGAACTCGATCAGGTCAACATTCGGGACGCTCGCACTGCCGATGACGAAGTAGCCGTCGGCAGGAATCGATTGGCCGTCGAGGTCAATCGCATCGTAGGGGACGTCTCCGTTTCCGTTGAACAGGACAAGAACCAGACCGTCAAGCGATGTTCCACCTGGACCAAACAGCTCGATGAACTCGTCCGAGTCTTGACCAGGTGTATTCGCGTCGACTTCGTTGATCAAGACGGTAGCCGCCGTAGCATTCACACCATTGCCGGTGATTGCGTAGTCATACGGATTCTCATCCGCGTCGTCGCTGGTGATCTCGATCGTTGCATCCCGTGCTCCGGTCGCGCTCGGATCGAAATCAACTTCGAAGGAAACGGTGTTTCCTGGAGTGATCACCACGGGCAGAGAAATCGAAGCCGCATCGACGGAGTAATCCGCTGCGGCCGCACCCGTGAAGTTGATCGCCGAGATCGTCAAGTCTGCCGTACCATCATTGGTGATGAAGTAGCTTTCGCTGGCGAGACCGACGGCAACGTCGACCGAACCGAAATCGGTGTTGTCAGCTGGGTCGGGCGTCGTGTCGCCGTCCAAAATCTCCGTGAAATTGCTTTCCACGGTGATTTCGGGAACCAATGCCGCAGTGGCATTGCCCGTCAGGGCGAAGTCATAGGTACCCTCATCGGCATCCGTATTGATGATTTCGATCGTCGCCGTCTTCGTCCCGGTCGTCGTCGGGTTGAACGTAACATCGAAGGAAGCCGATCCGTTGGCGGGAATCGTCACAGGCAAACCGAGTCCGCTGAAGGAAAAGTCCGCAGCGTCCGTTCCAGTGAAGTTGATTGCCGTGACGTCGAGCGAGTCGGCACCGTCGTTCTCGATCACGAAGCTGCTAACGACCGGCGTGCCGATTACCGTCGCACCGAAGTCGGTTCCATCCGCAGTCGAAGGCGTGGCGTCACCGTCGGCGATGTTGAGCGGTGTCGGCGAAGTATCATCGGTGACGTTGATCTCCGGCGCGGGAGCACTGTTGACCGCGCCCGGCGTACCGAAGTCGGGGCCGGCACCGATCAGCGTGTTCGACGATTGCCAGTTCAGCGGGTTGTCGTTCTCCGTTCCAGGGCTAGCAAGGCCCAACACGGATGGCAACAACTCAAGCGACGCACCCGTCACGTCCGGGAAAGTCGCATCGAGGTACTCGACACGATCGATCTCGGTCGCCAAGGCGTCCGTCAGAACAACTTCGTCGTCACCATTGCCCAACGTGAAACCGGAGTACTCATAGTCAACCGTTACGCCACCGTTGGTCAGCGAATCGGAATTGATTCCCAAGACGAGGTATCCGTTGGCGGGAACCTCGAGCGGACCACCGTTGGAGATCGTGTGAGAGTCAGTCCCGAGATCCGAAATGGTCCAACCGTTGATGTCGATTGGCGAAGCGGTCGTGTTGTAGACTTCGAAGTATTCACCATCTCCATCTGCTACCGCACTGGGGTCTTTCATGATCTCGTTGATGATCACATCACCGGGAGTGAAGCCCGTCGGAGTCTCGTCGTCGAATAGATCGATCGAAGCGGCGGTCGTACCAAGAGTTGGAGTACCGGCGGTGACGCCCGTCAACGTAATGTCGACTGTCTCGGTTCCCTCGAAGATCGCATCGTCGATCACCGGAAGGACGATCTCCGCAGTCAAGCTTCCGGCGGGAATGTCGACGGAGCCAGACGGTGCGGTGTAGTCGGCCGGCGAAGTCGCTGAGCCAGCCAACGTGTAGCTAACCGTCGTCAGGCTTGCTGTCGCCGCCGTCAGGCTGACCAAGAAGCGACCCGAGATGGTACCCGCTTCAAAACCGTTCGCTGCGGGAGCCACGTTGACAACCGAAGCACCGGACACAATGGCTGGAACCAAACCAGGTGAACCTTCGTCATCTGTTGAGAAGGTCGGTCCGCTCGGGTTCACCGGAGTCGGTGTTTGAGCGGGGCTTGCCGTTGTATCGTGCAGGTCCCAGTTGGTACCCACGTTGTTGTCGGATGCCAAATCGGTCAGATAGATGCTGGCGGTACCGTTGTCCGTTGGCCAATCGCCGGCGTCGTCGTAGTTCACTTCGTCGATGACGGCAGGCGTAGCGCTGTCGTCTAAGAGTTGAAGGATTTCGCTGGTTGAACTTGGACCGTTGGCCAACGATCCCCACGAAACACCAATGACCAAAGCAGACGCCGGCACGCCCCATTCAGTGCGGAAGGTGCCGCTTGCGACGACGTCATTGTGAATCACCGCGACCTGACCGGCCGACAAGGTCGTGAAGGCGGGGATGGCTCCCCAATCGCTTGTGTCCTCGTCATCCAGAACCCATCCGCCGATATCGACGCTTGAGCTTCCCGTGTTGACGATCTCGACGTACTCACCATCCGGCTCAGCCGAAGCCGGGTTGTACATGATCTCGCTGATAACGATGCTCGGCGAGCTCGCTTCGTTGTCGGTGATGTCGACCGTCAGGTCAGGGGCCGTCGTCGAAACGGGGTAGTTGGCATCGGTGCTAGCCGTGATTTCGAACGAAAGCACGCCGCTGTGAGCCCCTTCCGTTACCGCGTCATCGACCGCATCGATTGCGACTGAAACGGGGCCGGCCGATGCCGTGAAGACTTCCGTGATAGCCACACCCGCACCCGACCCCAAGTCGAGCTGCGCGTCGGGCGTGATCGTCACTGTCACGTTACCGGTTGGGGCCGGGCCATCGAGGCTAAGAAGAATGGTGTCGCCAGCCGCACCCTCTTCAACCGCCGTCGAACCGAACGTTTCCGTCACTCCGAGCCCAGCAATGATCGCATTCGAAGCACCAGGCGTGTTCAGCGCGGTGCCCGGAGACGAGGGATTGGTATCGAAGGGATAGTTCGGCAATCCCAACCCTTCAAAGTCGTTTCGCAACCATTCTGATGCGGCGGTCGTCGCGGCAGCGGCGTCGGGAATGCGTGACGCTCCGCCAACAGAGAAACTGTCGCCATCGTTGAGCGCCGATGGACTCAGCTGAACCAACCCAAAGGCATCTTCACCATCGTCGGCCGCAGAAACAGCATCGCGGACCGCGGTCCAGGGAGCCGTCGCAAAACCGCCCGCAGGCGTCGTTGCTTCATCGAAGTCAAAGATGCCATCATCATCGACATCGAGGTCATCATTCACCGCTGCGGTGAATCCTTCGACCAGGATCAGGCTCATGTTGTCGAACAACGTGTTGCCAAACACAAAGGTGTCGAAGCCAGCGGCGTTCGCGGTACCAAACGAACCGGTTGCGACAATGCGACCGACAGTTCCATTGCCGTTGTCGCCGTCTACCGCGAGGACCGTGAGCGAACTCAAAATGGCGCCCGGTGTCGAGCGGACTTCAACAAAGTCGTCGACGTCCGCACCGCGGTGGTTCAGAACAAACTCATTCAGGAACGTCGCCGGGGCGGGCGTATCGTTGTCTGCGATAGTCGCGGTCACGCCTCCCGCCAAGCCATCGTAAGCAGGGTCACCGACGGAAGCCGTGCTGATCGTGATTGCACCGGTGTGTGATGCGGCTTCGACAATCGCATCGTCCACTGCCGTGACGGTTACCGTCTGTGGCAAGCGGTTCGAATAGTTCAGGACAATCGCAACCCCGGGCCCGGCACCAAGGTCGAGCTGGGAGTCGGGCGTGACGGTGACATCAACTGCCGCCGTAGGGTTGGTCGAAAAGCCGATTGTGAAGGTGTCCGTCGCGCCAGACTCGGTGACATCCGTGGTTCCGCCGGACTCCACGACGATCAACGCTTCGGTCGGTTCAACGGAGGTGTTGGCCGCAAGGGGAGTGTTAGTCGCTTCGAAAGGATCGGTCGTGAACGTGCCTCCAAAGCTCGGCAGTCCGTCGCCCTCAAAGTCGTTCCGACGCCAGTCTGCTGCGGAGTCGGTATCGACGCCATTGGCGATTCGGGAAGCGCCACCAACATCGAATGTGTTTCCGTCATTCATGTTGTCGGGCGAAAGGATCGTTGTCGAATAAACCTGATCCGAGGAGAAGCCGTCGTAAAGTGCGACGTCATCGATCAAGTTTGACCACGGGGTTACATCCAGGCCGCCCATGTCGTCAGTGTCGAGGTCATCACCAACTGAACCCGTGAACCCGCGTACGAGCAGGATCGACTGGTCGCCTCCGTTCGTGAAGGTGTTGCCGGGCAAGACCGCACCGCCCGCATACTGGTAGCCGCTCGCATTGGCTACCCCGAGTGAGAGGGCCTGGATGATCTCGCCGGTCCCGGATCCGGAGCCGTCCAGCACGAGTACGGTGTATGCCGAGAGATCTTCCGAGGGAGCACTGAAGACCTCAATGTACTCGTCAAGATCACCACCGGTGTGGTTGAACACGAACTCGTTGATGACGGCGTTCGAAATCGCAGTGTCATCATCTTGAATGGTTCCCGTCGCGCTGCCACTTGAGATCGAGGCTCCTGTGGCACCCGACAGATCGACCGTGAAATCTTCATTGGACTCCGCCGTGGCATCAGCGTTAACGTCAATCGTCACGGTCTTGGTGGTTTCACCCGCCAGGAATGTGACCGAATCGGTCACCGTGCCGGAGAAGTCTGCCGCGTCGGTGTCGACATCGTTCTTGGTCCAAGTGACCGAAGAGCTACCGGAGGTATCACCAGATCGTGTGATCTCAAAGGTAAAGGGAGTCGTGCCACCGCCATCTCCTTCCGCCTTCACGGCATCCAAGGGAGCGATGCTCAATTGAGTGCCGCCCGCTGCCGAAACGCTGACGTTGTCGATCCCATACTCGTCGCGGCTTCCACCGCCGGTTGAATCGTCGCCTGCCCACTGCACGTACAAAAATCCGCCAGCGGGGACAGGTGCGTTGATGGTGGTCGACTGGGAAACGCTCTGCCACCCCATCGCATCGCTTGTTTCCGGCGTCGTGAAATCGAGCGCCGGAACGTTCGTGTAACTTGAGTCCGTGGTTGAAAACTCGAAGTTAAGGCTGTTACCGCGGTCGGCGTTGTTGTTGTAGAACAGATCGTAGCTGATATCCCAATCGTTGATTGTGGATCCAGACGTGTTCTCAATTTCCAGTGTGATTGTGCCGGGGGTGAAATCGCTACCGCCGGGTTGAACGCCGAGTATCGTATTCGAACCCGTGTCGAATGCGTAGATACCGCCGGTGCTTACGCCGCCGCCGCTTGTGCCGCGGGCAAAGTCGCCAGTCGAGTGCGATCCGCCGAAGGTTCCATTGCCATCGCTGAGCCCGGTCACTCGCCAATCGTCGGAATCGAGTTGTCCAGCCGCGGGTGCCGATTCGAAACCGGCGCCCGTGAAGCTCGAGAAGTCCTCAGAGAACGGCGCGGCAGCGAGCACACGTCGGTCTTCCAATTGCTGTAGCATCGCAAGCCGGCGTCCGCGGCGTGCCTTCATTTGTCGACGCTTCTTCGTCGATTTTTTTGACTGAAACACTTTTTCAAGGAGTGCGTTCGTCCCGATCATGGAAGCTCCTAAAAGCTTTGGCGTGGGGGAGGTTCGAAGACGTCCAAAATTGGTTTTTCTTCCATGCACGTTTCTCTTCGGCAACAAGAAATCAACGGGCCGCGAGGTGACGTGCACGGTCGCGAATTCTCTGAGTTGCCCCCTTAAAGTCCATACAAATTGCGGCAGTTAACCCATTCTTGATCCGCGTTAAAAAACGTGTTCGACTCGCAGTGAAGTAAGAGGCGTTGCGTCATCGCACAGAATCAAATCGCCGCGGCAAGCACCCCTTTATCGACGGAAAGCGTTGTTCGTGACCGGAACGTGTCGAGCGTTTGTGACAAGCCCCTGCAAAGAAATTGAGTCATGCATGATTCAAAACGCTTTCTTTACATTTCGTTCAGAAGATCTCCATTCAGCATCGCCAAAACATTTTTGATCTGTATTCGATTCAAGACCAGAATATGGCTTGGCGCTTACCTACGTTCACTCGCCTACTGTTCATCCATTCAACGCGATGGTTTCAGTCGCCACTCACGAAAGGGATCTTCAATTGGTACCGCGTCACCTCTACATCTTTGGCGGAACGAGCACAGCGCTCGAGATTCAAGACGCGGCAAACGCAAGTGCCGGCGTCGAGACGTATCTGGTCGTCCCGAGTAACGAGTCACCCAACGGCCGTGATCGCATCGACATTGGCGACTTGGTTGCCCACACAGAGCGCAATCCTGATGCAGGATTCATTCTCTCGATGACTGAACAGGCGGTGCGCCGTGAGTGTCTAAGCAAGGCGGAACTCGCGGGTCTTGAACCGGTGTCAGTGATTCACCCATCGGCGATGATTGCCCCTTCGGCCCATCTGTTGCCGGGGGCCTACGCCGCCGCATTCGCAGTCGTGTCTTCACATGCATCCGTCGGCCCACACACGATGATCAATTTCCACTCGGTGGTCGGGCATCACTGCGTCGTCGGGGAGTCTGTCTTCCTGCACCCCGGAGCGCGGCTTGGGGGAAATGCGAGAATTGGGAACCGGGTGATGGTCGGTTCCAACGCATTTGTCCATCAAGGAAGGCGGGTAGAAGACGACGTCATCATTGATGCAATGACATACGTCGATCGCGACGTTCCCGCCGGCCACATTTGCAGCAGTCGAAGAAACGACGGAAGGCCCATCAAGAGGGCCTTTTTTGTACCCGAAGAAGCCGACGGGTTAGACGCCGGCGATCAAGAATGAGAACTTGGTCTGTTCTCAGTTTTACCCGGATTGGTGCCAACCGGGCTCTATGGCAGCACGATCTCTTGCGACCATGGCTTGTTTGATTGGTACCACTCGACCGAGCGATCGAGGCCCTCCGACAGATCGACTCGCGGTTCCCAACCGAGTAGATCCGTCGCCTTCGAAATGTCAGCGCTTGTCGACTTCAGATCCGCTTTGTGAAACGGCTTGTAGTCCACGACAGCCTTTTTACCGAGCCGAGCCTCAAGCATTCGAATCATCTCGTTGATGGAAACTGGCTTTCCACCGCCTCCCAGGTTGATGATTTCGTAGCCAACAGAACCCGAGGCTGCGATCGTCCCCCTCGCGATGTCGTCGACAAAGGTGAAATCCCGAGACTGTTCGCCGTCACCGAACAGTTCGATGGGCGTTCCTTCATCGATCCAACGGATAAAACGGAACACCGACATGTCGGGCCGTCCTGCGGGACCGTAGACGGTAAAATAACGGCAGATTGAGACGTCAATGTCGAAGAGATGGTGGAACGAATACGCCATGACTTCCGCAGCTTTCTTGCTCGCTGCATACGGCGATATCGGTGTGTTCACCGGCAGAGATTCCGAGAACGGCATTGGCTGGCCGGCATACAACGATGACGTGGATGCGAGTACATACTTCGGCACCTCGGTCCGGCGCATCTCTTGGAGCAGGTTGAGGCTTCCGAGCGTGTTTGTGGTTTCATAAATCTTTGGGTTCTCCATGCTGTATCGCACGCCAGCACGGGCCGCCAAGTTAAAGACGACATCAAACTGAAACTCATCAAAGAGTGGTGACAACGCTGCTTCCGATTCAATGTCCAACTCGCGAAACTGGAACTTGTCGTCCTGAATCAATGAGAGTCGATGTCGTTTGAGCGAGGTGTCGTAGTAATCGTTGAGATTGTCGATTCCCACGACTCGGTTTCCCGCCTCCAACAACAGTTTGGCAACACGTGATGCGATGAAGCCCGCCGAGCCGGTGACCAGACAGTTCATGGGTTGCGATTGTGCGGTGATCATGGGCGATTTCGGAGGCTCGGTTAAGCAATGCTACCTGCATCGACGACAATGTCTTGTCCATTGACCGAAGAGGCTGCATCGCTGAGTAAAAAGAGGACGGTAGCGGCGACGTCCGCAAGGGATGCAAGACGCCCCGATGGACTGCGACGACGAATCTGCTCAAGCTTGTCAGATTCGATTGATGACGTCATGTCGGTTTCAAGAAATCCCGGTGAAACCGAATTTACCGTGATATTCGCCTTTCCGAGTTCACGCGACAGGGACTTGGTGAAAGACAACATTGCACCTTTGGTGGCAGCGTAGACCGAAAGGCCACTAAAGCCCGTGTGTCCAATGATGGACGCGATGTTGATGATTCTTCCTCCGCGCTGTGCCAGCATCGGACGACAGATGTACTTGGTAAGCAGGATCGTTCCCGTGACATTGACGCGAACCAGGCGTTCGATCTCCGAGTCATGCATGGTCGCGAGCACGCCGTCGAGCCCGATCGCAGCGTTGTTGACGAGCGCGTCGATCGAATTGTTCTTGTTGAAAAGATCTCGCGCAAATGCTTGAAGCGATCCCGACTCGGCCAAATCCAACTCAGCGAAGCTCACTCTTCCTGGCAAGTCTTCATCGGCGAGCGAGTTCAATTCGTCGCTCGGTCGCCTCGCAGCAGCAATCGCGTGGTAGCCAGCACCCGCTACCTCACGCGTCAGCGCAAGACCGAGACCACGCGTTCCACCTGTGATCAGAACGGATTTCATGTTCGTGCTATTTTTCCGGTATCTGAGACCGGAATCGACTCGGCGACACGAAGTATTGCCGGGATTTTATACGGCTCAAGGTGTTCCCGGCAGAATCGCGTTAGACCAGATTTGAAATCCGGTGAAGCTCCGTCGCAACCTTCGCTGAGCACTACCGTGGCCTGCACGATGCTGCCCATAATCGGATTCTTCTTTGCCGAGACTCTAGCGAGACGAACGCCAGGGTAACGAAGCAACCAGGACTCGACTTCTTGCGGATGCACCTTGCGTCCACCGACATTGATCGCGCCGGTCGACCTTCCACGAAATTGGTATCGATCGCCAACAAGCTCAACAACGTCGCCCGTGTCGATGAACCCATCTTCATCTCGTAGCTCTTGCTTCCCATGGGCAAGCCGTTGATCTGAATTTAGAGGCTTCAGCCAGAGATGTCCTTGTGCATCAACGCGAAGCCGCACTCCGTTCGGTGGTTCGATCAGGAGACGCGCCGGAAATCCTTCTCGACCGTCGCGCACGGAGAATCCAACTCCGGCTTCGGTTGAGGCAAAGATGTGGACAAGATTCGCATCGCGAAATCGTGCCCGCAACGCATCGAGAATGGCTTGGTCGGCTATTTCACCGCCTAAGGTGACTTGCCGTAGTCGCAATCCCCCATGATCGGACATCATGAGCACTCTCCAAAGCGTGGGTGTCGCCGAAAGGGCATTGCACCCACACGCCGCGAAACTTGCGATTCGCTTTGAAAGTGGCACTCCCGCAACTGAAAACACGAGTTTCGAACCGGCAAACCAGCTCTGCAGTAAAACCTGTATGCCGGCAAAACTGGAAACGTGATACAGCGATCCCCAAACGAAATTCGATCCGCGGTCCAGATCGCGACTAACCGTCCGAACGAGCGACGAAAGCGAATGCGAAATCAGTTTCGGTTGACCAGTGGTTCCGGAGGACGACAGAACCCACCGTGTGCGACAGTGCTGATCCAGCAACGCTTCATTGGACGCGTTCGGAACGTTCAAGCTGAACGGCGGCGCGACTCTCACCGGAATCGGGGGCGCGAACTCCATCTGCTGTCGCACAAGCAGGACTTCGCAACCGGAAGCACAAATCGCGTCCGAGATTTGATCGCTGCCAGCTGTCAACAATGTGAGCGATTCGGCCCACCCGTCGAGACACAACAACATCAACGCTAAATCGAAATCGCCCGTCGCTAACACCGCAACCTTCTTGCCGCGCAAATCAAGAAGTGTTTGTCGGGAATGGATGCACCATGCCCGCAGTTGGCTCGCAGTGTACTCCTCGTCAGGGGAGATCGCCCACAGCAGTCTATCGGCTGGGACGTCCTCGAATAAGTCGATCAACTGCACGTTGTCAACGCCCTAACGACTCGTAAGCCCGAACCAAATCGGCATACGTCCGGGGGTACCAAGGATTTGAGTCGGCCGAGAATGGATCAAACTCAAGCTCCTGTTCAAGTCGTGCAACGACGATCGCGAAATCAAGCGAATCCAGACCGCTTTCAAGTAGCACCGTTTCCTCGCCAAAGTCTGCTGCGAGATCTTTTCCACTTTCATCCGCAACCTGCCGGATCACCGTCTCGATCGTTGCGCGAATGGTTGAATCGTTTGGCATCTTACTGCGAATAGCCTTTCTACCGAAGTTTCGAGCGGGGGCTCTTATTTTGAACCTGCAAAACGAGGCATCGTCGCATGCCCCTCTGCGGTAACGCCTCTACGGAAAACGACCGTCCAAACGGTCCGAAAGAGGATGCGGACATCAAGCCAGGTGGAATGATGATCGACGTACCATACATCCATTTGGAATTTCTCGTCCCAACTCACAGAGTTCCTTCCGTTGACTTGTGCCCAGCCGGTGATGCCCGGCCTTACTTCATGACGACGCTGCTGTTCGGCGTTGTATAGCTCCAAGTATTCCATTAGCAATGGACGGGGTCCGACGAGACTCATCTCCCCCGATAGCACATTCAGGAGTTCGGGGAGTTCGTCCAGACTGGATGAACGCAAGAAGTTGCCGAACCGAGTTAAACGTTCTTCATCGGGAAGCGGTTGTCCATCCTTGTCGATCGCGACCCGCATCGTTCGAAACTTGAGCAACCTAAATGGGGTCCCATGCAGTCCAGGGCGCTGCTGGCGAAAGAAGACCGGTGAGCCGAGGCCGATCCGAACCAGAAACGCGATTGCCAACAGCAATGGCGACAGCATGACAAGCAACAGCAGTGAGACGACGATATCGAAGACTCGTTTCATCAGACTATGAGGCGGCGTTCCATTTTGATTCCGTGTCCTTCGTGGGAACCTCGATTGGCGGAAAATCATCTTTGCGTTTTTCGAGGAGATCGCGATAGGAGCCGATGAGAGAGTTCCAAACCAGTTCCGGTTGGAAATCGGAGAGCGCACGCTGCCGCCCCGCACTGCCGTGTCGTTCGCACAGTTGCGGGTCGTTGAGGTATTTCTCGAGCGTTTCAGCAAGCCGCTTAGAGTCGCGGACCGGAACGAGCGATCCTGTGACACCATTCACCACCGCATCGACACAACCAACAACTCGGGTTGCGACAACTGGTATCCCCATCGCGGCGGCTTCGAGAGGAACGTTTGGAAATCCCTCACGGTACGTGGGAAACGCTAGCACCGTCGCAATT
>JBCBOT010000231.1:0-13060 GCA_039821165.1 Planctomycetota bacterium | reverse complement strand
GCCCTGCCGCCGATCGGTTGCCCAACACGACAACGCGGCGACGGCCAGTTTTCGGTTTCGAACGACAGGACTGCTCAACCCGGCCTCGATGAATTCCTCGCCTTCGCCGGGGAACCGCCCCAGTTCTCTTAGCAAGTGATCCAAGCAAGTGTGGTGTTCAAATCCAGGGCCGAACCCGAGTTCATCGCTGGGTCCAGTGGCGATGGCCTTCAAATCGATCCATTCGGTGGCGGCACGCAAGACAACCGGCAATCGTTCGTCGTCGATTCCTTGAACCACCTGAAACCATCGCGCTGCATCCGACCGCTGTTTGTTCCAACGACGCCAATGATGGTCCCAGGTCGGAATACCGAGGATGTCTGCCGCCTGATTCGCCGCGAAAAAAGACTTGTCCTCATCGCTGACGAGTTGTTTCCCCACCAAGGGAACCCAAGTCGGCCGGTCGAGGATAGCCACGCATTGGTGCAGCATCTCGACGCGAAGGGCATCGTTCCAGCCCGATTCTGCCCGCGCGCCCCAGTCGGCTTCGTCATCGGTGAGGTAGCGTTGAATGGTGTGAACATGAAGGAAGTCATCCACGTGTTCGGCTTGGTGTTCCATGTGTTGAAGAAACTTCGCCGTCACCAACGCTCCGTCGCCGTAGTCGTCCATGCATTCCGCAGGCCCGCCCGAAATCAACGCCTGGATGATTTCACCCGCCGAGGTAAGCAGTTCCCGGTCCACCTGTTCAGTGCTGATTGCACTGAGAAGTCCACCTGCGGTCGCACACGTGTAGGCGAGATACTCATACATGACGTTGTTTCGGTAGCCGTCTCTCAGCAGCCACGCTTTGATATCGGCGTCGTCGGTTTGCGACAAACGTTCGACGACGTGAATACGGCCCCACCCGTCGACGTTCTTTGCGAGCTTCCACAACGCTTGGTCGGGCGGTTGAACGGAGTTGGCCAGGGCGACAGCGCAGAAAAGTGTGAAATCGTCGTGTCGTCCAAGCGTTTGGAACAAGTCCTCATTTCCGGCGACCACGAAGAGGCCAAGGATGGCGATACCGAACTTCGTCGGTTCGCGGTCCGTCGCTTCGGTGACAAACAAGTGAGCCAACTCGTAGAGCCGTTGATGGTTCAGGTCGTCGTGGCTTGTGATTCCCTCGATGACTTGGTCGATCAGTGACACCGTTTTTTCCTTCACGATGTCGCGGTATAGATCGGCCTTGTTTTTTGCTGTTGGCTTCGAACAGTAAGTTCGCACGAGGTCCACCGTTCTTGCTACTCGTCCATCGGAATCTCCACCCGCCATGTGGTGCGTGGCGATTCCGTCCATCGCGCCTGGTGCCCATCGCACACGCGATCCCGAGTTGACTCGTTCCTCGTCGGGTAGCGTCTCGCCGTCTTCGGTAAGTCCGGGACCGGCGGGAGGGATGTGGGCGCGAATGTGATCGTAGAGGGAGGGCTTTTCGTCCCAAGGCATCGACGTCAATTGCGAGCTCTCGTCGTTTTGATTCTTAAACATTTGGTCTTTGGAATTGGTTCCGATTCAGTTCAGGATCGGGTTGCTTCTTCGGAAAGACACACCGACCGAACGTAGTCGGCGAATGCGTCTTTCATGGGCAACTTGCGATCGATGTGGATTCGACGGCGCTGCGCCACGACGCGTTGGTTGGTTTTCGGATTCGTGGCAAGTTGCTCATGCGTTTTCCAATAGAGTGCCACGCCTCGCCGCTGCCACTTGGGGATAGCGTTAAAGTTGATGCCGTGGGAGAACAGTAGATCATGCTTTTCACTGACAGATCGACCGGCAAGATGGTCGGTCGCATCACGTTTCCCAAGACCCGCTTTTCGGAGCGTCCAGTAGCACCACGAGTTCAACGCGTTGCGCGCGGCGTCTTGGTTCCGCCATCGGAAATAGTCGACGACGAGTTCCTCGCTGGGTAGTTGCAAAACTCGACAATCAAACGTGGCTGCCTGTCCCAACCGCAACGAGAACTGTGCGCTCGCCTCTCCCGCCAACACGGAATTGAACGTTCTCAACTTGCGTCCGAATTGACGCTCGCGAGGATCAAAAAGCAATGAGATTTCATCGCTCTCGGTAAAGGCAAATAGGACCTTGAATCCGCAAGACATCAGCGACTCGGTCGTCGCGACCATGAGATTGCTGAACCGTTCGTCGTAGGGGGTTTCGAATTCACATTGTTCTTTTGTGAGCCGCGTAAAACTACGGCCGTCGAGACGCGCAACCATGAACATGTTCGCCAGCACGCAGAGGTCACTCGCTGTTTCGTAGACCCGCATCGCGCTGTCCAAGTCGTCAAACTTCATCTTTCCACTCCTCAATGTCGAATCCCGTTTCGCCTGTTCTCACGTACCACAATTCATCAAATCCCTCTTCGAAATTCGGAATCTCCAACTTCTTGGCCGTGCCGTAGATGGCGGTCTCGGGCACTCGATCGATTCGATTCGAGTTTCGTTGCAAGCACGCGTCCACCCGCGATTCGAAGTAGTAGCCGAGCACGCGGAAGCCAGCCGTCACCGATCGGGAGATGTAAACGGCTCTTTCTGATCGTGTCGGATTGGTGTTGTCGATGACGAACCGCTGGGACGTTTCAAAACAGAAATCGAGCAAACGCCTTTCTCGATGTCGCGTTCGTAGTAGGTCCAGGTTCACGCGTAGGTGGGTGCGGAAAAAGCGATCTCGATAAAATGACGACTTCCCGGCGCCTTGAATGCCGGTCAACAAGACTGCTTCCATGGCGAGACGCTCGATGGAGTGAGGAGCTGGGATAGATGCGTTGGGTTTCGGACTGCAGAGCATCCGCTCGAATTCAAGCCAATACTTTGGGAGGAGACACCACGCTCACCACCGGGTTCGGCTTGGGAGTCCACCGGCGCCATCGCGATGACCAGGAATCGCCCTGCCACAAGGTGAGTCTTGCCATGTCCGTTAGCCTGCCGCGTGAGCCCTTGGACGGGAGGGAGGCACGCACATAGTCACCGGGTCCGCGAGTGGTTCCGGCCTCTTGATCGCACTCAGACGCGGGCGGTGTCTTCGCCGCGTCCCGCGGCTCAAAAACAGAGTACCGCGGAAAACAAGAACCTTTTGGCGGTTGAAAACCGAGCCCGTTTTCGTTGTCGGCCGTGGGCCTGGGCATTGAGGTTCACTTTCGGCGTGGTCTCCGATGTTCAGGTGACTCGAGTCACGCTGTGGAACGCGAGCCGACCTCGCGGAACGATTTCGCTTATTGGTCATCACTCAATGAGCATGACGAGCGAACTCATTGGCGAGCTAAAACAGAAATCGCGCACGATTCCGACGAACGCATGCTGTTCGACCTGATCTAATAGCGGTAACGCGTTCGAAACGGATTCGCTCGAAACTCTCAGAAGATCGAAACGAACACTGAGTCAGGGACAAGTGTTCGTCTACCGCGGTTGTGCTCTGCCGCGAGAAAGTGCCCCCTTGGCGTCTCGTGGCTTCTCGAGGGTCGATGGAGCAGGGTGTTCCGTTGCCTATCGTTGGACGGCTTGAGCGCGAGTATTCTTGCCAGATGCGTTTCAAGCGTCATTCGATTGTTCGCGTTGCATTTCGCCGTGCTCGTTTTGGCTCTCTGCTCCGCCGGAGACGGGTGAGATTCGCATGGCAGACCTTCCCACATTAGGAATTCAAAGCGACTCATGTCGAATGGATCACTTTTTCAGCCGTTCTCAATGTACGGCCTTGAGCTTTCGAATCGGATCGTGCTTGCGCCGATGACCAGAGCCCGCGCCGGCGTCGACCGAATTCCGACATCGACGATGGCCGAATACTATCGGCAGCGCTCCTCTGCCGGTCTGATTCTCACCGAGGCGACGACCATCTCGCCGAGTGCCAATGGCTGGAATGAATCGCCGGGTATTTACAACGATCAAATGGTTGAAGGCTGGAAAGCGGTGACGGATTCCATTCACGCCGCCGGAGGATTGGTGTTTCTTCAACTCTGGCACTGTGGACGTGCCTCCCACAGTCATTTTCATGACGGCGAAATCTCGGTCGCGCCTTCCGCGATCCGAATCAATGCGGAGTACATCCACACGCCAAATGGGAAACAACCTCATGAGACGCCGCGAGCATTGGAGCCCAATGAGATTCCACGGATCGTCGAGGACTATCGCAGAGCAGCTTCGCGTGCGAAGGATGCAGGCTTCGATGGGGTCGAAGTACATGCCGCGAACGGCTATCTGATCGATACATTCCTCCAGTCGAAAACCAATCAGCGTACCGATGCCTACGGAGGCTCGAAGGAGAAGCGGTATCGATTCCTTCGTGGAGTGTTGCAAGCTGTCACGGAGGTCTGGCCATCCAATCGCGTGGGCGTGCGACTCTCGCCCAACGGCGCGTTTAACGACATGGGATCTCCCGACTACCGCGAACAATTCACATACGTAGCGGGCGAATTGGATGGATTGGGCTTGGCATATTTGCACGTGATGGATGGTTTGGCGTTCGGATTTCACGAACTCGGCGAACCGATGATCTTATCGGAGTTTCGAAAGGTGTTTTCGGGGCCGATCATGGCCAATTGCGGTTATACGAAGGAGACTGCCGAAGCGACCCTCGCTGATCGGTTTGCCGACATGGTTTCATTCGGTCGCCCTTTCATTTCGAATCCCGATCTTGTCGAACGGTTCCGCAATGATTGGCCCCTAGCTGAGGAGGCTCAAGTCTCAGATTGGTACTCACCCACCGGGGAAGAAGGCTACACCGACTTCGCGACCTACTCGGCGTGAATGAGACGGGATCGCTTGGAGTGTTCCGACGATCAAGCAATATCGTTGATGCTCTCGATCACGCGATCAATGACTTCGAGGTCGGTTTTGGGATTAAAGAAGACCGCTTTCCATGCGGGCATTTGGATGCCGTGGGGACAGTAGCCGATCGAAGTGGTGAAACTCAGGCGTGCGTCGACTTGCGGGTCGAGCGCCGCAACGCGTTTGTCATACAAGCGTCGAATCTCTTCGAAGTACTGTGCGCGGGCGTCTTCACTCAGCGTGCCCGCTTCCAATTCCGCATGAATCGCCTTCGCGTCGCGGCCACGAGGTAGCACCCACCAACAAACGCTCGGTCCGGGTGTGGTGGGATTCAGTACCTTACAAAACGGCAGTTCTTCGATTTTCTGCTTCAGAATCGAAGCCTTTTCAATCGCGTTTGCGACCAGACAACGATAGCCACTGAGCCCGATTCCGTTGAGCGAAGCCATCACGGCGTAAGGTCCGATACCGGGACGCGAACACTCGAGCGTGAACAAGGCCGGGTCGTGTCGAAAGTCGGCTTCGGAAAAGTAGGGGACTTCTTCGACGCTGCGGGTTAGGTGCAGCAGGTCTTCGCGGCGGCGAACAATGAACGCGCTCGACGGATAGTGTCCCCAGCCCATCTTGTGAAAGTCGATGGTGACCGAATCGGCATTGCGAAACCCGAACGTTGCCGATTGGGTTTGACGAATCAGTTCCAGTGTCGTGTCGGCTGCTTGGAAAGGATTCTTTTCGATGTCGTATTCCGTCAGAAAACAACTCACCCAGCCCACGGCGGCGTCCACATGCAGGTGTGGGACCGTCACGCTGTGTTCTTTGGCCTTTCGTTCGATGATTTCTCGGATCCCCGCGATGTCATCGATCCCGAACGCGTCGGTCGTCCCAAAGGTCGCAATGACAAAAGCCACTTCGTTGCCATCGGAATACAACGCATCGAGTTTTTCTTCCAAGAGATCCAGTCGCATCGACAGGTGGGAATCGGTCGGAACGGTATGGAGATTCTGAACGCCGATCCCCAGCCAGCCCGCGAGTGTCGCGTTGGAGTAGTGGCCGGCTTCGGAAACAACGCCGACGATCTTTCGGTCACGAAGCCCATTTTGCATCGTTCCCGGGGCAACTTTTTCGATTCCGATCTTGCCTCCATACAAGTTCGAAATGGTGCCGCCGATCGTGAATACACCCCAGGGCGATTCGGTGTGATAGAAGATCAGGTTCGCGAGTGCCGTGATCGACTTGACCTCCAGTTCATTCGATCGGAGACAATAGGTGTCGACGCAAAGGTTCGGGTTCTTGAGCAACGCCGCGATGGAACCGATGAGTGATGCGAAGTTGGGCGGTCCCTTGACGTTTTCAAGGTGCAACTTCGATTGCCAACTATCGGTGCCCCAGTAGAACGGAAAGATTGCATCGCGGGCATCTTTCAGGTTCCCCGGCAGGGTGTGAATCTCGGGGTTGGCCTGCGCCGTCTCGTAGTTTCGAGACATCAGTCGCCCCGCGGGCATCGACTGTTCGGCGTCGAGCGCGAACAGCATCTCGTTGAAAATCTGAGTCAGGTCTTCTCGGTTGCACGTGAAGAAAGTATCGACCAGTTCCTGAATCTTCTGCGTGTCCATCGTCTATTGTCTCCGCGAGAGTCTTTGAAGCGCGTTCTAACAGGCCGGAACGCCCGTCGAAAGGGTGCTCTGAGATTGGTTCATGAGCCCACTCGGTGCGGCCGAGTTCTGCGACACACGACGTGGGTATTGCCGATGACATTGCGACACTGGTTCTCTGGATCACCTGGGTACTGGATCACCCCATGCAAGGTCCGATCGTCTTTCGGTGAGACGTGGATTTGACCTGACCGCCGCCTCGATGGGGGATCGCGGTCGACATTTCGACGCAAACTGGAACAGCGTCTAGACTATGGATGCACCCAACGATGCGTCGCTCTATTCAGCTCCTTTTATGCCGCCCTATGGATTCCACTTCTGTCAGCCTGCTACGTCGCCTCGGGCAACACAACTCCGAGGAGGCGTGGGAGCGGTTCGCGAGTCTTTACTCTCCGATGATCTATCGTTGGGGCGTGCAAAACGGTTTGGGGGCCGAGAGTTCGGCGGATTTGTTGCAAGAGGTTTTGGCGAAACTCTTGGTCAAGATGCGGGAGTTTTCGTATCAGCCAGGCCTGCGTTTTCGGAGTTGGCTCAAGACGGTCGTTGTCAATCATGCCCGCGACCTGCATCGAAAGCAGAACCGCCGCGCCGCCGTTTCGCTTTCGGAGAATGAAGAGTTCTCGGGTTCCACTGTTGAGGCAGACGTTTTTGCCGAGCGTGAGTATCGCGAGTTTCTGGTCGCAAGGGCTCGGGACTTGATGCGAAGCGAATTCGAATCCAAAACGTGGGACGCTTGTTGGTTGTATGTCGCCGAAGGGCTGAGTTCGCGAGAGGTTTCCGAACGGCTAGGAATGAGCGAAAACGCGGTACGCGTCGCCAAATGCCGAGTTTTGGCTCGACTGCGGAAAGAACTCGAGGGGCTGCTGGACTAGCGCACAGTGCAGGCGGTGATCCGAAACTCGCATCTGGATCGTTTTGATCCAGATAAAGTTCGAAAAGCATGAAATGGCTGCGAGGTACGGAACGTATCTCCTCTCGACAGCGAAGCCCCTGACGAAGATCGGATTCAAAATCGAATGGTTCAAAACGAATGCGTCACCGCCCAGTCGCTGGCTCGCTACGTTCGTGGCGAATTGGACTTGGAAGCGATGGAGGCGGTCGAGTCTCACTTGTTGGAATGCGAACGATGCGCCGCCGAAGCGGACACGCTGAATCCGAACGATGATGTCACGGTCAATTTTGCGGCATCCTTGTCAACGGATGTCGAAGACAGTGTCGTCGCGGATGCGATTCGTCATGCGTTGGCGGCCGTTTCAAACGGCAATTTCCACGAGACCGTTGACGTTGCTCAACACGACACCGGTGACGCTGTCACGCCTGGCAAGGCTCCCGAGGTGGACTTCCTCGCCCCGGCGGAGCAAGAAGATGAGTTGGGGCGGCTCGGTGGCTACCGGATTCTCGAACAACTCGGGGCTGGTGGCATGGGAATCGTGTTTCGCGCCGAAGATCCGCGACTCAAACGAGCCGTCGCGATCAAGGTGATGAAGCCGGACGCCGCGGCGAGACCGAAGGCCAAAGACCGTTTTTTGCGCGAAGCCCAGGCAGCCGCAGCGATCGAGCACGACAACGTGGTGACGATCCTGCAAGTCGGAGAGGATCGTGGCATCCCATTTATCGCGATGCCGTTGCTCAAAGGAGAATCCCTCCGCGATCGATTGGAGCGAGACGGCAAGCTGAATGAAGCCGACGTGCTTCAGATCGGCCATCAGATTGCGGAGGGACTGGCGGCGGCACACGGCTTGGGACTCGTTCACCGAGATATTAAGCCCGACAATATCTGGCTTGAGACACATCGCAGCCGCGTCAAACTGCTGGATTTCGGGCTTGCGCGGATGACGAACGAGGACCAATCACTCACCCAGTCCGGAACGGTTTTGGGAACACCCCGATACATGGCACCGGAACAAGCCGGTGGCGAAGTCGTCGATCATCGCAGCGATTTGTTCAGCCTCGGTAGTGTTCTCTATCACTTGGCAAGCGGCCAGCCTCCGTTCGATGGAAAGAACCTGACGGCGACGTTGCTTGCGGTTGCACGTGCGGAACCAACGCCGCTGGCCGGCGTTTCACCCGACACACGTTCGGACTTAAACGACCTCGTCGGTGAACTTCTTGCAAAGGAACCGGCGGACCGTGTCTCTTCAGCGGAAGAGGTCGCCGCTCGGCTCGCAACGATGCGACAGTCGGCGGTGCATGAGTCGTCAGCAAATGCGGATCCAAAATCCACGACCTCCAAGTTCACCTCGGCAGTTTGGATCGGCGCCGCACTGCTCGCGATGCTGGGGACGGTGATCGTGATCCAACTGCGTGACGGCTCGAAGGTGATCGTTGAGACCGAGAACGACGTCGTCGCTGAGATCGGTGAGAGCCGTATCACGATCGAAACAAAGGGTGGTGACAATGCGCGTCGTTCAGCTTCTGTCCCCGTGTCAAAGTCTCCTGCCAAAGACGAGGACGAGCCTCGACCGGCTCCGAACCCCACACAAGGCATCGACGCTTCCGCTGCCGTTCGGAGAATCGCTGAATGGGAAAACCCGCCCGGTTACGAGTTGGAAGTTCGTTTTGAGGGAGATCGGCACGGGATGGTCATGAGCGGCGATCCGATCCCGGATCAGCCTTTCGAGATCGACGGAATCTTCTTCAGTACGAAAGAGGGCCGCGCCGTTACCGATGCGGACCTTGACTATCTCGTCGCGTCAAAGTTGGTTCAACTTCGAACGTTCGGTTTGAAGGGGCAAGTCGCGAAGCCCGCGTGGATCCGTCTGCTCGCCAAACATCAACCCAATCTACAAGGTGTTTTCTTCGAAGAGACCGTTTCAACGGAGGTATTTCGAGCGCTGTTGCAGATGCCCGAGAGGTTGCAAAACCTGATCATCGGTGGCGAAGTCGATGAGGATGCCTTGAAAACGATCTCCGAAATCTCTTCGCTGAACACCCTGCATTTTGACATGCCGCGAGAGGATTTCACGGTAAGCGAAGCCGGCATGCAGCTCCTTTCTAGACTCTCCAACCTCACGCTGCTTTACTTTTACAAGTTCGAGCCGCCGGAGCTTGATGAGTTGCAAGAGAGATTGCCGAACTGTCGGATTCACTTTCGCACCACAGAAGGCGACCTCGTCGTCTTTGGTGAAGCGGAGGGTTCGGGCGACTAACTCTTCGGCAGTGAATGCCGCGGGAACGAATTGACCCTGCTTGGTAGCGCTACCCGTTTCGAAGGTGCGCTTTTTGGCGAGTGTCACTCACGATTCTTTGTTCCCGCACTCGCTTGTTCAGTTCTTGAACGACTTGGAACGCTTCTTCAACTCATCCAGCAAGTGCGTTTTGTCGGAGTTCTTGAGTGTGGCTTTCCAGCCCTCGAGCAGTTTCTGCTTCGCCACGTCTTCACCAAACGCTGTCGTGTAGGCGGCGATAATGTCACTTTCGGATTCGAGCATCGCTTCGATGAACGCCTTGTCGATTTCATTCAACGATGTGGTCTTGGGTTCGGTGCGGGGGACGGAAGGCGTCGACTGCGTTGTCGGCATGGTCTTCACCTTGCCATTGTCGGTGGCTCTATTCACGTCGGTCATGTCGATTCGCTGACCGTAGGTTGCATAGCCGATCACGGTTTTTCCGTCGGCGTTGCGAACCTTGAGCGCCATGAAACCCATGCTGGTGACGACCTCGCTTCCCCAAACGGGTTTTCCGTTCGTTCCCAGTATCGGTTGCCATTGATCGTCGCCCAAAATCTGCAAGCGTTCCCCGGTGCCGATACTGTCGCCGGCGGTTCCGGCGAGGAATACGGTTTTATCGAGCGCGATCGCGGCTGAACCACCCAAACCGAGTTTTGCGCTCGTGCCCGGAATGTCCGTTCCCGTGCCAGGAGCTGCTTGGGGAGCGTCGCTTGAGTCACTGAGGACGGCCGGCAACCGTGAGCCGACTTTGCCTTCGCTGCTGAAAGTTACCAGTCTTCCCTTTCGGACCCAGAATCCATCACTGCTGCGGGCGATTTTTTGCTGAGTGATTGCTTTGGGAGACTTCGTCGTCAGGTCGAGACGGCGGACATTCCAGTCTTCGTCCACATAGGTGACATCGTCGCGTTCGATCACGATCGGGAACGATGCAACGCCACGATACTCTGAGACGTCGTAGAGGTACTGATCTGCGAGCGGTGCGATCTTTGCAGCAGCGACCAATTTCTTGGATCGTGACGAAACGATGATGCCTCCATTCTCTGAGTCGACACCAATGCTGGTGACATCAGCATCGGTGTAATTGGCGTTTTTGATCGGGATGATCACTGGCTGATCCCCACTTACATCGATGACTTTGACAATCGTTCGATCCTTGACCGTGAGAGCTTTGTTTACCGTGGCGACGAGATATCCGTCCGAATTGATCTGTGCCTTGCTGGGGTTGTAGAGAGAAATGTCGTCTTCCGCGATTTCGACCATCTGCTCGCTTTGTGTGTCAAAGACGAAGACGCGGTTACGTTTGGTGAGCACGATCTTTCGACCGCAAACGCAGAAGACCTTTGATGAAAACGTCTCGCCGGCGGGGATCTCACGAGGCTGTGTGTCTCCCGCCAGCATGTACTTTACGCCATTGGGGAACCCTGTACCGAAAACGACCATGTCTTCGCCGACAGCAAAACCCGTGTCGGTTCGAGTCTCGACGTTGGTGACGTTGAATTGGAAACCACGGTTCGGGTCGATTGATCGTGGCATCCAAACCCAACGAGCAGGATCGATATCCGCTGTCGAGGCTGAAGATGACGCACTTGCCATCGCCGCCTTGGCTTGCGAGGGGGTGAGTCGTTCCATGAAGACGACCATCCCCGGGGCACTGTCGGTGATTCCCGAGACCCGAGGCACGATGTAGTTTGCGCGTGGTTGAAACGCATTGGCTTGGCGGGCATGCAATTTCGGTTGACCGTCTTTGACTTCGAAGGGCCACACCCCGAACGGTGCGCCATTTTTCTTGGCCACGACGAAGTAGGTCCCATTGGTCCCTGTCAGGTCCTTGACCGACATCGCGCGCCCACCCTTGCTCTCGGGATGATTCCACGCGAATCGGAGCTGTTGGACTTCTTTGGTGCTGTTGAATCCGGTGCTTGCGACGCCGACGACATCGCCATTGAGCACCAATTCGATGTCGTACTGATCTGCGCCGGGAGCATCCGCGAACGAACGCTTGTGAACCCACATGCGGAATTCGGGTTGTGTGTTTCCGCTGTCGGGAAGCGGGGCGTACATGTAGGCCCACGTGTCCCAAGGCCCTTTGACGTAGTAGTGCGTTTTGGGCTGAAACAGATCGTCATTCTTTTCGGCTTCAATGGTGAAGTCGATGGACGACATGATTTGTCGTCCGGCGAGATAATGAACCGTGTAATCCCCGGGTGCCTTCGCCGCATACTGTGCGAGCGCGCCCCGGCGTGAAATGCGATTGAACGCTCCGCTAGCCTGCGAGACGCCGAATGCTTGCTGTGCGAGCGGAGTGTTGGAGCCTTTCTTTGTGATGACGGCGACGACTGGAGTGTTTGACGGAAGGAAGACGGTTGCAAGCGCGTGATTGGGTTCTTCAAACTCGATCACCCCGGTCTTGTGACGAACCCTGAGGCCGGTCAGTACCGAGGCGTACTCCATGACGGGTGACGGCTGCTGCGCAAGCGCGGATGAAGCAATCAGCAAGGGGATCAGGACAGCCGTCGCACGCATCTCAAAAACTCCACGAAAATCAGGTTGGGTTCATTTCTGTCGGTTCAGCCGTGGTGGAGAAGCGGATGGACATCGAAACCCACGAAAATGTTGAGATTCTGCGCGGGACGGAATTCGGTCGCACTGTCAGCGGGTGACAACGCCGCCTCAACGCCCCTTCCAGAGGGTGAATCGGATGTCCGAATACCCGCTAGGGCAATCGATACAACTCGACCATTAGGTACGGCCGTAGAGCGAAATGACAACAGTTTTTGGGGAAGTCGACGGCGGACGGGGGGATTGCCCCGATGGTCAGCAGCACTGGCGATTCAAGGATGTGCACTTCAGGGAGAGCAAGGATGCTAAAACTTGGACGGCAAACGATCGTTTGTCTGTTGTTGTCGATCGGATTTGTGAATTCGGCACTCGGTCAATTTACCAATCCCAGTTTTGAGACCGGCGATTTTACAGGGTGGATCACGCAGGAACTTTCGCGCCCCTTTTCCCCCCTTCGAGTTGGCACCGTTGGCGATCAGGCTAGCTTCGGCAGCAACACGTTGATGCCGACCGACGGGACGTTCGCGGTGATGCATGGCTTTGATGGAGCTCAAGGCACGATTCGAGTTGCACAGGACGTGATGATCACCGGGAATTCGATTTCATTCGATCATCGCGGGGGATGGTCTCTTACGTTTGGAGCGATCGAAGACAGGCTGTTTCAGGTCAATATCGAGACGGCTGGTGGCGGAAGTGTCTTGGCAAGTCACACCATCCTTCGTGCCGAGGCGGGGGATTCCGTGTCGGACACGGGAACCTCCGAAAGCAGTGTGGATGTCTCCGCGTTCGTCGGACAAACGGTGCGTGTGAGTTTTGACTGGATCATCCCTGAGAACTTTACCGGGCCCGCGTTCTTCCATTTGGATAACGTGCGTCTGAGTCTTGGACTTGATCCACAAGT
>JBCBOT010000230.1:0-13085 GCA_039821165.1 Planctomycetota bacterium | reverse complement strand
GGAAACACGTCGACCCTCCCGCCACGAAATGGATCCAGCTCTTGCAAGCTGCATCCATTTCGTTGCGGGAGGGTGAAAAAAGAACGAGCCTTCACAGCCCAACACCCTTTCGTTTTAGGAAACCGCTCAGTTTGAGTAGCTAGACGCCGGTTTTCCCAGAGAAACCCGCAAGCTAGCGCGGCTCACCAAAATGCAGATCACGATGTTGTTGCGATGTTTAACCGACGACGGCTACCGTCCCGGACAACTTCTTTTAGCGGGAGCCATCGGTCAGAACCTGTCGTTCAGCAAATCCAACGCCGAGCCTTCGGACCCGTCGACTTCTCGATCTACCCGTCCGCGATCAAACGTTCCAACCCATCGCGGAGAACCGGGTAGTTCGCCTGGATAGAGTATTTACTTTCGACGGTCTTTCTGCCCCGACGCCCCATTTCGGAGCGGCGTCCCTCATCGGATAACAAAGCACAAAGTGCCTGCACCCATTCACTGGTTTCCTGGGCGACAAAACCGTTGCGGTTTTCGTCGATCATCTCCGAATTTACGCCCACCGGCGCAGCAATCCCGGGAACGCCGACCGCCAAGTACTGGATCAGCTTCAAGCCGCACTTGTAGATGTCCCACTGTTGATCGGCAAACAAGGGCATCAATCCGATGTCCAAAGCTTGAAGCTGTGCGACCTCGTTTTTTGGATCCCAAGGTTCATGCCTGAGCTTCACGCCCGTGAGATCAAACTCCTTCAAAGGTGTCGCGTCGGGCACGATCACACGGAACTCAAAGTCAAATTCTCGACTAGCTTCTCGTAGTGCTTCCGCCACCACGGCGATGTACTTCAGGTTCCCTGTCGTCCCCATCCACCCGACAACAGGAATCGGATTCGGTTTACGATCGACGAGTTGATAGTCCTCCAGGTCGACGCAGGTCGGGATGTGCAACAGTTTGTCGTTCAGAGGACGCACCTTGTCCATCAAAAACCGGTTGCCACAAACCACGGTGTCCGAGAGCCGCATCAAACGCTCAAACTTCTCGGGGTAACGCAAGAACACGGCATCATCGATGTCGAGAACCAGTTTGCCGCACGCGTCCCGAAAGCGCTTTTCCATCGAGTCATCTTCACTGTCAAAGATTTCGCGATCGATGAAAACAACATCGAACGACGAAAGGCGTGCCCTCAGAAGATGCCAACGTCTCACCGACCGTTTCAGAAACTGGCTGGGGCGAAAACCCATCGCCGGAAAGTAGTCATACTTTTCGGGATAACTATTGGCTAAAACGCAGTGATGCCCTTCCCGACGGAAATGACTGAGGTAGGGAAGAATACGGAACCGCGCCGAAGGGACGTGCGGACCGGAAGAGAGAAACAACACGTTCAAGACGACTTGTCTCCAAGCGGCTTCTGAGCAAGGACCGTCAAGCGACCGGCCTGACCGCACCAAGCCAAGAGTTTTGCGGGCAACGCGCGTAGCAAGTTGCCGAACATCGACGGCCGGTGAGGCACATCGACCAGACGATTCGCAAGTCCATTCATTTTGCCCGATTGCCGGAGCATGATTCCAAGACTGCCGAACACCTGATTGCAAGTCTCTTGGTGCACCACACGCACCTGACGATAACCCTCGCCTTGGAGCATGTTTTTCAAAGTCCGCGGCGTAAAGTGCTGCAGGTGCCGGGGCGTCTCGAGCGCGTACCAGAATCGTCCGAAAAACCACCTCTCCCAACAACCAAAATTTGGAACCGTGAATACGACCCAACCATCTTCAGCGAGGATTCGATCGATCTCCCGCAAGGTGGCAATCGGATCGTGGAGGTGTTCCACCACCATCGATGCGAATACCGCATCAAATGTTTGATTGTCAAACTCGGCTTCTTCCAGTGTTCCCGTGAAAACGCGAAAACCGCGACTTCGGGCGATCTCTGCGGCGGCCGGCGTCAGCTCGACCCCCTCCGCATTCCATCCCTGATCGCGTAATCGCACGAGATCCCCTCCAGACCCGCACCCCAGATCGAGTGCCCGCTTCTCGCTCCTCGGAACGTCAGGCAAGATCAACGCCCGGTCTCGCATCAACCAATAGTAGAAGCCTCGCAATCCGGGAATCGCACGCACAAAACCGCTGAGATACCAAGGCTCGCTCTTCGGCGCGTCGTCCCCATCCTGCGACTCGACGACCGGAATCGCTTGCTCCCCGGCATCCGATTTCGCCGCGTTGGATTCATCCGCGTGCGGGCCATAATCATCGGGATAGAACTTGCCGATTTCGGCGAGTGTCGGCCGTGGATTCAGATAGGCATGCGCACACGCGGTGCAACGAACGATCGAAAACTCGCCCGGGCAAAAGAACAATAAGTCACGGCCCTTCATCACCGACACAAACGCATCCTGACCACACAACGGGCAAGGCGTTGATTCCATCTCGACCTCTGTCGCGGCCTCCATCATTGTCCGACCTTGCGATAACGCAGATAGGCCCACGTATGAACGGGTAACGCGATCGCAACGGCGAAGCAGCTATACGCGAGCGCAATCCCTGCGGTGCCGTAGACATATCCGAGCCCCCACACCCCGGCTCCAACGGCCAATGATCCGATTAACGAAGCGAGCAGTAGTGGATTCCCACCGCGGGAAAGCACATAAAACGACTGCAGCGAGACGCCGTGAAAGGCCACCGCTCCGATTCCCAGACACGCCACCTGCCATGGTTCGATGAATCGGGTCGGAAGGTCGGCTCGAAGCCACCCCGTCGCAGGAATCAGCAGCGCTAAGGCACCGAAACCGCAAATCAGAACGACGGAAGAGATGATCGCGGCTTGCCGCCACATGGTACCGGCTTCCTCACGGGAACCGCGCGCGTGCTGCTGGGCCGCGACGCTATATTTCGTTTGAACCCAGCTCGCGGAGAACATTTGAATGGCGGTGGTGATGGTAAGCGTCATGCCGAGTCGGCCGGCTTCGATTGTCGTGTGAAACGTTAAGACGATCAATGGGAACAACTGCGTCGCGAAATGGTACGCGGCACTCGCGACAGCTAACCGCCATTGTGACGGCAGCACATCACGCGACCACCGGAACTCGTCGCGTCCTTCAACGACATCCGTGCCTCCGGGGTAAAGGTGACGCAACCGCGCGGCCGCCCAGAGCATGCAGGCAAGTTGAACGGCTATCGAAACGACGAGCGTCCAAATCCCCAAGCCAACGACGAGACAGCTCCAGACGGCGAGGCTGCCCATCACCATCTGAATCAAACGCAAAAGGTAGACAAACTGGCGTTGGCCGGCCCCCTCCAATAACGCGAGGATCGGCGACAGAAAAACGGTTAAAGCGGCCAGCGGAATCAAACAACAGAGTGGTCCCCGCCACCCCTCCGGCGCATCGCTCGCCGAATAGGTGTACCAGCCGTAAGACAACGAAGTCAGACCGTAAAGTAGCGATGCGACAGCGAACCACCGAAACGAGCTTCGAATCAGCAGGTGCATCCGTTGCCGGGAAGAATCTTCGGACTCCGTCTCCCCCGCGTGCGCATGCCCCGCTTGGCTGACGAGAACATTCAGCAGCCCCAGCTCAAAAAAGGCTTGGACGCCCACGATGGTGACCAGCGTGTAGTAGACGCCCTGCTGGCCCGGAGTGAGGTAGCGTAAGATCAACGCGACGGTCACCGGCCCCGAAGCAGCTTGCCAAACACGGCTGGCGAGCGCGAAGAGCAGGGTTCGATCAAGCTGAATCAGGCGACCCGTCCGCGCAATCAGTGAGCCGGACTTGCCGGTCAAAGACTCCGAACCGCTTTCAACTTGGGACATCAATCGATCTCAAAAAACACCAGCGAAGCTCACAATACGTGTCGAGCCCGATCGCAGTTTGATCGAATCGCCGTTTTTGATGAAAGGTCACATCGCGTTTCGCACCACCAGGGTTACTTCCCCTCGCGGAACCACTGTTCGTAAATACTGATATTGGTCCGGTAGATGGCCTTCGTTTTTTCATTGCGGGTGGACTGGATCTGGTCTTCGGTTTCCATCCGATAGACCTCAAGGGACTCAGGCCCCGGGTCTCCGGTTTGATCGATCCATTGCTGCAAGGCCGCTCGGTGAGTTTTCAACTCGCTCAGATGCTCCGGTTTACCCGCCAAGTTCTCGATCTGCCAACGATCTTCCTGGTACAGGTACAACTCCTCTGCGGGACGCGTCGGTGCGAAGAGCAACTCGGTCGCCAGTTCACTCAGTTGCCCACTTGCGTGCAATTCTCGCAACCGTTGCACAATCAGTTTGCCATCCTTGTAGGAACTCGGCATCAAATGCGGACGCGACGGATAAAAGTTCTTGATGTAGAGGTAGCGGTCAGTGCGAACCGAGCGAATTCGATCGGCCGCCTCACCACAGCGATCTCGGGCAGCGAAAACGAACTCCTTCCGTTCGTAGTCCGTCGCGAGTAGATCGTCGCCTTCCATCTTCGATGGCACCTCAATCCCCGCAGCGGCGAGCGATGTCGCGGCAACGTCGATGTGCTCCACCAAGTCGCTACGCGTCTGATTCGCCTGCACCCCCGGCCCTCGAATCACCAGCGGGATGTGCGTGCCCTCGTCATACAGAAACTGCTTGCCCCGCGCGTGACTGATTCCGTGGTCCGTAAAGAAGATTACCAGCGTGTTCTCCAGCAACCCTTCACGTTCGAGTCGCTCCATGACTTTGCCAACATGCTTGTCCGTCAAACGGACGCTATCGAGATAGGTCGACCAGTCCTGAAGCATCACCGGGTCACGCGGATAATAAGGCGGCAATTTGACATCCGACGGCGAGGTGAATTTGCCGAACTCACGCTGCATCCGTTTTTGCGTCGCCAGATATTTTGATTCCGATGAGCCTCGAATCTTTCCGCCGTGAAGCTGAACCTGCATGAAGAACGGTTGATCGCTGGCGCGTCCGGCCCAGTCATGGCTGTCGTACATCTCGGGGGACCAGTCAAAGTTGTAGTCCGTTTTTCCAAGCCGTGCTTGGCGCACCTTGTTTCCGCTCGCATCCGTCTCCGAAAGCCCACTTCCGATACAAGTCCAGTAACCGGCCGCGCGAAAGGATTCGGGTATCGGTCGCACACCGTCTGGCAACTGAATTCGGTGTTCACCTCGCCCGCTACGATGATGGTGTGCGCCGATTGAAGTCTGGTACATGCCGGTGATCATTGCCGATCGAAACGTCGAGCAAACCGGTGACGTCGCGTAGGCCCGAGTGAATCGGATTCCCTCGCGAGCCAGACGGTCGACACTTGGCGTTGCAATCAACGTCTCTCCGTAGCAGGAAAAGTTGGCCGACATGTCGTCCACGACAAACCACAAAATGTTCGGCCGCGTTTCCTCGGCCATCGCCGGGGCAGCAGCGATTAGAAGGAAGCACGCAAGACACAAGAGCCGGCACGAAACAAGGTAGCGCATACGAATTCAACACCTCCGCCAAAAGAAAACACTCAGCTTATACTGTGGCCCGCCCGAGTTCAGCGAGCGTCGCACCAGGGAGCCGACTTCATGGAAATTAGCATGATCAATCGCCGCAAATGCTTGGCCGCCGGTGGAATCGCATCGGTGGTCGATGCTGACTCCACACTCCCTACGGGCAACCGAACCAGCGAATAGCAGGATCTTTAAAGCCGTGAAGGTGACGATGATCCGGTCCGGCGACACAACGCTCGACAAATTCCAGATCGCAAAGGATGCAGGTTTCGAAGGCATCTCACTGTTCGCACCCGATCGATTCGTGCTGCGCGAAGCACTCACCGCCCAAGACAGAACGGGCGTACGGATTCACAACATCAACGGCACCTATCACTGGAAAGAAAGACTCAGCGATCCAGACGAGACGGTCCGAGCCAAAGCTGTCCAGAACCTGAAAGACGCCATTCAGTTTGCGGGCGACTGTGGCGCTGATTCAGTGCTACTCGTTAACGGCAAAGTCACCGACGAAGAACGCGAAAACCATGAACAGGTTCGGCAACGCTCGATGGACGGAATCCGCAAAAGCATTTCGCTTGCAGCTCGTTTCGGCGTCAGAATCCTGTGCGAAAACGTCGGCAACGGGTTTTGCCCCGATCCGAAACAGTGGAAAGAGTACTTGGATTCAATTGGGAGCCCCTTTGTCGGTGCCTTTTTCGATATCGGCAATCACCATGGTCTCGGCGGAGCCCCCGCTTGGATACGAAAGCTGGGGCACCGAATCGTGAAAATCGATGTCAAAGATCGACACCTGGGGCGCGACAAGAATTGCGATCTTTTCGAAGGCGATGTTGACTGGGAAGCCGTGCGACATGCCCTCGGTGAAATCGGATTCAACGGCTGGGCGACTGCCGAAGTGAGCGGTGGAGGCCCGGACCGGATTCGTCAAGTCGCGGAACGAATGGACCGCGCACTTGGACTCGCATCGGCATGAATCAGGGGACGCAAACGTCAAGCAAACGCCGCATCTCCGCCACCGCTTCTCGCATTCCGACCATCACGGAACGACTCACAATCGAATGACCGATGTTTAACTCGATCATCCCCGATAGCTTCGCGACGGGACGAACGTTGACATAGTTCAATCCGTGACCAGCGTGCAAACGCATCCCCGCTGAAACAGCGATCTCGCCAGCTTTGGCAAGACGTCCCAACTCAACGCCGACTTGCTCACGTTTTGCCAACGCGTAGGGCCCCGTATGAAGCTCGACCGCGTCAACACCGAGTGCCGCCGAGGCTTCCACCTGCGCCGGATCCGGGTCGACGAAGAGGCTGGTTTGAATCCCGATGGCTTTGAGCTTTTCGACGGCTCGTGCAATTCGTCCGTCGTCCGAGGACACATCCAACCCGCCCTCGGTCGTGACTTCTTCACGGCTCTCGGGCACCAACAAGGCCCAGTCAGGTTTAACGCGGCAAGCGATCGCGACCACGTCGTCGGCGCAGGCCATTTCCATATTGGTCTTCACTGTCACCGTTTGCATCAACAGTTCGACGTCACGATCCTGAATGTGCCGTCGGTCTTCGCGAAGGTGAAACGTGATGCCATCGGCGCCACCTTGCTCGGCGAGTGCCGCGGCAACCACAGGGTCGGGCTCGTAAGTGCGACGAGCTTGGCGGAGCGTTGCGACGTGATCAATGTTGATACCGAGTTCGATCATAAAGAGCCTCGAGCGGGGATCGCGTAACCGGAGACGCATTTTGACCGTCGAAACGGGAATCACCAACCGCCTCTCGCAACGAGCGGTGAGTTCCTGGAAATGTCGACGGAAAGGTGGCGGCCGTAGCAAGCCTGAGACCATGACAAGCCCGGCCCCACGACGGTCGCGCCACGAGTGCTTCGCTCCAATTCGGTTTTCGGGTTGACGCTCGGGTGGGCTTGCGCCCCAGCTAGAATTGTTAGCGGAACGGCGCGAGCCGCCCGGTGTCACCCTAATGTTCAACTGGAACGGAGCACTAACCATCGACGACCAAAACTCGCCCTGAGACGGACTAGACACCACTTCCGGTGAATTCCACGTCCGTGTCCTGCGTCTCTCCCTCGGACGCTTCGTCGCGATAATAGGTTCGCAGCGGTTTAGGCAACGGATCGATCGCGAGCTGGTCGACGATGTAACCCTTTGACTTCGCAAGCCTCAGCACCGTAACCACATCCCCGTAGCTCCCCCCAACCGCAACGACGCCCGCGATCAGGTCACGCACCGAGGAGGCGACAACCACTCTTCGATCGGATTTGTCGACCTGGAAACGGCTAATCCGTAGCCGCCCCGTCGATGCATCCGGCTTGATGATGATACCGCTGGGTCCGAAAACGAACTTTGTGATTGCGACGGGCTGCGTGTCACCAAAAAGCACAATTTCCGGCTCGCTGCGAACGGAGACCACGATCGCCGGCGGTGCCTGACTCTCGATTTGGTAGAGCTTCAAGGCGTCGCCTAGTTTTTCGGGACGCAGCTGATGGAGCAATTCCTCGCGACGCCGCAAAGTGGCCATCGCTCCGTAACGTGTCTCGATGCTTGGGTGATCGAAAAGACGATGCAACGCATCACCGACCGATGGATGCTTCAATCGCTGCATCGCCGCCAACGCCGGATGACGGAATGCGGATTCGCGTGCGATCAACTCTTCCAATACCGGCACAGCTTCCTGACGATCCAGGTAGGCAAGTGCCTCCGCAGCGTAGAAGCGGAGTTCATCACTGTCCTGCTTGATGATTTCGAGCAACGTAGGGACAGCGCTCTCACCGAGAGCCTCCAACTGGAGTGCGGCGTCGGCGGCCGTCGCCGGGTTGTTCGCGAGCTCGGCAAGTGACTGCAGACGCTCGTGCTGATTCGCCTGCTGTTGATTGACCCCAATCGCGCGGACCACGGCCACATAGCGACCAAGCGCCCCTTCGTAGCGGGGGTGCAGTTCAAGCTCGATGAAGTCGTCCTCGACCGGCTTCGCAACTCCCCGGCGAGTCGCACCATCGAAGAAAAAGAACCTCGCGTTAATCGCCTTGGCAATCTGCTTGGAGATCTCAACGTGCTTGTATTGCGGCCGAATCACCAGCCCCATTGGAAGATCCTTTTGCACTCTCCCGCCGCCGAGAATGACACCCTCCGTCTTCTGGCTCTCGTCCTCGCCGCCTTCGAATGCGGCTCGGGTAAGGATCGCCCCCGTGGCCATGCCTTGAACGTCGCCCCTTCGGACACGCCCGGCAATCAGACGCTGGTGACGCAAACGCGTGTCCAGCAACCAACCGCCTTGCAAATCAGTCACGTTACTGCCCGGTGGCGATGAAACCCGCAAATCGATCGGATCGCCACGCCGGGCTCCGGGAGGAATGGACGCACGAACGTGCACGATCGAATTGGTGTCGCTCTCAAGTATTTCGTTGGGTGCCGGAACGCTATTCCGCCTCATCTCGTCGACAAGTTGCTCCCGATAGGGCGAAGGATCAACCGGGCCGCCCGTTCCAGCAAGCGCGTTGACGAGCCCGACACCATCCACTCGGATCGGCTGCATGCCGCGGAGGGCGACCGCATCGCGAATCAACTCCGGCGGCTCGGGCGGTGCCAAAAGCTTTTTCGCAGCAAGACCATCTTCAGAGTCTGAACTTTTGAACAGAGAGCAACCGGCGAAGGTGGCCAGTAAAGCAGTGCTGGCGAACCAACAACGAGCTCGAATCGAAAGACGCATGTGCCGGCCTTTTGCGGGGATCCATCCAGAGTGAAGACGCGGGTATAGAAAACGGCAGCGTCTGAGGACAAGGTCGCTGGATCGGCTTGGCACGCCCAAGCGAGCCACCAAACGCCCGGCCCTGCCGTCCACCGCCCATGAGTCTGATCCGGCGGCCCTTTCTGATCAGGCCGTCCCTTCGGAGACAGGCGTATGCCGAAGCCGAACACAGCATGGATCGAGACGCCTTGGCAACCACAACGTGTGACGGAACGAGTCACCGGGTCTGCCGGCGCTGTGTCGCCCCTCAAATCTTGGTGGCCTCCGAACCAAGACCCAATAGCTTTGCTAGCACAACGACGAACCACCGCGGATGACGTGGAACCATTCTCAATTGGCTGATTGACCACGCATGGGAGCTTGGAGGGGATCAGCCGCGGCAAGATGAACAGACGAAAGTGATCGGGGGACAGAGCACTTCTTGACGTTGGGGGACAGAGCACTTGTTAGCGTTGGGGGACAGAGCGCTTCTATTGCTGTTGCTAGCGTTTTGTCTATCTCGCCTCACGGGCGCCGGTATCCTCGGTGACTCGGCCGCGATCTTGGCTTCGAGGCTGCTAGCCCAAGAAGTG
Organism: Planctomycetota bacterium; assembly: GCA_039821165.1. GTDB lineage: Bacteria > Planctomycetota > Planctomycetia > Pirellulales > Pirellulaceae > Stieleria. The sequence continues at coordinate 3,328 of JBCBOT010000230.1, read as the reverse complement.
CTCTGTCCCCGAGGCTGCTAGCCCAAGAAGTGCTCTGTCCCCAAAGGCTGAATGCTTGCAAACAGCCTCCAGTGCGAAGTGGGGACAGGCCAGAACTGGATCGCGAAAACCATCGTGGTTCGACTCGGCACCCTGCTTTTGATAGCCACCCCACCCGACGACTCACCCAGCAGCAGCACGGTCCGCGCTTCCGGAGGTGAGCCAAAAAAAGAAGCCACGAAGACTCGCTAGCAAACCACACCAGGCGTAACCATCAGATCCCTGTGCCTTGCTAGCCGACCGAGAAGCGCCACCCAAAGCACCCAAACCAAACAGACAACCCAAAGCAACAGCACCTCCCAGCACAACAAACCATCGCTTTTTTGCTAACAAAAAACCACTCGCCAAGCATAGACACCTGGGCGACGCGTCTTTTTAAACGCCCAAAAAACAGGCGACGGCCGCATGCCCGACGCGAGCAGCCCTGCTGCCCAATGAGGCAGCGGCCATTTGCAAGCGTAAGTCCATTTGAAAGCATCACTTGCGAACCACCGCTTGCCTGGGCCCGATGATCGCCGAAACACACGCGGGGCCGAACGCTGCTGCCGCTCAACACGATCGCACGGGAAGGATTTTGAATCGATGCAAGAACCATTTGCCAAGGAAGCGAACCCAAATTCGCCAATCGCCGCAGAGCCCGAAAACAACCTGCGCTACGCAAGTGATCCTACTCCGGAACAAGCAGCCGCGCTCCCCAAGCTGACCCTCTCGGCCCTTGACCCACAGCAGTCCTACGAAGAGCGATGCCAGCAATCACTCAAGCTCGCCGAAGAAGCGTTCGCGAAGACGGGTAGCTGGGTGATCTTCTTCCGCGAAATCCTCGGCGTCGATGGCGTTGTTCGACAACTCTTCCAAGACCCAACCGAGCTCGCAACATTCATCGAAGGCCCCCAGTACGCCACACTCCAAGAAATGCTAGCGGCCGTCCGAAGTCAGGATCAATCGAAATCGGACTCCGCGGAACCGGAGCGAATGATCACCATTCGGATCCCGCGATCGCTCCACGACCTGCTGCGCGTGGAGTCGGAAGGCTGCGATCTCAGTATCAACAAGCTCTGCATCAGTAAGCTTCTTCAACCCATCGACTCGCGATTCATTCCCGAACAACGTGGCCGCCGTCGCGGACGTCGACCTGGCCCCCAGGGCTCCCGACCGAAACGAATGGCCTCGCCCGCCAGCGTCGATCCGCTGCGGGAATAAAACTCAATTCGTTGTTACCGAGGCGGCCCCGTCACGACACCCGTGTTGGCCTGATTCCGAATGCCGTCGGCCCGATTGATCACCTCTTGCCGGGCCGGCAGTGCTTGCGGCACCAACTCGATGTCAATGATCCGCTCGTCTCGAATCTCCGCCGGCCAAAGCGTCTCGGCGACAAAGTCGATGCCCGGCCATTGGTACCACGGCGGGTTGATTCGCCGACGGACGGTTTCCGTGCGATAGCCGTCCGCCTCGACGCGAATCTCCCGCGTCCCGTAGTACACAAACGGAGTCGCGGCGGGGGAGGTGCCGATCACTTGATTGTCGATCGAAACCACTGCTCCCGGCGGATTCGTACGCACGGTCATACGGCGTCGCACACACCCGGTCGACAGGAACGACAAAAGAACCATCGCGGCTGCGATCACTTGCGGAAGGCGTTTTGACGGCATTTGCTAGCTTGAGGTGAGTGATGATTCTCGGACCCCAAGAGAACTAACATCTCTGCTCCATCATTCGCCAGCCCATTCATCGCGCAGACACAGAACCTCGCGCGGGCGCAAACATGATTGAGTGAAACCCCAGACGGCCTCAATCAGAGCTGCGGCTCGACGGATTTGTCTTTTAGGTCGAACCGGAAGACCTGCTTTGCGTGAGGGTCGGCGACAAAGATTGCCGAGTCGTCAGCGGTGATCCCCACGGGATTGACGAGCGGCTCGCCTTCAAACCACTTCTCGGTCTTGCCGTCCGACGTGAAAGACCAAATCGCCTTCCCGTAGCCGTCGGTGACAAAGCCGCGATCGCCGGCCCAGACGATACCGTTCGGAAATTGATAGGGTCGACCATCGACGACGGTCGTGGCGGCGTTTTTCTCGACGTCAATTTTCTGGACCGCCGCCGCGTCGGGTGTCACCGCCCAAAGCGTTCCTTCACCGTCGAATGACAATCCACGAGCATTCACACGGGCCACCAACTCGGGTTTGCCCCCCGAGATCGGCAATCGAAACACCGCACGGCGTTCCGCATCGCCGACGTAAATGGCCTTCTCATCCGGCGAAACGGCGATCGCCATGGGAATCCCAAGGTAGCCGTTATTCAATGCGGTCAGTTCGGTCCCCGGTTCGCCGCAAGCATAGATTTCACGGGTCGCGGAGTCTCCAACCAGAATCCCACCGCCCGGCTTCGCCGCCACACACCAAGGGCGATTCATCGGCTTGCGAAGCAGTTTTGTCCCCGGCAAGTAAAGGGTGTTGCTCTTCCCCTCCTTGAGCCAAACACCGGGCAGGTCCAGATCGACGACCAGCAGGCCCTCGCCCAGCAAGGATACCGCTCGGGGGTAGGTGACACCCGCCGACTCCGCCGAAACGGGCTCCGGCACGGCAACCTTCGAACTCACTTCCTGCGCCGCAGCGATTCCGCAGAACAACGCTATGAAAGCGACCTGGAAGACTCTAACGGTTGCGCAAGATTTTCTAATCATCGGGGATGGGAATGCCGAACGAGAGGTTTAGAGATATACCGATACCGATCAACCGATCGTGTTTCACGAACCAGGGCCGCGAGAACGGACCATGATAACGTCGCACCTCCCATTTTCGTGGCCTCGCCGAGTTCAAACGACGGCAAGAATCCGCAAATTACCTCGTTCGCTTGGCAGCAGACGCCTGATTGCGACGGTGTTGAGTTGCCTGCTCGCCGCGAGCACGAGCGCCGCCCAAGATCTGGTTCCGATCAAAGCCAGACACGCCGAGTCAAGAATCGATGTCTCGACGGCCCGTCGCGTCGTCAGGCAGCGAACACCAGAACGCAGGGGAGTCGTGGAACTTGCCACGACGGCTCAAGCCGCTCACGACTTTGAACAAGTCGCGTTCTTCGACGGCGGTTGCGATGCCACTTGCGGCGTCGAGGTGTCTTGTGGCTGCGAGGGTGCCTGCGATTGCACCGAACCGGTTTGTGGAATCGAGCCAGGATGTGGCATCGAGGGATACCTGGACGCCAGCTGTGGCTGCGAGACGATCGGCTGCGACGGCAGCTGCGATGGGCTCGGGGGCTGTGCTCAGGCTGCGGGCTTCATCGACACGCTGTTTCCGCG
>JBCBOT010000229.1:0-13162 GCA_039821165.1 Planctomycetota bacterium | reverse complement strand
CGACTCGGCATCGATCTTTCGATGTGGCGAGACTTGGTCTGGGATTTCCAACGCTATTTTGGCCACAGTTGCTGCGCTGGATCTCCGTCGTCCATGTCCGCCTACGCCGGTTCAAGCGGCAGGAACTGGGCCAAGGGGCAACGGCAGGTTGCCGAGTGCTTCACGTAGCACACTTGCATCAAGAGCAGAAAAGGTTTCGAATCGTCCTGACGCCTCCTAAGCAAGAATCGAGTGAACGACCTCGCCGTGGACATCGGTTAAGCGAAATCGTCGGCCCTGGTACTTGAACGTCAATCGTTCGTGATCGATACCCATGAGGTGCAGGATTGTGGCGTTGAGGTCGTGCACGTGGACCGGATTCTCCGCCACGTTGTATCCGAATTCGTCGGTGGCACCGTACGTCATCCCCCCCTTCACGCCTCCGCCAGCCATCCAAGTCGTGAAGCAGCGGGGGTGATGATCGCGGCCGTAGTTCGTCGGTGTTAGCGTTCCTTGAGAATAGGGCGTTCGCCCGAACTCGCCGCCCCAAATCACGAGCGTGTCCTCCAGCAAACCGCGTTGCCGCAAGTCGAGGATCAACGCGGCCGAAGCTTGGTCGGTTTCAGCCGCTTGATTTCGAATTCCCTTCGGCAGGTTCGAATGCTGGTCCCAACCTTGATGGTAGAGCTGAATGAATCGAACGTCACGCTCCGCGAGTCGTCGTGCCAACAGACAATTCGCGGCGAAGCTCCCCGGTTGTTTCGCGTCTTTTCCATAGAGTTCGAATGTCGACTCGGGCTCGTCCGAAAAATCCGTCGCCTCCGGAACGCTCGTTTGCATTCGATAGGCCATCTCGTACTGAGCAATTCGCGACTCGATTTCGGGATCGAGTTCTCGCTCGAACTGTTGACGATTGAGTTCGTTGATGGCATCCAATTGGACGCGTCGACGTTTCGCGGAAACGCCTTCCGGATTGGACAGATACAGAACCGGATCGGCGCCGCCACGAAACTGCACGCCTTGGTAACGCGAATCCAAGAAGCCGCTTCCCCAAAGTCTCGCGTACAGGGGCTGGCCGCCTTGATTGGAAGACACGAGCACGATGAATGCCGGAAGGTCCGCGTTTTCGCTGCCGAGTCCATACGAAAGCCAAGAACCAAGCGAAGGCCGCCCGGCGATCTGCGAACCGGTTTGAAAGAAAGTGATTGCCGGGTCGTGATTGATCGCTTCGGTGTGCATCGAACGGATGAAACAGACCTCGTCGGCGATTTTGCGGTGGTGCGGAAGCAACTCACTCAAGACGGCCCCCGATTCGCCATGTCGATCAAACTCAAAGTGCGACCCAGCCAAGGGGAGCGAGGACTGGTTGGCCGACATTCCCGTCAACCGCTGCTCACCACGAACCGACGCGGGTAATTCTTCGCCGTTCATCGTGTTCAGCAGTGGCTTGTGATCGAAGAGATCGAGGTGCGCCGGCCCGCCGGATTGAAATAGGTAGATGACGCGTTTGGCGCGGGGCTGAAAGTGCGTTCCGATCGACGCGTCGGCCGACTGTCCGCCGAGCAGCCCCCCGAGCGCGGCGGCCCCAATGCCCGCATCGCGAAAGAAGTGTCGTCGATTGACCCTCAATGGGTCGTGAGAGTGTGTCATGCTCATCGTTTCCAAATCGTCGCGTCTGGGTTCATGATCGCCTGGCACAAGGTCGTTGCCGCTGCGAGTTCGGCTGGCGGGAGATCGTTGGGAGCCTCGGAATCGCCGATCTCGATCAGCGCTCGCGCCGAGGCGGGTTGATTGCGGAAGTGGGCGCGTTCGGAACGCAGCAATTCAAGGAGCAGCTTTCGTTCTGCCGTCTCGGGGCGTCGCCCGGTGAGAGTTCGGAACGCCCCTGTTACGAGTACCTCATCGGTCCCATCAGCGCGAAGCAAACGTGCGGCCATCGCCCGAGCCGCCTCCACGAACTGCACATCGTTGAGTAGCACCAGCGCCTGCATCGGCGTGTTGGTGCGAGAGCGCTTGACCGTGCAAACTTCGCGCGTCGTGCTGTCGAAGGCCATCATGTTCGGAAGCGGTACGGTCCGTTTCCAAACCGAGTACAACGAGCGGCGGTGAAGCGACTCGCCGACGGATTGCTGATAGGGCGGCGACATCCCGTTGGCCTCTCGCCAAAGATCTTTGCCGGGCTGGTACGGAGAAACCGGAGGGCCACCACGGGTCGGATCGAGCAAGCCTGATGCGGCGAGGACCGCATCTCGAATCTGTTCCGCAGAGAGTCGGTGAGCGGGGCCCCGTGCCAACAGCCGATTGGTCGGGTCCGACTCTTGCAGCTCCGCGCGGGAGACGGAGTCTTGCCGATAGGTCGACGACAAGACGATCTGTTTGCAAAGTCGTTTGACGTCCCATTGGTGATGGACAAAATTTCGAGCCAACCAATCAAGCAACTCGGGATGAGTCGGTAATTCGCCCTGGAGACCAAAGTTTTCGGGGGTCCGCACAAGCGGCTCGGCGAAAAATCGAGACCAAAAATGATTCACCGCCACTCGTGACGTCAGTGGATGGCGGCGGTCCGTGGCCCACCGCGCGAGTCCCAATCGGTCGCGTGCGTGTCCTTCTGGAAATTGGAGGGGGAGCGCGCTGAGCACGTCACGCTGCACGAGGGTTTCATCGCTCGTCGGCGCGTCGTATTCACCACGAAGCAGAACATGGGTCGGCCGTGCCTCGTCCATCTCCCGCATGATCGGGATTTCATTGGTGACCTCCTCCGCCATCACCCACTCTTGTCGTGCTTTTGTCAGCGCAGCAAGCTTCGATCGACACGGTGCGTCGATCGCCGAATCGTAGTACGCCTTGGTAATCTCGCTCGAATGATCTCTGGCAAGCCAACGCCGTTCCTCGATCGTCAATTCACGTTCGTAGAGCCGAACTTCGTCGATCAAGCCGCCTTCGAGGCCACGGGCGCGGAAGCGTTGTCCGATGACGAACTCGCCTCCGTGATCCACCTTGACGTTGCAAGACTTCTTGACGTTGTCACGCAAGATGACCGTTTCGAGCGGCTCGCCATCGAGAGACAGCTTGAGTCCCTTGGCCTTTGACGAACCGTCGTAGCTGGCGACGAGCTGATGCCAGCGATCGACCGGGATCGGCTCGACCGTACGGACGCCGATCGCGTTGCCGGGCCAAACGCGATACATCCGCGATTCAACGTGCCCGTCAACCAATGTCAGATCCCAACCGTTGTACCCGCAGTCGGTGCCTCGGGTGTGGTGCGCGATCAAGCTGCGTTCGCTTGACCGTTTCGTCTCCCGAAACGTCACGACGAAGGAGAAAGGTGTCCAGCGATCCAGCGGTTCAATGCCGTGCGTCGTGACTCCGCGTTCTCCGTCCAACAACAAGGCGCGTCGTGGCGGCAGTGGTCCCTCCTTTAAGAGATCAGCCGCTTCGTCGGCGGTCAGCCGAGGCAGCGATGCCCGCTCGACTTCAACGAGCGGCGGCATCGTCGTCCAGCGCCGATCGCCCTCCGACGGATGATAAATCTCCTTCAGCTGATTGTTGAATTCGCGATCGAAGGAGAGTGCGAGCGTGAGGTCGGGAATCGAGTGAGAGGCATCGTTGGCGATCCCCGCTTTCCAATCGTTGAATCGCTGCTCCGAAGATCGCCGTTCCTGTTCGTAAGCGAGTTCGGCCGCAGCCAATGCAGATTCCGCTGACGAAAGAGACTTGCGTTGTTCCTCCGTCGGCAACAGCATCGAAGGGCAGGGGACCTTTGCGGTTCGATCGTAGACACCGGATTCATCGATTGAATTGAAGAACGCCGACAGTGCGTAGTAATCGCGCATCGGGATCGGGTCGTACTTGTGATCGTGGCAACGACAGCATTCAAGCGTTAACCCCAAGACGGCGGTACCGAAGGTGTGGACGCGGTCGGCGACATTTTCGATCCGCCACTCCTCGAAAACCGCGCCGCCTTCGTTGTTGAGTCGATGAATGCGATTGAACGCCGTCGCAAGAAGTTGATCTTCGGAGGGATTCTCAAGCAAGTCACCCGCCAATTGCCATGTCAGAAACTGGTCATAGGGGAGATTGTCATTGAATGCACGCACGACCCAATCTCGATACGCCCACTGAGTGTTGAGCTTGTCCGATTGGTAGCCGTATGAATCGGCGTAGCGCGCCAGATCGAGCCAACCGACAGCCATGTGTTCGCCGAAGGAATGCGAACCAAGCAATCGATCCACCGCCGCTTCGTAAGCCGCATCGCCCGTGGCGGACACCGCGGTTTCGAATGCATCGAGTTGCTCGGGCGTTGGCGGCAAACCCGTCAGGTCCAGCGTGGCGCGTCGAAGCCAGCGCGACGGTGAAGCGGGTTCGGAAGGTTGCAATCCGGCGGACTGCAACCGCGCGATTACAAACCGATCGATTGGTGATCGACACCAGGCAGCAGCGTTGCCGGGCGAGGGAACCGTCACCTCGTCGGGCAACCATTCAAAGCTCCAATGTTGCTCGTACTCAGCCCCTTGATCGACCCAACGTTTCAGCAGCGATGTTTCATCTTCGGTCAGAGGTAGCTTGGCATGGGGAGGCGGCATGACGACGTCTTCGTCATCACTTGTGATTCGGTCTACAAAGTCCCCCGAGTCGATGACCGCCATCGCGTCTTCACGCCGGTCGAGTCGAAGTCCCGACTCTCGATGTTCCTCGTCGGGACCGTGACAAAACACGCACTTCTCCGACAAGATCGGGCGGACATCGCGACTGAACTGAATCGAGTCGGGCTCCTCAGCGGCAAGCGAACTCGCCGTGAGCAGAGCGATTGCAAAAAGGGATCGAACTCGCATGACAAACCGAGTGGGGAAGATTCGTGTCGGCGGGAAACGACGCGTGCGGTTTGGCGTCGTTCGGAATAACCGTAGTTCGGGAGCGGACCTCGGCAGACGCGTTTTCGTTTACCGGAGCAGCGTCGCCCCACTGTCGACTCAATGCCGCGAAAATGCTTGTAAGAGACACGTATTTCTGTGTAAATTTTACGCATGAAAAATGCACAGATTACTCGCCACTTCTTCCGTCGAGCCGCCGCCGATTCGATTCTCGGGTTGCTCGACCAGATTCCTGACGTGTCGTTTTTCGTCAAGAACAACGCCGGTCAGTTCATCGCCCTGAACGAACGTGGATGCGAGTACTGCGGTGTGTCACGCCAGGAAGAAGCGATCGGCAAAACCGATCACGATTTCTTTCCCGCCCAGCGAGCCGACGCCTATCGCGCGGACGATCTGACGGTGCTTCGTAGTGGCGAAGCGATTGTCAATCGTTTGGAATCGGCACCCGAAGACGATGGTTCGCCCCGGATGGTCGTCACGAGTAAAGTGCCCGTTCGCGACGAAGCGGGAAAGATCATCGGCATCGCGGGTTTTTCGCGGCAGGTGGATCAAATCCGCAGTGGGACCGTGTCGGCATTCAGCGAAGTGATCGAGACGATGCACCGCGAGTACGCGTCCCCACTGACTTCGGAACGATTGGCAAGGCTTGCTGGTTTGTCCGTCAGCCAATTCGAGCGACGCTTTCGCAAAGCCTTGAACGCAACCCCAATGCAGTACTTGATTCGCATCCGCATCGAGAAGGCGGCGCAGGCGTTACTCGAATCTGACGAGTCCATCACTCGCATCGCGGTCGCGACGGGCTTCTACGATCATGCCCACTTCAGCCGCACGTTCCGCCGGCTCAAAAAGTGTTCCCCGTCTCAGTATCGCGCGAGGAGTCCACGCTAAACGCGGATGCTTTGAAACGTGGCGCGCGAACCCGGTCTGACCATCAGTGTCACACGAGCAGCGATTCGATCGTGGACTGTCGCGAGTAGCGCTTTGCTCGTGACGGTTTTCGTCAGTCAAAAGCACGGCTGGAACGTTGTGGGGCATTCTGTGTCCGATCTTTGTTGAGCTTGAGTTGTCGGTTGCTCGGTTGACTTTCAACGGACAACTCCATGAGTCTGTGTCTTCACAGCGGCTACTCGTGTGGGAGCAGCCGGATACGGAATCTCGAGTTTTGCCAGACCACTCGTATGAAACTCGTTTGGATGCGACTCGTCGCCTCGGGGCTTGCCCCACTCTGTGAAACGATTCGGCAAAGAGACTTTCGCCCGCGAACTCGACACGAACGATTGCCGACAAGCAGATCAGGCCGGGGAGCCGCTGCGTGTGGGCGCAGAATTTAACGGACTCGGAAGCTTGCCGAAGCCGTTTTCGTGTTCAACTTCCATCGGCGAACCGAGAACGATCCAACCGTCTTTTGAAAGCCTTTGATGCGTGCCGTTGTCCGGCAAATTGTCCGGCACCTCCAGGAGAAATCCGATGCGTGATCTCCAGCTATGGGATTTGCTTCAGGACCCGAATTCCTTCGATGACACGATTCACTCCGTGAACTCAGCGGAGTGGATGCGCGTAGCCGCTTGCCGTTCTTGGCTCGCGTATTGCCCCTCACTCGGTCCGTTAAAGAGGACGTCCGGGCCGCCGCCATCGCAGTCCTTTCCGGATGCTTCGGTATGCGCAGCCGCATCGAATTGGTCCACGCACTGGGCGACGATTCGGAACGAGTGCGAGACGCCGCCATCGAAGCGTTGGCTCACAAATCTCCGCGTTCGCTTCTCGCTCATGGGCTTTTCCATTGCCGCGAGGACGTGCGGCGCAAACTGATCCCGATTGCGTTAGAACCTTCGTCGCAAGGATCCTCCGGAAACAACGCGGACCTGGTGTTGTACTTGCTGCGGGACGCCGCAACCGCACCAATCGCATCGCATCATCTGGACGGGGTGACGATCGATGCGTCGTTCATTCCGTTGCTGATCCAGTTGCATCGTGCAGGCGACATTTCAGAGACACGTGCACGTCAGCTGGTGCTTCATTGCGCGACGGATGGCCTCCTTCACATGCTCGCCGATGAGTTGGCCGATGCGCCGAAGGGTGCCGCCTCGAAAGAAGCTGTGACGCGATGGCTACTCGAATTGTTTTGGAACGGTGGAAACGACGAGCAACAGCCGACGTCACCGACATTTCCGCGTGGACTGTTCGCGTTCTTGCTCGATTCGCTCGACGAAAAGACGATTCCTTGGATCAGCTTTCGATTCGCAAGACTCTGCCATGGGATCGCTGCATCGTGCGGAGGCTGGCATCGCGAGGCAGCAGAAATCTGCGTTCTTGGTCTCGCCGAGGAAATCCCGCGTCTTCTCGATTCGACGATGCCGCATGATGTTTTCCGGAAAGCCGTCCGGATTCTTTATCGTCGGGCCATGTCGCGCCCCGAGCTTGAGGGTGCGACTCTCAATCGACTGCTCCAACATCCGATCTGCGTTCGACCTTCGGGTCAATTGGATTTGGATGTGATCGGTGCACTGCTCCACTTGCGCCGAACGGACGGCTTCAACCGTCTGTTCAAAATCTATTCGATCAACCGAGTTGTCGCGGGCTTCAACGAATCTCCTCACGAGTCGGTACGGCTGTTCTGCTATCCGGGTTCCGAAGAGAAACGGAGCCGCTTGGTCCACGCCATTTTTTCTTTGCGAAGTCGCGATCCGAAAGTCCTGGCCGTCATGCTCGCCGCGCTGCCTCCCGGAGCGTTTGAGTTCACGAAGCGTTTGACCGGACAAGACGTGGTGCGAACGTTGCGCGAGTTGTTCCGGCTTGAGCAAGGAGACGAGTGGTCGTTTTCAGTCAACAAGGCGAACGCGATTGGAAACCGATTGAGCGATCGCTTGGTCGCGGATCAAAGCATCGAGAACGAACCCTTCGCCGAGTTTATGGAGGGTTGGCTGACACGCGGCTGGTCCGAACAACCGAACATCGACTCCGTCTTCATCGACCAATCCGTGGAGGCGATTTCCGACCGAGCTCGTTTTCGAAGCGGCGTGGAGGTACTGACCTGCGTGGCTCGGCGTCAAACGAACGCGACATTCACCCAATGGTTGGCGGATCACCTTTCACCGTCCGCGCTCGCTCAATTCATCAGCGTGTTGCCGGCGCTGAACGGACTGTCTTACGCCTTCGAAGTCGAATTGGCACGTTGCCTGGAATCGCACGCAAATCCGGTCCTTTCTGAATGGGCGTGTGGCCGTTCCGACAATCGTGCCGAGAGCGTCGAGCCTATCGGAGATGCCTTCGCTTCGCTCGTCGACTCCGAAACGGGGACGGCAATCGGTGACCGATTCGCACTGACACTGGCTTCCGCATCAGGCTCTGACTTGGTGACGTTGGTCAAGCCGCTCATCGGCGGTCGACGAACAGGGATCGTTGCGGCGCTCTCAGAACGAGAGGTCCCGCACAGCCACGAGGACCGCGTCTGGTGCTGCGTCGCACTCCTCACCGGTGGTGACCCGCCCCAACAAGTCGCCGAGCAAATCACGCGTTTCGCGGATCGAAACGAAAGGGCACTTCATGGTGCCGTGTCCGAATTGAGCCTGGGTGACGTCTCGCGACTCGGAACGCTTGGGCTGATCATGATGTATCGCTGGGAAGGCGCAGCGTTCGCTTTCGGCGATCGTTGCCTGCGCGATAGCACAGAGCTTCTCTCATGGATGCACGTTGCGGATCAGATGCCGTCCAAGTATCTGGGACACCAGTTGATCCAATGCCTGTCGCACGTCATTGCGTTGTTTATCGCCAGACAGCCCGCTCGAGCCGAATGGTTACTCAAACACAAAGTCCTCGCCACTTGGATGGAGTTGCTTCCGACACGGTTTGGCTCGCAAGCGGCGGGTGTTTTGGTGCGCGCCTTCAAATCGAAACTGAATGAGCACGCCTTTGTCGCGATGGAGTCGCGCGCCCTCGAGATCATTCCCTCGCTGGGAAGCTCCATTCAATTTGAACTCCGCTGCTGGGTCAACGCAGGCGAATGTGGCCCCGTCGCGGTGACACCGCGTCTGGAGCGGGTAAAGCCGAACGCCAAGCCGATCGTCGAAATCGCTCGTTGTCAGGACCTCGATCGACTCACAGAGTGGTTGGCCGACGAAACGATCGGAATCGTTGCCGATGCAACCGTTCGACTCATCGAATTGGGCGATGCCGGGGTCGAACGAATCCTGCGCACACTCGAGCTGGAACCGTCGGTTCCCTGTGCAGCGCTCATTGCAGAAACCGTTTCGCTTTGGCCGTTGGAATATCACGAGGCGATCCGCGAGATGGTCGACGGCCGGCGACGAGTTCCCAACGAATTGCGATTCCTCCTCTGCGTCAATGCGCTGGAACTCTTTCCGAGCGATGAGGTGCTTCCGTCGATCTCGGAACTCTTCTTGATTCCCTGTTCGCAATCATGGGTCCACGTCCAAGAGATGACACGTGTCGTGAACAGTCTCGATGCCGCACAGAAAAGGCAATGCGCGGAGAATTGGATCGAGTCCAGCCATCCGCACGTTTATCGCTTCGCCAATGCAGAGTTGATCGCGAGCCTCGACCGGAATCCCGACGATGAAACACGAATCCTAACGGCGTTGGTGCGGTTCCTACGGCTGGGAACCGATCGTGATGGGACTCAGCGCGTCAAAGCGGCGGTCGCACTTGCGTTGCGCGGTGATTGGTCCGGATATCCGATCTTGCTGGCCAACTGGTTTTGCAACGACAAGGAACGTTCCGCGCCGATGTCGAAAGCCATTCGCGAGTTGCCTGCACAATGGATACCGACGAGTCTGTTGCGGGAAGCGACTCAATCGTGTTTGATTGCGGGTCCACAAGGCGTCTCGGAGAACAGTCTCGACGCTCAACTCGCCCGCGTGGATTGGTCGGAGGAACTCATTGCCTCAAGACAGCTGTTGCTGAAAGAAGCGACCGACGAAAACGTTCGCCGCTCCGTCGCACGTGATTTGAGGGGATCGATCGACCACCGAAACAAGCTCCGCCGCGTCGCGCGGGCGTTTCATCGAGGCATCGAAATCGGTCGCGAACTGACCGGACGGGTCTTTCGGATCGAGATGATCGGTGGATCGCAATACGGCTACACCCGGGTGACCGAAGATCGATTGTTCATCAATCCGATGCCGTTGCTCAACGGAACGCCCGACGCAGAAGACATCGTCGAGGGGCTGATCCTGCACGAATACGGCCACCACCTTTACCACCGCGGCCCGGAGCAGGAGGCCGTCTGGCGTAAAGCCGAAGCGAGAGGGATGGGGCGACTGTTGAATTTGGTCGCCGATGAACACCTGGAACGCAACCTGAGAGCGCGGAACGAAACCTACGGGAATCAACTCAAGCGACTCGGTTCCTATGCGTTTAACCGTGGAGCAAAAGAAATGCACGTGGACGCGGTCTTGAGACTGCTGGGCCGCGATGCATTGCCGATCCTGATGGAGCATCCGCCGGGGGTCGCCCGTGACACGGAATGCCTGCGTGTGAAAGGCGGAACGCTGCTTCGCGATCTGGAAGGTCGAGCACGAAGTTTTTCACGATTCTTCCGCGCGCTCAGGCTGGGTCTCGGAAACCGTCATAACGACCCCAAGGTGGGACAGGCGTTGGCCCTGTTCGACAAAGGATTTCGCAAATTGGGAATGAGTGGACTGCTGGTGATCTGCGAACGGCTCGTCGAAATCTTCGGCTCCGACGCATGCATGAGCCACCTGACCGGTGACGACTTGGTCGCAGATCCGGATGGCGATCTGCTGGCGAAATCCGGTGGCCTATCGGATGACGAGTTGCAGGATGAGATTCGCCGGATCACCGAAGCACCCAAATCCGATCGCGGAGTCAGCGGTGGTGTTCGGGTCATTAACGTGGGCGATGACTTGGATTTCGATCCAATCACATGGGTTGAGAAACTACCGTTCAATCCAACCGATTACGAGGAACTCAGTCACGAGGTCGCTTCACCCGCCGGTCAGTTTCGAGAATTCCTAACCGACCTGGGATTGTGTCACGTTCGGATCCCACGACGCACGCGAGGGCGCCAGGTGGATCCGTCAGCGCTCCGCCAGCTGATTCTTCGCGGAGACCCACGTGTTTTGGTTGCCCGCGAACCCCAACACCATAACGACCTCTTTCTTTCAGTAGTCATCGATTGCAGCGGATCGATGCATTACGGCGGCAACATGAGGAAAGCTCAGATGTTCGCCGCCATGATGGCCGAAGCGTGCCGAAACCTGCAGGGCGTTGACCTTCGACTGTTTGGCTTTACCGACACCGAAATTTTCGATGCGGGCGATGCGGCTCGTCCTGCGGTCGCGGCGTTAAAAGCCGGTGGCGGCAACAACGATGCCGCGGCGCTGTTGCATGCCGCCTCGGTCGCATCTCGCTCCCAGCGAAACGCAAAAGTCGTGGTGATGATCAGCGATGGACTCCCAACGGAATGCACGACACACGCACTACGCGGTCTCGTCGAACGCCTCCAGCGACGACGCGATCTGGTCTGTGCCCAGGTGGCGGTCCAACCGCTGCACGAAGTCTGTTTTCCGGACTACGTGGAATTGACTGAAAGTAACACACTCGTTTCCGCGCGCCGCTTTGGTTCCATCGTGGCGCGACTTGTGAAGAGACTTCTATGATGTCCGACAAATGTGATCTCTCGGAGTTGACTCTCGGCACGTTGGTGGAAACCACGTTCTGGGCAAATCCGGTCGAATCAAGCGGTTTTCGATTTCGCGCGACGCATCTGAACGGAAAACGTGCGCCGAAGGTCGTGCTGTGCAATGATCCGCGGATCGTGCCGGGGACACGCTGCCGCGTCAAAGTCACCGCGATAAAGAAACCCGCGCGGGAGGATCGCGGTTCGATCGAAGTCGAATTTCAAAATTTGCTCGAGTTTCGACCGCAAGGAGTTTACCTCGATCCCGTCGTTTCGAAAAAGCTCCAGGTACTGCTTGAAAATGGACTCAATATCCTGCTCGATGGACCGCAGGGTTGCGGAAAAACGGTCACCGCAAAGTCGATCGCGGAATCGCTCGGGATGCAATTTGTCTTCTTCAATTGCGGTGCCGTCGTCGATGCGACCGACTTTCTCGCGACGATTCAGGTGAGCTTCGGAGACCGGATCACCGGTGACGGACTTTACCAAAACGGATGTTCTACGTGCGCTGGAAGAAGCGAACGAGTTTCAGTCACAACGCTACCTGGTTTTCCTCGACGAGCTGAATCGATGTCCCGAGAGCGCTCGCAACGCGTTGATGCCGGCGCTGGACACATCACGCAAATTATTTCACCCGATCGAGAATCGATTCATCGACATCGGGGACAATGTTCAATTCGTTGCGGCGGTGAATCGCGGCAGCGAGTTCTCGGCCACGTTCGGAATCGATGCGGCGCAGTTGGATCGGTTTGCTCCGGTTCAAATGGATTACTTGCCGAGTGACGAGGAAGTCAAACTGCTCAAGGCTCGTCATCCCGAATTGAGCGATGCGATCGTGAAGCGAATCGTGACCTTGGCCACCAAGGTGCGCGAAGCGCCGGAAATCCCTGGAGGCTTGTCCGTGCGCGCGACCGACGAAGTCTGTGTCTATCTCAAACACCCACTCTTTTCGGATCAGCCCCACAAGGAACTCCCAGAGATCCTCAAGTCTTCGTTCTGTGGACGGTTCGCCGGACAATGGGACGATGTCACCACCGATGCAGGTGCCGTCTGGACATTGATTCAAAAGGGAGGCAAAGAGGGCTAGCTTGGCACGGTCGCGCGAATCTCGGTCAATTCTCGCCGCGGGTTTCGGTGGTACACCGGCGGCTCTCGCCTTGCCGTTCGCGAGTGACCAAGCTGGTGCTATTCCGATCGATTTAAGACGAACGGCTCAAGCTCATTCTGCACGACCAGTAATTCCTCGTTCGGTTTGGCTCGAACGGTCTGCGTTTGGCCATTCGGCCAGTCGACGGAAACCGCAATCTCTTGTTCTTCGGAGACCGGCCCAAGTCCGAAATGAAGTACGGACTCGTTGCGGCAATAAAAGCCATCGCCGGATACTAAGGGCGCCATCCGCGTCGCGCGATCCCAACGGATAGAAACCGTTGCACCAACAGGATCGCGGGCAACACTACGACCGACGAGTCGAACGCGAAGCCATGCATTTTCGGATTCCGTTTCGTTCGCCAGTAATGCCAATGGCTCGCCTTGATGCGTGACCATCACATCGACTCGGCCGTCTCGATCGGCGTCGACGGTCCACAACGCGCGTGCAACGTGTTGGCGTCCGAGATAGCCGCCACTTGTCGAAGGCTCGACCAAACGAAAATGG
>JBCBOT010000228.1:0-13296 GCA_039821165.1 Planctomycetota bacterium | reverse complement strand
GAAAGGAAACGAGCGCAGTACGCAGTGTCTCTTACGAATCCATCGGGGGTTTCGAGTTGCCATCGGATGACAGAGGAGACATTCCGCCAAAGGCAAACCCGGGGATGGAACTGCCGCCCGCAACCATCACACCGTCGAAGCCAACGGTCGCCGCACCGGTCGAGCCAGACCTTTCGATCGACCAGTCTTCGGTGCACCGGTTCACGACCCGTATCCAGCCCATCTTGCTCAACCGTTGTTCTGGGTGTCACTCGGAATCTTCGCCACACCAAACCGAGTTTGAGTTACTCATGCCTCGTTCGGCGAAGTGGGCTCCCAAACGCGCGGCACAGCAAAATCTCGCCGCCGTTTTGAAGTTTCTCGATCGCAATCGACCCCTTGAGAGCGCGATTCGCGCTCGTGCGATCGACGGCCATGGCGGACGACGAAAGTCACTTTCAGAAGCCATGCTCGTGAATTTGGATGCTTGGCTCGGCGGGTTACGGGCGCAATCCTCCCGAACCACGATCTCCGAATCACCGGCATTGCAGCCGAGCCAGCCGCCGCCGCTGACGCCGTGGGACGAAGACCTCCCATCGGATGCCATTCCCAATTCGGATGCCATGTCCAATGAGCGACCGAAGACACGTCGGATTCCCCAGGTCGAAAATCCGTTCGATCCTGCCATTTTCAATCGACGGTATCACGGGACAGACACTCAAGACGAGTAAGCATCCGCGCGAGCCCGATTTGGGCAATCCTTTTCGGTCGACTAAACTGATGGGATGCTGCGACACAACGCCGAAACGATCGAAGACGGAACGAGGGAACATCCGCACTGGACCCTTGCGATCGGGACTCAGACCGAGTGTATGCACTGTGGCCAAGAACGCGTTTCCGAATTCTGTGGAAGTTGCGGGCAGCGTCACATCCACCAGCGGTTGCAATTCGGCGAGTGGGTGAAACAAACGCTGTCACGGATCACGCAAGTGGACCGAGGGGTGCTTTTCACCTTTTGGCACCTACTGATTCGTCCCGGACATGTCGCAAGAGCTTATGTCGAGGGGCGTCGCAAGCCGTACCTCAATCCGTTGACGTGTTTCTTTCTGGGGGCGGCACTTCAACTGCTGGCTTTTTGGATCTTGGAAGGTCAAATCCGCCAGATGATCAGCCAACCGATTCAGCAGGTCGTGAATCAGGACGCCGCGCGTGCCGCCGACGCGGAGAAGATCGAGGAGAAAACTGGCAAGCCGATCTCCGAACTCGCCGTCGAGAGTTACCTCGATTCGATCCGGGGCGGCTACACGTATCTGGCACTGTTGACGATGGCGGTGCCGCTCGCCTTCTTCACACGGTTCGCCCACTCGTTGCGCGGGGAGGAGTTCCTGCTCGCCGAAACGATGGTTTGGGCGTTATACGTGGTGTCCGTGATGCTTTCCCTAACGGCCATCACCAACGTGCTCATCATGCCTTTCTTCGGGCAAGCCGCCGGTTTGGTCGGGATTTCAGCGTACTTTGTCCTCGTCTGGCACGGGCATCGTGGCTTCTTTCAGCCCGGCTTTGGTTCCAGACTGGTGACGCTGTTTTCAATGTGCGTCTCCGCGATGTTGTTCTTCGGCTCTATTTTGACAACGTTTCTGCTCACACTCGGTCTCAGACTGGCGTCGTCGTGACGTGAGGTTTTGCGTCGACGTTTTCCTCCGCTAAGACTGCTTTAACAGTCTTGATCGCGTGAGAAATCGTCGCCCAGTGCCGTTGTCCAGGCTGAACATTCCGCCTCGGCCGGGCACCATGTCGACGATCAGCTGAGTGTGTTTCCAAGCCTCGTACTGAGGGCCGGAAATATAAAACTCCACACCGCCGATCTCGCCGAGTTTCACATCCGTCTCTCCGATCCGAAACTCGTCTTTGGGAAAGCACATCGGTGCCGAGCCGTCGCAGCAGCCACCCGACTGGTGAAAAACGACGTCGCCGTGACGATTTTTGATTTCGGCTAACAAATCCAGTGCGGCCGTCGTGGCCGCGACTTTCACCGTGGGATCAATGTCCGGAAAAGCGTCGTCGCCGTCGGTAACGCAGTGAATCGAATCGCTCATATGCTCCGCCCTGTCGGAATCGCCACAGTGTTCGCCAAAGTCGTGGGCGGCGAATTTGCCGCCGGTCAGTTCACAGCCGCCTCATTGGTCGACCACTCTTCCAAACTTTCGTGGAAGAGCGGTCGAAAGCGACGACCCGAGTTGAACACGTCGGTCGAAGGATCGGTCTAAAAGAAACCCAATTTGTTGGGGCTGTAGCTTACCAACACGTTCTTCGTTTGTTGGTAATGGTCCAGCATCATCTTATGCGTTTCGCGACCGATGCCTGACAGTTTGTAGCCGCCGAACGCGGCGTGGGCCGGGTAGGCGTGATAGTTGTTGATCCATACCCGTCCGGCTTGAATGTTGCGGCCGAACCGATAGCAGGTGTCGGCATTTCGGCTCCAGACTCCCGCACCCAAACCGTAGAGTGTGTCGTTGGCGATTTCGAGCGCTTCCGCTTCGTCCTTGAATGTCACGACGGACACAACGGGACCGAAGATTTCTTCTTGGAAGACACGCATCTTGTTGTGGCCTTTCAAGATCGTCGGCTCGATGTAGTATCCGCCGGCGAGGTCCCCCTCCATTGTTCGTTCGCTACCGCCTGTGAGGAATTCAGCGCCTTCCTGTTTCGCGATATCAAAGTAGCTGAGAATCTTCTCTTGCTGCTCCGAAGAGGCTTGCGCGCCCATCATGGTATCGCCGTCGCGCGGGTCTCCACATGCGATCGCCTTGGTGCGAGCAATGCAGCGTTCGATGAACCGATCGTAGATGTCTTCGTGAACCAAAGCACGAGACGGACACGTGCAAACTTCGCCCTGGTTGAGTGCGAACATCACAAAGCCTTCGACGGCTTTGTCGAAGAACGCGTCATCTTCGTCGCAGACATCTTTGTGGAAGATGTTGGGGGACTTGCCGCCCAACTCGAGCGTCACCGGAATCAGATTCTCGGTCGCATATTGCATGATCAGACGTCCGGTCGTCGTCTCACCCGTGAAGGCGATTTTTGCGATCCGATTTGATTGTGCGAGCGGTTTTCCTGCTTCCAATCCGAATCCGTTGACGACATTCAACACACCTGCGGGGAGAACGTCGGCGATCAATTCGCACAGGACCATGATCGACGCCGGCGTTTGTTCAGCTGGCTTGAGCACGACGCAATTACCTGCCGCAAGCGCCGGAGCCATCTTCCACGTCGCCATCAGCAACGGAAAGTTCCATGGGATGATTTGTCCAACGACGCCCAGCGGTTCATGAAAGTGATACGCGACGGTGTCGTCATCGATTTGGCTGATCGATCCTTCCTGGGCACGAAGAACACCCGCGAAGTAGCGGAAGTGATCGACGGCGAGTGGGAGATCTGCGGCACGGGATTCTCGGATCGCTTTCCCGTTGTCCCACGTTTCGCAGATCGCAAACAATTCGAGGTTGCTTTCCAACGTGTCGGCGATCTTCAACAGAATGTTCGATCGCTCTGTCGGTGACGTGCGCCCCCAGGCTTCGCGTGCTTGATGCGCGGCATCGAGCGCCGCGTTGACGTCATCCCCGTTCGAACGGGCGATTTCGCCGATCGATTGACCGGTCAGCGGACTGACGTTGTCGAAGTACTCCCCCGAGTGTGGCGCGCGGAATTCACCGCCGATAAAGTTGTCGTAGCGTTTTGCGAATGGCGACACATGAGTCCCACCATCCATTCGGGTCATCGCGTTCATCGTTTTGCTTTCCTCACTTGGTCCCAGCAATAACCGGCAACCGCCTTGGGTGGAGGGGACCGCTCCAGCCAACACTTTAACGCATTTGAGCCCTCGAATAAGCGGGACCCAGTGAGGGTGCGAATCGTTGACATCCGATCGGTCGCCGTTACAGTACCGCGCCGTTTACAAGCCCCCCAAAAAATGCAGAAGCGTGTCGATGCCGACGTTCAACGAGAAACACCTGCGAATGATCCTGTTGGCCGGTGTCTTTGTCTGTGTATTCGCTTCGCCTGTCATGTCCCAGTGGCATGGTTGGCGAGGACCCAACGGCGACAACCACGCGGCTGCGGAGGCCCGAATCCCACGGGCTTGGAATTTGGAGACGGGAGAGAATGTGGCGTGGATGACACCGATACCTGGGCGCGGGCACTCGACACCCGTCGTGACCGATCAAGGGATCTTCCTCACGACGGCCGATTCTCAAGCTGGCACTCAATCGGTCCTCGGGATCGACGCTGCTTCGGGAGGCATCCTTGGTGAATGGGTGGTCCATCGAGACTCGTTGCCGCCACGTATTCACCCCAACAACTCCCACGCGTCACCTACGCTCGTCTACGACGGGGAGACATTGTTCGCGTCCTTCTACACCAACGACACGATTTCTCTCACCGCGATGTCCACCGATGGAAGAATCCGTTGGACCAAACCGGTGTGCGACTTCAAGCCTTCGAGTTTCCGATTCGGATACGGTGCCAGTCCACTCATCGACAACGATCTCGTCATCGTGGCTGCGGAATATGATGGGCCGGAGAGCGGCATCTACGCACTGGATCGGCGAACCGGCAAGCGGGTGTGGAAAGTCGATCGTCCGAGCAACCTCAACTTTGCTTCGCCCGTGATCGCGGAGATCGCAGGGATGCGGCAACTGCTCCTCGCCGGTGCGGACACCGTGACGAGTTACGATCCGGCAACGGGACGACAACTTTGGCAAGTCGCCGCCTCAACGGAGGCCATCTGCGGCACCGCCGTTTGGGACAATCGTCACGTCGTGGTCAGCGGTGGAAATCCACAGCCGGGGACTTGGTGCGTTACCGCCGACTCACGGGCACGGCTGCAGTGGAGCAACGACGTGATGTGTTATGAGCAATCGCTGCTCGCAATCAAGAACCACGTTTTTGCCGTGGGTGATAGTGGTGTCGCTTACTGCTGGCGTCTTCAAGATGGAAAAGAAATGTGGAAGAAGCGACTGTTCGGGGGCGGAATCAGTGCTTCCCCTTTGTTGGTTGGTGATCGCATTGTCGTCGCGTCCGAACGGGGTGAGGTGTTCGTACTCGCGGCTTCACCTGACCGATTCGAGTTGATTGAATCGATCAAGACAGGCGACTCGATCTTCGCATCGCCGGTAGCGATCGAGGATCGGCTGTATATTCGCACGGGAGTTCGGGAGGGCCGAAAACGTCAGGAATATCTCGTTGCGATTGGAGACAACTAGTGCGAATCCTTTGTTTCAGCGACCTACACCGAGACCAGGAAGCCGCACGCGGTTTGGTCGAAAAATCGAACGACGTTGATGTGTTGATCGGCGCGGGTGATTTCGCAACCGTTCATCAGGGGCTCGCCGACACACTCGATATTTTGCGAGAAGTGCAAAAGCCCAGCATCCTCGTGCCCGGTAATGGCGAGACGACCGGCGAGCTGCGTGACGCGGCCGCGAGTTGGAAATCGGCGACCGTGTTGCACGGCACCGGATGCGAAGTCGAGGGCGTTGCGTTTTGGGGTGTCGGCGGCGGCATCCCCGTCACCCCCTTCGGCGATTGGTCCTATGACTTTGACGAAGACCAGGCGACCGAGATGCTGAACGATTGCCCCGAAGGCGGTGTCCTGGTCGTCCACTCACCGCCGCTGGAAACCGTGGACCACGATTCAAGCGGAAGAGTCCGTGGCAGTCGCGCGATCCGTGACTGCGTGCTCGCCAAGAAACCGAAATTGGTTGTCTGCGGGCACATCCACGGCGATTGGGAGAAGCAGGTTCAACTCGGCGAGTCGACCGTGCTCAACGCAGGTCCGCGAGGAGTGATTGTCGAAGTCGAGGTTTGATTGCTCACACCGCGTTTGATTGCTCACACCGAGGAGCAGGATCGCCGTTTCGGCCGCAATCAATCCGTGTCGTTTCAGCGACCGAGCAACACCGCCACCGCATTTCCGTGCGTGTTGTGAGAAAGGCATAGCACGTAAGGTGCGCTGAGTGGTGTCGACTGCTGCGAGGTGTTCCGAGTCGGGGGAACGTTTCCGTTCTCCATCGCGAGCACGGCGGTTGCGAGTTCGAGCATTCCTGAGGCGGCGCCGGTGTGCCCGATCGATCCAGCGATTGCCGTGACCGGGCAGTGCACGCCGGCGGCCTTCACCGCCGCGTCTTCGGCGGCATCGGCGGAACGATCGCCGACCGCGTGCGAAATCACGAGTCCGATGTCTTCCGCATTGATCTCTGCGGATCGCAACACACCGTGGATCGCGGATTCGATCGCCGCACGAGCACCGCGGCTGTGTTGTGGATTGAGGTCTGCCGACCGTTGATTGGTCTTCATGGCGTTCGTTGGGATGAAACGCGAACAGGTCCCGAGGACGCGCGCGAGAACCTTCGCACCGCGACGTTCCGCAAACGATTCCGATTCGATCACCAAGGCCGCCGATCCTTCGCCGCCGACGACACCGGGCGCTTCGGGATCATTGGGACGCGAGCAGTTGGCGACGTCTTCGGCTGGCCAGTCGGGGACAGGAGAGTCCAGTCGGTAGGACAATCGCGCCCCAGCGATTCGTGTTCCCGTTGCACCCACGACGACGACGTCGGCAAGATCCCGTGTCAGGTACGAGATGCCTTCGATCAATGAAGCCGGTCCGGACACATCCCCGACGATCAACGAGTTGTTCGGACCGCGCGAGTTGACTGAGATCCCGACTTGGCACGCCGGCATGTTCGGGAGGTACTTGAGCATCCAGAGCGGCATGACTTCCTGGCGGGCGACCGTTCCGAATCGTCCCGGCGCGAACTCGCCACGCTCATCAACCGAAGCCGCGATGGCGTCTTTCAATTCGAGTGGTGGGCTGAAGTAGATCTCGCCGCCGTAGACGGTGCCCAATCGGTCTGGCTTGACCGTGCCGTCGTCGGTCGCTGGGATGTCATCGCCCAAACCCGCGTGATCCAGTGCTAAGTGCGCCGAAGCGAACCCCATTTGGACTTCGCGTGACATCACCTTCAACGCCTTCCGCGGTTTGACGTGCTGCTTCGGTTGGAAGTCAAGAATCGGGGCGCCGATCCAACCCGGGTCTGAATCGCCGACGCTCGGCGCCAAGTCACCGTCGACTCGATCTGCGAGCCAGCGGACGCCGCTTTCGCCGCGTAACAGTGCCTCAAAAAAGGCCTGTTGTCCGACTCCGATCGCGCTCACCACGCCGACTCCGGTGATCACGGCGGGACGAGTCATACAGGCGGTTCAGGAACGAGGCGGTGCGGGAACGATCGTGGCGAGAGTATAGGGACGCCCGGTCGCGACCGAAAGTCTCAGCGCTAGAGCGGTTTGTCGTAGATCCGCTGCGTTTTGGTTTTACGGGCTCCGCCGCGTTCGATCGTGCCGCGGGACAGCGAGTTGCTTTCCAGCACCCACGAGAATTCGCCGATCTCGATTCCGTAATCGATGGCATCGGGCAAGATTCGCGCGAGGGTGACCAACCCCAGCCCCCACTTTTGATACTCGGGCATGACGTTGGTGCTGACCAATCGCAGCCGATCGATCTTCTTTTTGCCCATCAACAATTTCAGCCAACCGAACGGAAACAGATTACCGTTCATTCCGATCAGGATTTGATTGAAATCGAGGAGTCCGAAACCCGCACCGACGGGTTTGCCATCGATCTCCGCGATGCTGGTCAATTCCGGCACGATCAGATGACGGAGCTGTTTGGCTTGATGCACGACTTCCTCGTCGCTCATCGGAACATAGCCCCAGGTCCGTTGGAGCGATTGGTTGTAGATCCGGAGAAAGACCTGAACGTCGGCGACAAAGTTCTTCCGTTGGATCGGTCTGCATTTGACGTCGAACCGCTTGGTGGCTTCATCGATGACGAACTTGAGTTTTGGGTCGAGGTCGTCCAGGTCGTCCATGTGCGCGTCATAGCAGAACACGTCCTGGCTCTTCTCAAATCCAGCGCCCTCGATCAACCGATCGTAGTAGTCTTTGTTGTAAGAAATGAGAAATGTCGGCGGAGTGTCAAAACCGGAGACCAGCAAGCCGACTTCGTAATTCAAGCTCGGATTGACGGGGCCTCGAACGGTCGTCATCCCCTTGTTTCGGAGCCACTCTCCAGCTGCGTCGAACAACTGAAACGCAACCTCTTGGTCATCGACGGCTTCGAAGAAACCAAAGAAACCGAGTTGATCATCGTGATACCGGTTGTGGGCGTGATTGACAATCGCCACGACTCGACCGACGACGCGGTTGCCACGACGCGCCAAGAACGCTTGGGATTCGGCCTCCCGATAGAATGGGTGTGAACCGAAACCGCAGAGTTGTTTGCGCTCACTCCAAAGAGGGCAAACCCAATTCGGATCTCCCTTGTAGAGTTCTTTCTCGAGTTTGAGAAATGCTCGCTGATCGCTTCGACTCTGAACCGGCTCGCATCGCAAACCGCCGGCATCACTGCTCATGATGTTCCTCGTGGATGAGACCGGCACTGCCGCTTTCACGGCACGATGGTATCTTCACTTGCCCGCAACGCCCACCGGTCGACGATTCGACATCTCTCGATGATCCTCACCAGCCTCTCCAATCCGACCGTCCGGCACCTGGTAAGGATGCGGGACAACCGAGCCCGGCGACGCGAGGGCCGCGTCTTGGTGGATGGCTGGCGAGAGACGCAGCGGGCTCTCGAATCGGGGCTCGTTCCGCTCGGCGTTTACACGACCGAAGACGACGTTGACGACGACCGAGAGGCAGTTCTCAGGCGGGGCGGGGATGCTGTCCGCTATGTCAGTCCGGCCGTGATGGAAAAAATCGGCTACGGACAGTCTGCGCGTGGTGTCGTGGCGGAGTTCCAAACGCCCTCCTGGAGTCTCGATGAGCTTTCGCCACCTGGAGACGCACTGATCCTGGTCCTCGATGGAATTGAGAAGCCTGGCAACGTTGGCGCCGCATTTCGCTGCGCCGATGCCGCTGGTGCGGACGCGGTTTTGCTGACGCCCGCCCATTGCGATCGCTTCAATCCCAATGCCATCCGCAGCAGTCTTGGGACGGTTTTTTCGGTCCCCTCGGCGGTGGCCGAAGAATCGCAAGCACGAACTTGGTTGGCGGCGCGGGGCGTGCATGTCTACGCGGCCCGTGTGGAATCGTCTCGCCCAATCTGGGAGTCCAAATTTGTCGGGCCGACGGCTTTCGTGATCGGCAGCGAAGCACGAGGCTTGGAAGACCGCTGGGAGAGTGACGACGAGCTTTCCGTGACGGGAATCCATCTTCCCATGCGAGGTCGCGCCGACAGTCTCAATGCTTCGGTGTCTGCTGCGGTGCTCCTTTATGAAGCCCAACGCCAGCGAGGATCCTGACTCGGAAGAGACGCAACTAGAGAACGGGAGGAACGCGAAAGCACTCTTCGTCCGCTGAGGGGGCGTTCGCCAGAGCTTGTTCCCGATCGAGGCTTTTCGCTAGAGAGTCTTCACGCCATCGATTATCGACGTCCAAAGCGGTGGTCATCGGTTCCACGTCTTCGGTGTCAAGCTCCGATAGCTTGGCGACGAATCCGAGAATGCTCTCCAACTGCGGCGCTAGCTGATTTGCCTCTTCCTCTGACAAGTCGAGTCGCGCGAGAAGGGCGAGCTTAGAAACGTCTTCTGAGGAAAGTGGCATGTGATTTACGCTGCTGACGCCAAATGGATGGACATGGAAAAACCTCTCCAGAACTTGCCATCGTCGATTCTGTCGACAACGAACCTTGATCGACTGTTCCACGGGGTCCGTTTCACGACCGAAGCGACGCGACTTCTGGACTATAGCCCCGAGCCGAAAATCACGAAAGAAGGAAAGCTCCTGGTGCGGGGGGGAGCCTTTGAACAGAAAGTCTTGAGCGAATCGACCCAAAAAATTCAAGTTCCCGCACTGGCCGGCCGAAAACTCTCACTAAGCCTCCCACTCGGTCCACGGATCGCCCCGATGAAAGCCAAATTCGTCCTCGCCAGCCGCCTGTCATTCGTTGCGTTGGTTTGTCTCGTTTTCTCGACAGGTTGCGGCAGTCTGCCCTCCATGTCGAGCGCCGACCTACTGTCGCCTGGGTTGCTGAAACGCAAATCGAAGCCACAAATGGTTTTTGCCAACGGGACACCGACCCCGCTGATGCCCGATGGCATGGAGTCGATGACGATGGAAGCGTATCAGCGAGTTCGGCAGGCCAAAGCTCAAAATTCCATCGTGCTTCAGGTTCAAGATGACTCCTCGCCGATCCGCGTGCTGCCGCTGCCGTCCGACGAACAATCGCCGGGCATGCCCAAGAGCGCGTTTGTCAGTGAGTTGCTCACACAAACCGGGCTGACCAAAAGACTGGGCTCCTCGCTGCGGGCAACCCTGTATCGGCCCGCTCCCGATTCGATCCAGGGCATCCGAATGGTGGTTTCCTTCCGCGAAGATGGCACGATCGACCCGTCGACGGACTACGCGCTGCAGCCCGGCGACCGCCTACACGTGACAAAACGCCAGTCGACGGGCCTTTCCAGCCTCACCGATTTGATCCTCCAGCGCTAGCGATTCGCTCAAACGCGGACGAGACGGAGTTCGGCGTTCGTGAAATCCGGGCATTGGAAGCGGGCGCGACGGCGTGAATAATAGAGGGCAGAGGCTTTTATTCGCTTTCGCTCGCCCGTAGTCGCTTCATGTCCCAAATCGTTCGCTGCCCCAAATGCAACTCGGCGGTTTCGGTCGGTCCCAATCAGGGCGGACAGCGACTGCAATGCCCGAGTTGTTTGCAACAGTTCATCGCACCTGCCTTGGTGACCGGCGGTGCATCGGCGACGAGCGAAGACGAGGACTGGCTCTCGCTCGACGAAGGCCCCACGGCTGCCGCGGCTACGCCGGTTGCGACCCCTGCACCGGTTCCTACCCCAAAACAGAAACCCGCAGACCCACTGCCTCCGTTGAAACTCGATGACGAGCCGACGGACGACGTTGAGCTTGTTTCCGACGACACCCTTTCATTGGCGCCGGCCCCGACCACATCGGCGGACTCGACGTTCGGCCTCGTCGATGACAACCTGTTTGCCAACCTGCCGTCGCTCGACATGGGAGGTCAACCGCAGCCGCAGTCGCCGGCAACATCATCATCTCCGGCCACAACGACACCCACCCCGAACCAAGCCGATTACTCGGACGTGGAAGAATCGTTTCGGGTCCGGTGTCCGGTCTGCGAGACGATGCTCTATGCCAAAGCGCACCAGTCCGGCGGCACGATCCGCTGCTCGGATTGCTTGAGCGATGTGCGTGTTCCCAAACCGCCTCGGAAATCAAAGAAGCCTGTCGGGAAGCAACCTGAGGCCGCGACGTATCAGTTCACCCAAGCGGATGACAATCGGCCACCGGATCCGTTCAAGAAGAGCGCGGACGAGTTGCTGCAGGAGGCGGCCAAGGATCCCGACGAAGAGGTGATCAAGCCCGCATACGAAGTGCCTGACGTCCGCGGCTGGTTGCGCACCGTCTTCGGAATCTTTCTCGATCTCGGCGTCCTTTTTCACTTCCTTGTGCTCACATGCTTGCTCGCCGTTCCGGCGGCGTTCATTGCGTGGCATCCGGCGTTCATCCTCGGCATGGTCCCGCTGACGTTGATCGGGACGGTCCTCACGGTCAGTTGCGGTTTCGCCATCTTGCAATCCGTGGCGAACGATCACGATACCGTCGAGGAATGGCCGACCGCCGACCCGACATCCTGGTTCGATTCGCTCGGGATGGTTTTCGTGGCGACGGCGATTTCGGTCGGACCCACGTTTGCGCTCTCGAAGGTCGTCGGCGGTACCGCCGCGATCTCGATCGCGTTTGTCATTTTCGGGGTCTACACGCTCTTTCCATTTTTGCTCCTGAGCATGATGGATCTGCAAAGCATCACCGGATTGTTTTCTCCGGATGTCACCAAGAGCGTGACGCGATGCCAAGAAGACTGGGGCACGTTCTACTTTTCGTCGGGCATGATCTTTGGGTTCTTGATGTGCTATTTTATGTTCGCCACGCTCGGGCCGGCCGGGGTCGCGATCGGTGTCTCGCTTACAATCGCCGTCGTGTTTCTTTACTTCGCCATGCTCGGCAGGCTCGCCCAAGCCATTGGCGGTGAAGTCGAACTCGGTGGTCTCGACGAAGCGGACGCCGAAGAGGCAGCGGCTTCGTAGGTACCGATCACTAAGGTTGAGGGCCTTCGAATTCCGTTTCGGGCAAGGCATTGTGGATCGCCCGGAGTCGATCGAGATCAAACGGTTTGCTTTCGGGCCAAGGATTCTCGTGAAGCGACCATACTTCGGTGAAGGATGACGATTCGCCTGGAGCGAGTGACTCGGCGGGACCAATCGGTTCCAACTCGCAGGTCCAACCCTCGGCGGGTGTCCAGGTCGAGATCGTGATCGCACCGGCTTCGCAGTACAGACGATCGGGATAGGTGGGGAACTGCTTGATGAAGAGCAATCCGGTTGGTTGTTGGTGCGCGAACCAACCGGCATAACTGTCCATCCCAAGTTTCGGTGACGAAGGCGGACCGATGATCTCGAGAAAGCCGTCACGGATGCGGATGTTGTCGTCCTTGGGGGCCAAGTTCAACGCACCGCCATCAAAACGGACGTACCGGTTTTTGAAACGCGGAAAGCCATCGAGCGGGATCAATACGATGCCGGCTTGGTTGCCAAACGTTCGGCTCCAGTGGCAATACTGGACTCGCTGGTCCGAGATGTTTTCGATGTGTTGTGTGCAAAATAAACGGGATGAGTCGGCGTCGAGGCTGAAGTCCCGTTTCAACTGAACCCCCGTCGCGGCTTCGCGTGGTCCAATCAAACGCACCGAGCGTGGACCGAGGTACTCCGTGCTCCATTGACCGCGAAACGATTCCCGCTTGGGGGCGATCCGTTCAGGTCCGATATCAAATCGGCCTGCCGAGAGTTTACCCTTCCATCGGTCTGGTTCACTCCCGTCACGTTCGTATGGCGACACGAACAACGCGTTGGTTCCGTTCAATTCATAGGCGAGGACGCGACCTCCCGCTTGCGGACAAAGCACGACTCGAGTCGATTCGTTTTGCAGCACCGGGCAATTCTGATAGATGCCAAAGTTGACGGTGTCATTGGCAGCCGCGTGATGGAAAGCGAGTGCGAAGAGCAAGATAGCAACGAAAAACGATCGCATGGAAACCTCCGAGACAAGTCATTCGACGCGATTGTAGCGGCACCCCAAGACGGCTGGGGATTAGGGTCGATGGACCCGCGTCCGACTCCCTCTTTCGTCGATGTCAGCCGAGTGTTTGGCATGATCGACAGGATGTGG
>JBCBOT010000227.1:0-13320 GCA_039821165.1 Planctomycetota bacterium | reverse complement strand
CGTTGGATGAACTTCGCGAGCCTGGACTCTTTGGAAGACGCCATTCTCTCATTCATTGAATACTACAACACCACACTGGCACATCCTTATAATTGGACATACACCGGCAAAGTCTTGGCTTGCGAATGAGAGTTTTCAAAGTGCGAAGGCACTGACCTTCAAGCCACACTGATTCGTTCCCGCGGCACTAGTTGCGTTCGTTGTCGTGTGATACTTTTGATTTGCGGCGTATCCCGAAAGAGAATGGTGGCGACCAGCGAGTTGTGACAACACGGAATCAGTGGGAAGACCTGAATCGTTGGATGTGGCCAAGGAACGGAAGTTCCAGGGTCAGGCTGGAAATCAAATGTGCGCAACTTGACGAACACTTCCAAAAGCAGTGAGCTTGCAGACAGGGCTAAAGATCATCTTGCGTTGCGATTGCAAGCCTGTGGCGCTCACGACGCGAATCCCATTGACGTTGATCCGAGACAAATGCAGTCGGAAATGCTGTTCTCCAGTTGTTGAACAGCGACTCTGTGCGTTCTGCGGAGAGACCCTGGATCAATTTCCCTCTTCGGTATGACTGCTGCGAAATAAGGGAAGCGAATTGAGCGAGGGCATCTCCGTTCCAATCCGTCGTCCCGATCGTCAACAGTTCGACATCTCCATTGGTACATGTCACTAAAATTCTGCTGCCGTCAGGAGAGAACGCCATGTCTATTGGAGCGGAGAATCGATAGCCCGGAGCCGCTTCGATAAACTCGCGGCGATTCCAAAAGGTCAGGTAGACTGCTGGCGATTCTCCTCCCGCGACCAGCAAAACATCACCCCCAGGTTGCATCCGGATCCACCTCGGCTGACGAGCTGGGATCGTCTTCACATCTGACGTGCCATCAAGTCGAATACTCCCTATCACATCGTCTCGCGTGGGCGCAATCAATTCGATCCCATCTCGGGAGGCGAGGAGAGCGTTACAGTTCCGAATAAGCTTCCGATGTCGGTAGAGCATCACGCCCTCTTGCCAATTCCAAACCGTAACCCAGGGCATTGAAACGGATATAAGTTTTTGGCCATCTACAGAGAATTCCAAATACTGAACAGATGCGGGGTCTCTCATTTCAGCGGAGAAAACACTTCCACGTTGATCTACGATTCGAATCGACCCATCCTGAGACGCACTTGCAATCAGCGGCTGATGCGGATGAAACTCGACGGCAGTGACTGGTTGACGATGGGCGTCGACTATGACTTGGGTTCTGCTGGCCGTATCGAGGAGCGAGAGTTCCCCAGTTGACAGGCCCACCGCAAGCGTCGTCTTGTTGGTGGTGGCGAAGCCCAGGCAAGTCACGCTATTGTGATAAGGCTGCGACTGTGTGAGTTGACCGCTTTCAGCATCCAGGATGTTGATTCTGCTGTCGTTGACGAGCGTTGCGATGCTTGAACCGTCACCGCTATACACGCTGCGGCTCGACCTGGCATTCCAGTCAAGAGTAATACCACCATTGGTGTTGTCTAGCTGCCAAACATGTACGCGGCCATCGACCTGGGCAGCCATTGAACTGCCAGTTGGTGAAAACATTGGACGTGAGGCGACATCCCCCGAAAAAAGTAGTTTCCGTAGAGAGGAACTCTTGGCCAAATCCCACACGCGGACACCGCCATCCACGCCTCCGATTGCAACTAGTCGATTCTGTGGACAAATCCTGACAACCGTTGCCATTCGTGGTTGCGGAAGATCCAAAAAAATACTCTGTTCATTGTCGGTCCAGCGCAAAGCGATTGCCCCTGAGGTACCAACCGTCGCGTAAAACGTCCCATCTGGCGAAAGATCAAATGCATGATCGGTCAGCGAATCGAGAGTCTCCTTTCGGTTGCGAGACGCAACACTCGGAAGGAGCCAAGTCGTGGTTCGACCAACACTCTTGATGACGGCAGTTTCATCGGATGCCAGTCTTGCGACGCGAACGCGATTAGGTGCTTTGCTTGAAAGTAACTTCGGTTTCTGACCTCTTTTGAATTGACGTATTTCGCCGGATTCGGTAACCGCAAAGAAGCCGTTGCTAAAAAGCACATCGCGTATATAGCCACCTTCACGCCATTCCTCCACGACCTCCCAAGTGTCAGTTCGATAGAGTCTCAGTACCGTGGGTTGAACGTCAGCCATCGTCGATGCAGGAACAACAGACTGGATCAGTGCGAATTCGCCGCTTGGATAGAACCAAGTATTTGACACAAACCGACCAGGCTGGGGGAGCGTCTTTTCCAAAACGCCAGAGTCCGATCTCCAGACTCTCGCATACCCATCCAGTCCCGTTGTGACAACGGATGGTTGCGACGGCGAGAACGAGACCGCTGTGACTTGCTCGCTGTGGGTGAGGAAACTGACCCTTTTACCATTGGTAAGATCCCAGAGTTCCGCCAACTCGCTTTCCGACGCAGCCGCATCTCTCACGCCTGTGTTTCCCGACGCGTGAGGGCGTGCGACAAGGCGATCTCCCGCAGTGTTGACCTGAACGTCACTGGAACGGCACCGTAACTCCAGGCGGGACTCGATGCTCCAGTCATCGATGCGGATCACCCGCACTTCTAGGCCGCTTGCGACAATGAGCCGGTTATCGGAAGTAAAGACCAAGTCGTCGATTTGATGCTCGAACGCAGTGAAAGTAGACAATCGAGGAATGGCGTCCATCGCATGACGTAGCCTCATTCGATTCGCACGTGCGGCGTCATCATCGCCCAGAGCTTCTTGGATTTTCAGTGCTTCGGCAAGGTGCGGGAGTCCGGCGCCGACACAAGACTTGTTGGCTACCATTCCTTGTTGAATGAGCGCGTCCGCTCGAGCCGCCAACGAAGAACGGGCAAGAGTCGCTTCTCGAAGCGCCCAAAGCGATAGGATGGCGACGACGGCAAGTGTGAGCATTGCGAATAGGCCTATCGTGCCGGCGACCCGGGGATGTCTCCGGCACCACTTCAGCGTTTTCTCGAATGCCGTTGCTGGCCGCGAAAGAATGGTTTCATCGTTGACCCACCGGCGAAGTTCGTCGGCAAAATCCTTCGCCGAGTCGAATCGATGTTCTGGCTCCTTGGCCATCGCACGAAGGGTGATCGTTTCTAAGTCCGCAGGAATAAGTTCATTTATCCTGCGCGGTGGCTTCGGGTCTTCGTTCAGCACTTGGTCAAGCACCATTCGTTGGCTCCCTTGAAAAGGGAGTGCGTCGGTCAACGTGCGGTACATCACGGCGCCCAGACCGTAGACATCACTCCTCGCGTCTGCTTCTTCGAGATTCACTTGTTCAGGTGCCATGTAGACTGGTGTGCCAATGAGCTCCCCATCGCGCGTCACCGTTACAGTTCCATCAACATCAAGTGCCAGTCCGAAGTCGGCAACGTACGGTTGCCTTGATGTATCCATCAAAATGTTGCTCGGCTTGACATCTCGGTGAACAATCCCTTGGGAATGGGCGTAGTGAAGCGCGTCTGCAACATTGATGAGAACATTTGCAATCTCTAGGAAACTCAATCGATTGGCTCCCACGTACTCTTGCAGTGTGTTTCCCTCAATGAACTCCGAGACAATGAATGGCAGGTCGGCGTTACCAAAGTCATAAACCCTAACGATCCGCGGATGTCGGAGACGAGCCGCGTTCCGTGCTTCCTTGAGAAACCGCGTGGCCTCGGATGCAGAATCGAAATTGCCGAAACGAGGGACCTTTACCGCAACTTCGCGATCCAGTTCTTTGTCCCTTGCTCGGTACACGACACCGAATGCGCCATGCCCGATCCGATCGATCAGTGCAAATCGTTCAAGCAGCGAATCGGTGATTGCTTTCGAAGAGGTTGCCGTCTCAAAATTAAAACTACTACCGCAACTTTGACAAAATAAGTCCGATCCGCTGGGAACCAACCGCACGCGGTTTCCGCAGTGAGGACATCGCAGCTTTTCTGCATCTGCATCGTGTAGTGTTGTGGGAGCGTCTTTCGCAATGCAGAAGACGCCCGCCACCGCATCAGCCAGTCTTAATCGTTCCCCGAGTTCAGGGGAAAGCTCCGGGTGCTGTTTTGCGAGTTCGTCAGCAGACGCACTCCGACCTTCCCGAAGCTCGTTCAGGAATAAATCAATAAGCCTCTCGATGCGATCTTCACGTTCTGCCCCACCATTACTCATTCCAAGACCAGCCTTCCTATTGACATATCAATTCGCTGTCGGGTTGGGGACACGTGGGGCTGCCAGACGGGCACGCACGTTGGAATGGGGCGCATGGACCGAAACAAACCGGCGGTGGCTCGCGGCGTGGAATCGGCTTGGGTTCCTCAATCGTTGGAGGTCGGGTTGATAGCGATAGTTCGCCCTCGCTGTTGACCTGGACCAACACCCATGTTGCCTCTTCGGAGTTGATTCGTCGAACGACCTCGCCGTCAGATGTTTCCGGTTCGGAATCTTCATAGCGCAGTTTGCCGTATTGGCGATTTGCAACAATCACATCAGGAAACTCTTCGCTCTTCTCTCTTTCTCCAAACTGTAAGACAGCCCAGAGTGTTTGAGGGCACTTTAGAAATTCAGCGTAGTTCGCGGGCATTATCGTTCTCGACCAGGGTAGTTAAATCGGTTGTAGTCGGAGGGCCTCTAGGTAATCGTCTCCAGGAGTCGATGCTTCTCTTGTTTGGCGGCGATTGCGCTGAGCGTTCGCCATGTCGTGCAACATGCTTGATCCTGAATTTCAAAGCCATTCCGAATGTATCTAGTGGCACGACGTACGTAGTGGGCCCCTGTGTAATCCATCAAGTATTTCCATTCTCCAATTGAGACGGGCCCGTCTGGACTCACAACTGGGTCGATCACTCTCGTGCTCCCGTTCTTTAGTTGAATAACGGGTGCGACGTGGAAACTCCAGCAGAACCGATCGGATTGGACTTCGTCGACGAACAACTTCTTTGCCTGAATCCCGTCCAGGCAAAGAAGTCGACATATTTCATGTGCCCGAGCAGCGCATCCCAGCAAAGCGTCGAATGGAATGCAGTTGATTTGAGTCTCGGTACATTCGCTTGGGCCCGCACAGGAATAGCCAAAGATCGTGTCAAAGATCGATCGAGCATCCTCGACAGGAGTGTACTCACCATTCTCCTGACAGATTACCCGGCATTCACCCCAGTTAGGGCATTCGCTCAGCTCATCCGACTCTTCGGCCTGCAGCACCTCGAAATCTGGATATGTGGAAGCGATCAAAACGTGTCGCCCAGTATCCGTCCAGCGTTTGACATCATTTAGCTTTCGTTCGCTGATACCGGACCACTTGTGGACTGCCTGTGAATACAAAAGTTTGAGTTGCACCTCGCCATCCGCGATGACTTGAAACGATTCGATACAATCTGTGTCCGCTCGTTCGAAGTTTTGAACTTGTCCACGGTTGTCGGTTGCAACGAAGAGCGGGAGCCCCGTCTTCCGATGGTATGCCACTTCCCGCATCCAACATCCGTTGAGCAGATCATTGCTCGGTTTCGAGGCAATCGTTGTTTGACTCTGTGAACCCCACTTTGTAAGGGAAACACCGGTCGAATTGTCGTTGAGACGCGCGTTGCCTACGTTTGTGATTGTATAAAAACCCATTGAATGCCTCGAGAGGTCTGGCTAGTCCACTTCGTGATGAGCAGTGCATCGCGTCTTACAACAGTCCGTCTAGTCTGCGCTTTAGTTTTGCCCCTTCGACTTTCAGTACATGCCGGACTTGATGCACTGATAGGGAGCACTTGGCTGCAACTTCGTTGAGCGTCATGCAGTCGACATGACGCATCCAGATCACGTCAAAATGAATGGGGTCATCGAGCTCCAAGAGTGCATCAGCAACGATTTGCTGCATTTCAATTCGCTTCAATCGAGAACTAGGCGATTCAGGGTCACCGGGAAGACACCCCGCATCGATATTGGCGTCACAAGACACATTCTTTATCCGAACAATCGCGAGCGATACGCGTCGAGCCGTTGTACGCAACCACTGCCTGAACGCTGCATCGGTAGGCGATTGAAGATGTTTGAATTGATGCAACTTAAGCACGACGCGAATCCAGATTTCTTGGGTGAGATCGCGGCGACTCAAGTGCGGAGGCGGATAGATCCCCGAAGTCGCGTGAATGACGACGTCTTTGTAACGCACGATGAGTTCCTCAATCGCGGAGTCCGAGCCGGACTTCGCTCGTTCAACGAGCGTTCTCCAGCAGCCTTTCATGTGGGACACTGTTGTAGATGCGTGTGAGCGTGAGAAGTGGGAAGGAAAAACGGAAATAGTGGAAATATGCCCGAAAGTTAGCTGGGGCCGTCGTTCAATTCGCAATGAATGATTTTCAAAATTTTCTTTCCCACTCTATGGGAATGTGAGCGTCTTCGACCACGTAGCCCCACTCACTCACTATCCACTGCACGTGCAAGACAATGATCAACCTAGACATTACCGGCTTTTACTATCGTATCCCAGTCGAGCCCTCGGGGATAACCACGGTCCTCGATTTGCTCAATGCCGCTAGAGGATCGCGTGCTCCGAACGGGGGCGTGCTCGACTTCCGGCTCGATTTCAGCGGAGAGTTCATCGAGACCATTGCGGTCGAGTATGACGACAGGAGTAATCCCGAGTCACGACAAGAAAACCTGTCTTCGGCGTTTCCGAAACGCAGGCCGCAAGGGCTTTACTCGTTCACCGACGATGTGACTGACCCGGCTAACCGGATTGTAAATCCGGGTCGCGTCCCGGGACTGCATGCGTGGCAGTATTACATTTTCGATGCCGGCAACCAGCTTCGCTCCCGCTTCGGTCCGTCCGGAGAGCGAGGGATCGCGCCAGTAGTCAACTCCGACCAGCCGCCGTTTGGCGTGGCTTTAAACGACGGGGATACAGTCGTTTGGCGGCTCGTCGGGATCTTTGGCCTGAACCATTTCTTTGACTTTCACCGCAATCACTTGATTTCATCAAGTCGAGGGCGTCCCGTCGGATTTAAGTCTGCCATTAAAACGCTGACGGAGTCAGGCATCGATCTCACTGGGCTCGCTGCCGAGTGACAGAGCGAGTTTCGGCAGGGCTTCATTTAAGCAATTCCCAGCCTTCTTCTCGCTAGACCGGGCCATGCATGGCAGACGAGCCATTGAGGGTTTTAATTTTGCGGTTTGGCGGTCGGCGTCACTTGTTTCGCGCGCCAGGATAAAACGCAGCAGCACTAAGGCGATAACGTGGCCGCGGCCCAGCGGAAAATCAACATCGAGATTCTTTTCTAATTCGTGCGTTTGACTCATAGTTCAGAACTTCAGCCAGTTAAAGGAAATCACGTATGGCCAACTCTCCTCAAAAACGAATTGTACTGCGACAAAAGCACTCGTTCCGTCGTTCACACGTTACCAGCGCATCATTCGGTCCAACGGCATCGGCGTTGCCCGGGCTCGTCGAAGTAGGGCTGGAACAGCCTGACCTGACGACGGAGGAGGTTGTGGATGCGAGACGCGATCCAGAGGTGGTTGCAGTTGCGGATCCGATGCCGCTTAAACTGATCGAGCCCATTGGGCCAGCGGAACCAACGCCTTCTGCGGGTAGCACCTGGGGTGTCGAAGCTGTCGGCGCCCCGACGAGCCAGTTTGACGGTTCCGGAGTGGTTGTTGCTGTGCTGGATACAGGGATTAACCCCAAGCATGTTGCCTTTCAAGGTGTCGCGCTGGAACGGCGCAATTTCACGCAGGGAGGGGACGATGACGAGAATGGGCATGGCACACACTGCGCCGGAACGATATTCGGTCGAGACGTCAACGGACTGAGAATCGGCGTTGCACGTGGCGTGACCAGGGCATTGATCGGAAAGGTACTGGGACCGGGTGGAGGTTCTTCCGCTGATCTTGCAAGCGCGATCAACTGGGCCTACGAAGAAGGCGCAAACGTAATTTCGATGTCGCTCGGGATTGATTTCCCGGGTTTCGTTAGATTCCTGACGGATGTCCAAGGGTTGGAAATTGAACCCGCTACATCTATCGCCCTTGAGCAATATCGTGCCAACGTCAACCTGTTCAGCAGCCTTTCAGATTTACTCGCCAGGTCGGACGCGTTCAGTCAAGCCACGATTGTCGTTGCGGCGTCTGGGAACGAGAGCAATCGACCTCAGTTCGAGATTGCGGTGGCCCCTCCGGCCGCAGGTGATGGACTGATTTCCGTTGGTGCCTTGCAACAATCTGCCGCGGGAAACCTGAGCGTCGCGAGATTCTCAAACACAGAATGCAACCTTAGTGGTCCTGGCGTCAGCGTGACTTCCGCGTGGATCGGCGGCAATGACGTTCTGCGCACGATCAGTGGTACAAGTATGGCCACGCCACACGTCGCGGGCTGTGCTGCGTTGTGGGCACAACAACAACTAGCACTTGTTGGGCGGCTAACAAGCGAGAATCTCGCGGCGAAGACTCTTGCCTCAGCCCGTTTTATCTCAGGCGGCTCGTTTGAAGATATCGGTAATGGGATAGTGCAAGCCCCACAGTAGCGTTCTGGGCAGTTGCGGTTTTGGCGTTTACTACGAAACGGATCGAAAGAATTTTCCCATCCGTTTCAGAGGCCATCGATGACGCAGATTCATTGCAGAGCAATTGTTTTAGTTTCCAGAGTGGTTCCGTTCCCCACGGAGCTGGCTCAAGTTTTCCTTGGCGATCTCGGATGAAATGCTCACATTGCTTACCAGTCCAGGCAAAGAAGCTATAGGGAAATGCAACAAGCGAAGTGACGAAGTTTACAAAATCAGCGTCTCGGATAACGTGACCTTCCAGATGGGATACTATTGGCGGAAAGTCGCTGGCAATAGCGAGAGGCTGTCTCCTTCCGCGCGAGAGTAGATCCAGGAACGAAGTGTTGCGGAGCTTGCTGATTTCGCCAGCCACAGCGATTGGTAAGTCGATACATTCACGTGGATTCGGGAGTGGCTTAAGGTTGCGTAGAGCATCTCCGCTAATTTTATGACTCGCGACCGATTCGAATTCCCTGTACTCGCATCCGAAGCATGACGGGGTTGATGATCCGTACGAGTGAACTCTTTCACCAATTTCAATGGAGCGTAAACATGCCAGGGAAGGCAGCCGAGGTCATTGTCACCGAAACGGTGAGCGTCTCGCTTGCCCAACGAAGTAGGACTATTCTTCTGGCCTTCGATGGGCATGACAATGAATCCATTGAAACGTTGGTTGGCCTACAACACGATTCCGTTGGCGCGGAAGGTGTTGCGACAACTGGGAGCGGTTGATCGATATCGAAGGCAGTGAAGAGCGTCACGTGATGGAAGCTGAAGTCGTCAAGTTGCTTTCCGATCGGAAACGAAGCGGGCGCAAACCGCGCGTTACCGCAGAACAGCAAGCGGTGATCTTCAAGACAGCGTGCGAGGATCCCAAAAAACGACCGCCAATCTCGCGATGGAGTGGAGGTGAGTTCCGTCTCCATCTGATGGCGGAGAGGTTGATCGACTCGATCAGTGGACGATGGATCAATGAACTCTTGCGTCGGGCGAAGATCCGGCTACACAGGAACAAGCACTGGTTAACGAGCAAGGACAAAGCAGACCCTCGATAGGATGAGCGTGTCGCAATGATCTGCGATGCATAACCGTGCACCTTGATGGTGGTCTGGGGATGTGCTTTTTT
Source organism: Planctomycetota bacterium (assembly GCA_039821165.1). Taxonomy (GTDB): domain Bacteria; phylum Planctomycetota; class Planctomycetia; order Pirellulales; family Pirellulaceae; genus Stieleria. The sequence continues at coordinate 3,695 of JBCBOT010000227.1, read as the reverse complement.
GCCTTTTCTAACGGTCGTAGCAGTTTTTCCTTGCCTCCATTCGGTGGGCTTATCCGATATGCAGGACGGGGGAGGTCTCTGCCCCCAGGCCCATGGTCGAGCTTATCGAAACCCCGAAATTGATGTAACGAGCATGAAACGACGATCAATCATCTGGTGGGCGGTGCTAATTGTGACGAGTTGCCAATTGGTGGTTGGACAAGAGATCGAACCAATCGCAGTCGGATATTTTGAAGCGAAAGCAGACGAATTGCAGACCTCGGAACTGGAGTCCGATGTTTCACGCGATGCTGACCTGCAATCCGGTGAATCCAGGATGCTGGAGGGGCGAAAGCGCGCAAACGATCTCGCTTCAGAAGCGATCAACGATTTGCACTTATCAAATGCGTTCACGGCTGTCGGTGCAAGCGGTGGAGTTGCTGGTTTTGCGTCGATCGAGTCGGTGGCAGTGCGGTCACTGATGGCAAATGAAGCTCGGCGCAATTTGGGGAAACCCGAACGACGCGTCTACGTGCAATACAAGGGTATTCGATACCCGCTAAAGGGGTGGGCTCTTGTCGAGAACCGTGATGTTAGCACTGGTGCGAGAATTTTTGATTCCATTTCTCCTGATGAGCAGTTTCAAGTTCAAGACGAGCTTCTGGAATTAAAGCAAACACGCCTTGCGCTCAAGACGCGGGCGGACGACTTGCAGGACAAAGTTCAGTCGTCCGACAGGACAATTAAAGCTCGTGCGATTTCGATTGGGGGCACTTTCGACGTTACCACCGATGACCAGATGCTTGGGCTGATGGCGGAGAGGGCGAATCTCAACGAAATGCGCAACGCAACAGCATTGCGCATGTCACAGGTCAACGCGAGAATCAATGAATTGACGCTACTTCGGGCACGTGGACGTCCACAACTTGTCGCGATGAGAGTCGATGAATACGAGCCGGGTTTTGGGACTCCCGGATTTCAACGATCTCAATCGGCAGTACAAACTCAGGCAACGATTGGTGGTACGCGTAGTATTGGTGGGGTCAATTCCAATTCACCAGTGAGTGACAGTTCGATCGTGCAACGGGGCGGATTCGACTTCAAGCGTCCCAAATTTTCACTACCCGCGCCCGACAACCCCAACGATCTTTTTTATTCTCCTCAAACAAATTCAAACGCGACGCGAATGGGGCTGGCGAGGATGGTCCGAACAGACCTGTTCGCGGAGGTCATAGACTTTACCGACATCTTTGCCAATGTTCGTGTGACACCCAGTTTTGGTGCTTTCTACGACACTCGAACAGTGGAAAGCGAAGACGCCAATTCATTCAACATTGGGACCATCCCGACAGAGCGACTCATTACCGATGGTCAAACGACCTTCGTGGGTAGCAATGACGTGAATCAAGTCGACTTGCTTGCCCCAACCACCGTTTTGGTCGATACCGAAGTCGAGAACGCCGTAGTTCCCTTGATCATGCGCGAAGGCCAGCTTCAATTCATGTTAGAAGCAAATAATTTTCGTCGCTTCGATGATCTGAGCCTGCGGCATCTATATGCTCGGGTGTGGAACAAAGGCACCCTTTCCGTACTCGGTGGCAAAACGCAATCATTGTTCAGCATTCGCGGATTGGCGCCCGCTGCTCTTGATCCAGATAGCCAGCTGATTGGAACGTCTGATCTTGGAAATGAGAATCGAGTTCAATTTCGTTTGCAAAGGAATTTCGCGTCTGAGGGCCGTGGCTACGCCTGGGGTATCGGCATCGAAGATCCGCTCTTTACTGACTTTGCCGTTGCAGAAACCATCGGAACGACGTTGCGTCGTTGGCCGACAATCGCTTCGAACATGACGTTCGTAGGACAAAACCAGATCGACCGAATTCAATTTGCCAGCTTGATTCGAAGTTTTGGAATGCAACGGTCCTCAGATAACACTGAACGGTGGAAGACAGCTTGGGGACTCTCCGCATTTGCGTCCAAAGGGCTCCTGATTGACTGCTGTAGCCAGACGACAATATTCTTAGGTGTCGCCGGTGGTGAGGGCGTCGGGAACTACATCAATGGGGTTTCCACTGCCGCCGTTTTTGATTCGAGCACGCAGTCACTTACATTGCTTGATGGATTCGGAACCTACACGGGATTGAAACACCATCGGGAAATGCGAAACGGATGGCAGCTGGACGCCAACTTGGCTTATGGATATGCGACGATGAATACGATTGCTGGAATGGATGATGATTCGAATGAGCACCTGCACCAAGCCTGGGTGAACATGTTCGTCCGTCCGAATGAACAGCTTGCTATAGGCCTGGAATGGCAGCATGGACGACGCCTCACTCGAGCAGATGGAAATGGTGACAACAACCGATTCTTCTTCGGTATCCAGCTAACGACAAAAGCTCCAGCTGACGCCGAGTCCGATGCGATGACGGTCGGAGCATCCAACTTGATGACCTTCAATGGGCGCGTCGTGCGGTCGGCGCAGCAGCTAAGTCGAGACTCGCAGCTCTTCAACGATCGAGAGTCACGAAGTAGCTACGCCCATCTTCAGTCGTTGTAGTCCGCCGCTGGCCGCTTTTGTGGCGTCGAAATGCAACTAGTTGGATACAATACTATCGCGCACGGAGAGGGGGATGGTTGCGTAAGCGGTTGGAGTTCGAGGTAATCCAGTCCATCTCAGTTTCTGGTGGCACGGGTGCACTAGCCCTCGCTTCAGCTTCGGCGTTCGCACGATCATTAATATGCGCACGGTGAAGGGCGGTCAGCGTTTGGCTGCTCTCCCGCTTGCGTCGGTCGGCGATTTCCCAGCGGTGCTTGGAGTTCTCGCTTAGGCAGCGGTCGGGAAGCAAGCGATCAAGGTGGATACCGAAAGGAAGTTGCTTCAGCACGCTCCGCAGATACGCCAGGGCAATCGCACGTTCAAGTCCCGCTAAACCCGGCATAGATCTTGCCGAGGACGTCGTCATCCCAGTCGGCATGGATTCGCTTGCCACGAATTGAGTCTTTCAATGTGGTGTCCTGTTGCAAAGTATAGAGAGCCATCCGACGCTGCGCCGCAGAGACCTCCGGAGCGCTGCCCTTGCGGATCCGACTGGCGTCGTCGGAAAAACTTACATCCAGGACATGGTGTTGGCTGTCCTCGATGCGCCAGTGATCGCGCATCAGCCGACTGAGTCGTTGTACCTGCGGACGAAGACTGCCAAGTCAGTCGTTCTGGCTTTTACTCGTGGCGAAAGGGCCAGCGATCGCTTCGAGAGTGCAAAGATCGCGAGTTGATTCCGCTCATTCACGACATCTATTGGTACCACCAGCGTTGATACGGCGCACGTCGAATTTCGGAAGAGCTCAAGAGTCGAAGGTCCTCTGTGGTGTCGGGAGAGTCGCGAGACTCCTGAAATCGCAGGGTTTGAGGGCAATTCAGCCACGATCGTTCAAACCTAAAACCACCGACAGCCGACATCGCTTGGGTTTCAATGACAATCTATTAGTCAAACACGATGGCCCATCAGCAATCAATGAAATTTGGGTCGGCGACATCACGTGCATTCCATTGAGGAGCGGTCGGTTCAGCTACTTTTCGACGCTCGTCGATCTCTACTCGAGGCGGATCGTTAGTTGGTCTTATCGGCGCACGATGGATTGGGATGCCCCCGAAAGTTGATCCACCGTTATGAAGTTAGGGATGGGGTAGTTGAATCAGGTTCGTTGTGCCGCTG
>JBCBOT010000226.1:0-13387 GCA_039821165.1 Planctomycetota bacterium | reverse complement strand
AGCCCGCGCCACGAGCATCCAAGGTTGCTCATGTCCGGATTGTGTCTGATAGAAATCAAGGATGGCTTGGAGTTCGTCGGCTCTCGGGGCACGAACAAAAAGACGCTTGAACAGCCGTTGCGCGACGCCTCGTGGTTCGACGTTGCCGCTTTCGCGTTCGTCTCGCAACGCTTGTTCTGCGAGTCCCTCGGCGATCTCCAAGTACATCGCATCGTTCAACAGCGTCAACGCCTGGAGCGGAGTCGTGCTGCGGTCGCGACGTGCAATGCAAACCTCTCCTGACGGCGCGTCGAACGTCGTAAACGCCGCGAATGGGGCCGTCCGTTTGCTGAACGTGTAGAGCGACCGCCGGTACCGCGCACCGCCTTTGGATGTCGGCCACGCGTTGTTCCCGTATGCCATCTCCATCACTTGGGCGGGCTGAGGCGGATAGACGCTTGCTCCACCAACGTGTCGGGTCAGCAAACCTGCAGCCGAAAGAAACGCGTCACGAATCCGCTCGGCATCTAACCGCCGATAGGGAAACGCCGAGAGCAAACGATGATCCGGGTCGGACTCGGGCGCCGGACCGACTCGCTGACGGTACGTGGCCGACAATACGATTTCACGATGCAGCCGTTTCAGCGACCAACGGCCCTGATCACGAAACTCGGCATCGAGCCAATCGAGCAATTCGGGGTGTGACGGTGGTTCACTCTGGGTCCCAAAATCGCCCGCCGTTCGAACGATACCGACTCCGAAAAACTCGCGCCAGGCACGATTTACTGTGACGCGACCGACCAGTGGGTTTCGATCACTGACCAACCATTCGGCGAGTTGGAGACGATTCTTCGGCGGCGCCGAATCGTCGGCAAAAACCGCGGGGACGTTCGGCGACACCACTTCCTTGGGTTGAAGATACTCGCCGCGATGATGCCGTCGCGTCGTCCGTTTGTTCGACGGATCACGCTCTTTGAGGACCAACGTTCTCACCGACTTCGGGAGTTGTCTTCGTAACGCCTCGACCGGCTTTCGGTGCGACGCCATCAACTTGGAAGTCTGCAAGAAACGAATCGCCAGATCCCGTTGCAACGCATGCGAAGGCGATTCGTTCTCGGCAACGATTCGCCGCTGGAGTTCACTCGGAACGACATTCGCTTCGACGTCGGCATCTGTGGTGACATCGATGCGAAAGTGACCGAGTCCGGCGACGTAGTGTCGCTCGAAAAGCATTTCGACGGTCCACGGCTCGTCGAAAGCCTGCGGCTGCTTGAGCGGAATCACCAAACGATGCGTTTGCCCCGCGTCACCTGGAATGGACCAGCCCGTTGACCCGTCACCATCCAGCACGTTCCCCGGATAAGTCTTGCCGTTTTTCTCGTCCGCTTTCGGAACCGTCGTCGACCCGATGCCAAGTTCGATGGGTTCACCCGCCACCGCGACATCCAACTCGCTCAAGTAGAAATCGCCTCGGCGGCCTTCATAGAACGCCAACCCGGGCCCGGTCGCCGGCAACGACGGGTGTGACATGGCTTCGATCCGGATCGCAGTGATCGGTTCCGGACCGGTCGGGGGCATCGTCAATGTATAGACGTCTCGCTTGGTCGCGTCGCCGTCGGCCAACACGGCACCGTCGTCTTGAACGGTCAAACGCGGCATCGTCGAAACCGCTTGGGTGGGCGCGACGGTTCGCCAATCGGCGATCTGCGGCTTGATCGTCGCCATCCACGCCTGAAACGCAGCTGTGAGAACAGGATTGTTCTTCTCTCCGAGCAGCACTCGCTCCGCAACAGCGGTTTCCTGATCACGGATTCGTTGCAGAAGCTCTTCGCGTCTTTCGATCGTTGCTTCGTCTTCGGCCGCGAACTCGGGTTCGTCCGCGTTGTCCATCAACGCCATCAGCGCGAAGTAATCCGTGTGTGTGATCGGGTCGTATTTGTGCGTGTGGCACTGTGCGCAGCCGGTCGTCAATCCCATCCACACCGTGCCCGTCGTCGCCACGCGATCGACCATCGCGTAGAAACGAAACTCGAGCGGATCGATGCCGCCTTCCTCGTTGAGCATCGTGTTGCGATGGAATCCGGTGGCGATTCGCTGGTCGCGGGTCGCCGACGGCAACATGTCACCCGCCAACTGCTCGATCGAAAATTGGTCGTAGGGCAGATCCGCATTCAGAGCGCCGATCACCCAATCACGATAAGGCCAGATCGTTCGATTGCGATCTTTTTCGTAGCCGTTGGTGTCACTGTATCGAGCAAGATCCAACCAGGGCCGCGCGAATCGTTCGCCATATTCGGGCGTCGCCAACAATCGATCGACCAGTTTCTCGTAGGCCAATGGAGAATCGTCGCGCAAGAACGCGGCGACTTCGTCAGGAGCCGGCGTTAAACCGGTGAGGTCAAGGCTGACCCGACGGATCAGTTCCGTCTTCGTCGCCATTCCGCTCGTTGAGAGTCCCGCCGTTTCGATTCGCTTGAGCACGAAACGGTCCATCGGTCCGGCCGGCCAAGCGTCGTCGCGGGTCTCGGGAACGTCCGGCTTGGAGCCTCGCTCGAAGGCCCAGTGTCCGACGTACTCACCGCCCGCGGCGACCCACGCCTTGAGGGTCTCGATTTCTTTATCGCTCAACGGCTCGTCGGTGGGCGGCATCCGTAAATCCGGATCCTCGCTGAGCACGCGCGCGATGAGCTCGCTGTCTTCGACGGCTCCGGGAACGATCGCTTGATAGCCACCGAGGTCGGCGCGGGAGCCCGATTGTACGTCGAGCCGAAGACCGGCCTCGCGGGCCTCCTCGTCAGGGCCGTGACATTTGAAACAAGCCCGCGCGAGGATCGGACGGACGTCGCGACGAAAGTCAACCGCGAGCGAGGCACTCGCCACCCATGAAAACATGGCAGCGAAAAATAATCGAAAGGCGGACATGGCACTGGGCGTGGGGCGGGATCCGAATTCGGACGCCTCACTATATCCGCCAAGGCTTCGCGGACCAAACTTTCGCTGCTCCGTCAAACGTCGCCGTCTGAGGATTCGATGATCGGAATCTCGGGGGTCGATTCGCTTGTGTCAAAGTCGGCCTGTTCGACCACGCCGGTCGCTTCACGGGCGGCCACCGCGCCGCCATAAATCTCATGCCCCACCAGAGCGACCATGCCCGCCAACAGCGGCAACCAATAATAGAGCACGCGAAAGATCAACACCGATGCCAACACGCTGTCCCCGACCGTGCCCTTGAGCAGTGTCAGAAGGATCAGCTCCAACACGCCGAGCCCGCCCGGAACTTGTGTCATCATCGCGACGCCGATCGCGACCAGGTACGCCGCCAAGACCTGCGCGAACGGAACGGCGGCGTCACCAGGCAAAACGAGATACAGCGCCGTCGCCGAAATCAGCAAATCGATCGCCGCGACCGAAGCTTGGACCGAGGCCAACCCGAACGCCGGCGGACGAAGATGAAGCTGTCCGATCGGCCAGGGTTTCTTCCATAGCAGACAGATCGCCCCATAAATGACGGTCAACCCGATCAACACGCCGCCCAGTTGTTGCGAACCGATCGGGATCGACTCGGCAACCTTCGCCGGCAGCTCCAAAGGCACGAAGGTCAAAACGCAGCCGCCGATGAGCCACCAACCACTCCAAAACGTCAAACCGACGATCGAGACGAGCGCCAAAATCTGCCGCGGCGAGAGGCCCCATTGGGAATAAAAACGAAATCGGATCGGTGCGGCGGCGAGCAACGTGCCGAGATTGTTGCCGAGCGAGAATCCGGCAATCGAAACCAGTGCCACCCGACGCAATGGCAGAGACCGAGCGACGTAACGCAGACCCAAAATGTCATACGCGATCAACAGCCCGTAATTGAGAGTGATCAACCAAGCCGCCATGGCGATTTGGGTGTTCGGGACGCTCTCGTAGCCGCGAACAAAGTCCTCCCAGGTGATCCGACGGACTTCATGGATCAACAATCGGACGGCAAGCGTGAATAAGACGATCGCCAGTGCCGGCCCGGCAAATTTGCGAATGCGTATTTTGGCCAAGGGATCGCTTCGGGGTGGGACGGAACACTTCCATGTCGGAGAAGCGACGCCAGGTGGGTTTCCTCGCGGAAATTGTCTCCCTCGCGTTGCCAATGGCAAGCCCGGTCGGTACTCACACGTGCCCGAGGTTGCCCCTACTTCCAAGTCGCACGCGGAAAGGGTGAAATCTTCGGGCCGTACGCGGCAAATGTGTCGCATATTTCCGAGGCCGTTGACTCTGACAAAGCAGAGCCCGCCTCCGTGTTAACCGGGCGCGAATTTCTCACAAAACCCCAAGATTGATCATGAAGACGGTTCGCCACGAAATCGTTGTCCTCGGAGGAGGCCCCGCAGGCTACGTCGCCGCCATCCGCGCAGCCCAGCTCGGGTTTGACACCGCTTGCATCGACGAGAATACGCGGTTCGGAGGAACCTGTTTGCGAGTCGGCTGTATCCCCAGCAAGGCACTCCTCGAATCGAGCCACCTCTACGAAGAGGCACAGCATCGGTTCAGCGATCACGGAATGAAAATCGACGGTCTCGAACTGGACCTCGACACGATGATGCGTCGGAAGGAAAAAATCGTCGACGCCCTGACAGGCGGCATCGACATGCTGTTCAAGAAGAAGAACGTGACGGGGTATCGTGGCCGTGGCAAATTCCGCGACGCCAATTCGATCCTCGTCACCGGCGGCGAAGAAGAATTGCTGCTCGAAGCCGATAAGATCATCATCTGCACCGGAAGCGTGCCGGCATCGCTTCGAGGCGTCGAGGAAGATGGCGATCGTATCGGCAACAGCACCACCGCACTCTCCTTCCCGGAAGTTCCCGAGCGACTCGTAGTCATTGGCGGTGGCTACATCGGGATGGAACTCGGCAGCGTATGGAACCGACTCGGTAGCGAAGTCATCGTGCTCGAGGCGTTTGACCGAATCTTTCCCGGCATCGATCTCGAAATGGCCAACTTGGCTCATCGAGCTTTCAAAAAGCAGGGCATCGAAATCCGCACCGAAACGTTTGTCGAATCCGCCAAGGTCGTTGGGGACAAATGTGTGGTCGCGGTCAAAGACGGCGACGCGATCGAAGGTGACCGCGTCCTGCTCGCCACCGGACGTCGTCCGGCCACCGATGGATTGTCACTCGAGTCGATCGGACTGGAAACCGATGGACGTGGTTTTGTCCCCGTCAACGAGAACTTCGAGACGGCGGTCGAAAACATCTTTGCAACCGGTGACTGCATCGGCGGCGCGATGTTGGCTCACAAGGCGATGGAAGAAGCGATCGTTTGCGTCGAGCGAATCGCGGGCATGCACTCGCACATGAACTACGACGTGATCCCCGCGATCGTGTACACACACCCCGAAATCGCCAGCGTCGGCAAACTCGAAGACGAACTTCAAAAAGAAGGCATCGAGTACAATAAGGGCATGTGCCCCTTCGGCGCCAACGGGCGGGCCAGGACGCTCGGTGAAACCGAAGGACGTGTGAAGATTCTTGCCGACAAACGCACCGACCGCGTGCTCGGTGTTCACATCATCGGAGCCCGCGCCGGCGACATGATCGCCGAAGCCGCCGCGGCGATGGAATACGGGGCGAGCGCCGAAGACATCGCGCGAACGTGCCACGCCCACCCAACCCTCGCCGAAGCGATGCACGAAGCCGCGCTCGCCGTCGACGAACGTGCCATCCATACTGTCTAAAGCGTCTCCGTGTCAGATCAGCGTCCAACGACTCCAAAGAGTACCGTCATGAACTCTCGAATCGGTTCGATTCTCTTCGCCGCACTCTTTCTGGTCGGCTGTTCCCGTGAACCGGACACGCCTGCTCCGCAAGCTCCCAACGCCCTGATCACACCCGAACAGGCCGAGGAGACTGCGGCTTCTTCGGAAGATGGCGATGAACAAGCGGCCGACATGGAGCCGGAATCCAACAATGCCACCGTCACTCTTCCTGCCGGCTCGGGTGCCAAACTTCCCGATGCCCGCGGCGGACTGTCGGGTGCAGGCATCCTCTATGCAAAAATCAACCAAGGAATCGGGCTTCTCGAAGGCGAGCAGTATCGGGCCTTCCTGGAACTGTTTCGAACGCCGAAAGAAGTCGAACGGCTGAAAAACAAAGGCCAGTTTGAAGCGGTGCTGGAGGAGTTTTCGGTCGAGAAGGCACCCGCGCTCCTTGCCGCCTTGAAGTCGATTCAGGGTAAGTCCCCCGAACTGAGCGACGACAAGACCACCGCTTCGTTCCCGCTTTCGGAAGAACTCGACGGCAAAGACAAGCTGGCTCTCGTCGATCTCGCCGGCGACTGGTACATCCCAAATGAGTCCCCCGAAGACTGATCGCAGCTACCGGGTCCGGGTATGAGTGCAAGCGAGGTCAAAACTCATACGGAAATTCGTAGACCGAATAAGTGGCATTCTCTTGTTCGCCCGTCGGGTAGACCTTTGCCAGTGGCAGATGATTCCCCGCGATTCGATTGTCGACAACCATGAACCGAACACCGTATCGTTTGCGATACCTCGCGAGTTCGGTGTACTGGATCGTCACGCGAACGCGGCCAAGCCGAGACGGGTAGACATCATCGAACCGCTTCTCCCACTCGATCAACGACTTCGCGTCTTGCGGCACATCTTTCCAGTTCACGACTTCCGCCCGCTCGGCGTACCATTTGAAAGTCTGCTGATGACGCGGTGTAAAGAAGACTTCATCCTCGGGGGTCGCGACTCGAATCCAGTCGCACACCGCGATCCAGTCCTGATGAGATCGCCGCTGAGCCTCGACGTCCGCGGCGGGTCGAATCCCTAAGAAACGATGGTTCGTCGACGCAGGCAAACCCAGCCTTTGGTTGCAGTACGTCGACCAGCTCGTCAATGCGACCGCGAAAAGGAGAACCAATCGCGCGGCGTTCTTGAACCAAAACGGACTCGCAACAAGTGCCTGAGCGACGAGGATGCCGAGAACCAGAGGCACCACGGCATCACTCAGGCGGAACCAATAATACCGCAACAACTTGGCGGCCAGTTCTGGCGCCACCGCTGGCAACATCCCGACAAGTAACCCACAACCTCCGATCGCCAGCGCGCCCGCACCGACCCAAACCATGCGTCGGCTCGCGTCGGACAATCGCGCGGCGAACGCAAACGCGGCAAATGCCGAGACGACTATCCCGTGACGGAGAAACCACCACGCAGGAAAGTCACCCGGCAGTAGGTGATGCCGGATGCGAACGTAACTGTAGATCCGAGCCGCCTCGGAACTCTCCTCCGGGGTCGCACCGGTGGTCAACCAAACGGCGGGAACGAGCCCGAAGAGAGCCAAGAACCCGCCGAGAAAGAGACCGCGTGAAAAGAACGCGACACGTGGTTCCGCGCTGGCTTCTTTCGCGACCCGCTCGGTCACAAGAAATGCGAGCCAACCCGCGATGACCGCCCAGCCACCGGTCAACACATGAAACGCCGACGCGATCCCGAACCAAACCCACGCGCGTTCCCAACGCCGTCGCGCGATTTCACCGAATCCGAAAAGCACCAATCCGTACGCGGGGACTTTCGCTTCGATGCCTCCGATTACCCATTCGCCGGCGAGATTGCCGTATTCCACCCCCGCGATCCAAATCAACGCGACCACGAGGCTGAAGAAAGGTGCAAGCCCGACATGTCGACAGCAGAAACGGAGCCCGGCAGCCAACATCAGCCACCCCACGACGCGCCCCACCCACGCGGTCGCGCCGAGCGAAGTCATCGTTGTTAACCAACCGAATGTGGCATAGTAAACGACGTGAGCTTTCCTTGAGGCGGCAAACAAGTCTTCGCCGCACCAGGTGGGATCCCAAAAATTTTTCGCCTTCACGAGGTAGTGTGCTTCATTGATCGCCGGCGCGTGGTCTCCGGCGTAAATGAAGAACAGCGCGAGCAAAGCCAGGACTTCGGTCACCGCACCGAGACGAGTCTGAGCGCCGCAGTCATCTGTCACGATTTCACCCCACAGAGATCGATCGCCATCTCGATTGCCGCGCGCATGCTCGAGTGATTCGCGACGCCTTGCCACGCCAAGTCCAACGCCGTGCCGTGGTCAACACTGGTCCGCACGATCGGTAATCCGAGCGTCACGTTCACGGCATCGTCAAACGACAGCGCCTTGAGCGGGATGAGCCCCTGGTCGTGGTACATGCAAACATGCACATCGGTTTGCCGTCGCATTGCGGGAGTAAACGCAGTGTCAGGCGGCACCGGCCCAACGATTTGCCAACCTCGGTCGTTCGCGTACTTCGACTGCCGCACTCGCTCGATCGCCGGAACAATCAACGCGTCCTCTTCACCTCGACTGAGTAGACCACTCTCACCGGCATGCGGGTTCAAACCCAAAACGGTAATTCGAGGTGCCCGGCCGTGCCGCGTTTCCATCGCAGCGCCGCCGAGTCGAATCGCCCGCTCAATCAGTTCGATCGTCAGTGCCTCGATCGCATCAGCAAGCGGCAGATGAATCGTGCAGAGGACAGACGACACTTCGGGCCCGGTGAGCATCATCGAAACGTCGGGGGTCGCTGTCCGATCGGCGAGCAATTCGGTGTGACCGAGATAGCCCGTCCCCGCCTCGTGCCAAGCCTCTTTCTGAATCGGACCGGTGACGATCGCATCGAAACGCCCCGCCATGGTTTCACGGATTGCCCAGTCGACCGCATCAAACGACGCCCGACCGGTCTGTGACGAGAACGTCCCCGGTACCAGTGTGTCGAGCGCGACTGGTCCGACATCGACTAGTCCAGCCATCTCCCGCGTGGGCCCCAAACCTTCGATCGCGGCTGACGCATCAATCATCGGGGGCAACGACAGTTTCAGTCGTGAAGCGATCTCGCCGATTGCGTTCGCCGGGCCGACTAGAATAGGTTGGCAGCGGTGAGTGATTTCGGGCTCCATCGCCGCCTTGAGTGCGACCTCCGGCCCCACCCCCGCGACGTCGCCAACGGTAATCGCCAGACGAGGTTTGGCGTTTCGCGGTACGGACACCGAAGACATTGATCTAGCTTTTTCGAAACGAATCGGATGAGATAACGACTGCCCAAGGATAAGTACGGAGCTTAGCGATTGCGGGCAACAACGTAGAGTGCAGGCCGCCAGGATTCCAATGCTGAATCGAACCCTCGCTAGCTTCCTCCTTTTGATCGGCCACGCCCTGGGCGTCACATCGCTCGCGGAACAACCGAGCGAAGACTCCTCGGCATCGGTACCACGTAACGCGGTCGTCGTTTGCCCGATCAATTTTCGCGAGGCCGTCCAACCATGGGTTCGCCTTCGAACCTCTCAGGGCATCGACATTCGTTTGGTCGAATCGCATGTCGATGCCGAGGTGCTGTCCGAACGGATCGCGGACGCCGCGACGGAAGCCACGACTGCCGTAGTCTTAATCGGTGACGCACCCGCTATCGGGACCCCCGTCGATCCGCTCCGCCATGTCCCGATGCACTACGCGGCGACGACCGTGAGCGCGAGATTCGGTAGCACCAAACAGCTCTCGATGGACCTTCCCTACGGTGACCTCGACGACGACCAACACTCCGATGTCCCGGTCGGCCGCCTCCCCGTCGACACGCCCGATCAGTTGCTCAGCTTGACCAACCGAATGAAGGCCTACGAGTCCAGTCAGGACTACTCGGAATGGCGCGGCCAAGTTCAACTCGTCGGGGGCGTCGGTGGCTTTGGCGTTTTGGCCGACGCAGCCATCGAAAGCGTGACCCGAACCATCGTGACCGGCTCGCTCCCCGGCGGCGTTCGTGCAAGCATCGCGTACGGCAGTCCCGGCCATCGCTTCTATCCCCGCAAGCGTTTCGGTGAAGCCATCGTCGACCGCTACAACAAAGGATGCCGCTTTTGGGTCTACGCAGGCCATGGGCATGTCGAAGGTCTCGATCGAGTTCCGCCCGGGCCGACCGGAGCTCCGGTAATGGACAACAACTCTCTCGAAACTCTCGCTGCGCCGGAAGAACGCAGCCCGATCGCGATGCTGCTCTGTTGCTACACGGGCGCCATCGATGCACGCGTCGACAGTTTCGGCGAACGGTTGCTGAAACAAGACGGCGGACCGATCGCCGTTATCGCGGGGACACGCGTGACCATGCCTTACGGAAACTGTTCGTTCACACTCGGAATGATCGAATCGATCTACGGCAACGACGCGACACCCGCCGCCCAGCGTCTAGGCGACGCTTGGTTGTGGGCGATGCAACGACTTGAAAAGCAAGACCAAGACGACACGTCGCACATGCAGGTCCTGATTAACACCGTTGCAACATTGATCAGCCCCGCCGATGCCGACCTAGCCGAAGAACGTCGCGAACACACTCGGCTCTACACGTTGCTCGGCGATCCGCTGCTTGCCATGAAGCCCCCCAGCGACGTTCAAGTCGCAACGCAATCGGGTTTTGACTTCGGAGAGCCCATCGAAGTCACCGTGAAGAGTCCCTTCGCGGGCAAGTGCATCGTCTCACTCGACCGGTCACTCGGCACCATCGATGCCAACGCAGCTCGGGGCGCGGATCCCAACGACACCTCGATGGCGAAACTGGAACGCGACGTGGAAGCCGACGCGACCGAAACATTCACTCTCGCCTTACCACCTCATCACACCGGCAACGTTCTGATTCGAGTCCACGTCGCCGGCGATGCCGGGTGGGCATCGGGTTCGACGCAGACCAATATCCGTCTACCGACTCAGTGACGCGCTCGGCAAACAACTCAGCCTAGGGCTTCGTTCCGATTCAGTTTTCGGATTGACGTACCGGAGGGCTTGCGCTCCGCCGCTAGCCGTGTTAGCGGAACGGCGCGAGCCGGCGCGAGCCGTCCGGTGTCTCCCTAACGTTCAATTGGAACGAAGCACTAGGGACGCTGCGACTCGCAGCGCGACGTCGGGACAGTTAGACTACTTCGCACACGAAGGCTCATCCTTCTCCCGCCGATGACGCGACTTTCTCCAACTCCGCGTCGAGTCCTTTCCAAGTTCTGAATTGACCATGCTGAAGCTTACCCGTTGGGTTCCACTTCTCGCGTTCGCGTTTTTCCTCGGCGCACCCCTCATCGCGATCGCGGAAACCAACCGGAACGACAAGCGTCCCAACATCATCGTGATACTCGCTGATGACCAGGGCTGGGGCGACATCAGCCTTCATGGCAACCCGAATATCGAGACTCCGAACATCGATCGCATGGCTCGCGACGGCGCCCACTTCGAAAACTTTTACGTGTGTGCCGTTTGCTCTCCGACACGGGCCGAATTCTTGACCGGCCGCTATCACGCACGCATGGGTGTCTACAGCACGTCCGCCGGTGGCGAGCGGTTCGACGCAACGGAGCGGACCATCGGTGAGGTCTTTCAACAAGCCGGTTATCAAACCGCATGCTACGGGAAATGGCACAGCGGAATGCAGTACCCGTATCATCCCAACGCGCGCGGCTTCGACGACTACTACGGTTTTTGTAGCGGTCATTGGGGAAACTACTTTGATCCGATGCTTGAGCGCAACGGCGCGATCACGCGTGGCAAGGGTTTCATCGTCGACGATCTCTTCGGCCAAGCCTCCAAATTCATGGACGCCCACAAGGACGAGCCCGTCTTCATCTACCTCGCGCTCAATACGCCGCATTCACCGATGCAGGTTCCCGACGCGAACTGGGACCGGTTCAAGAACAAGGAGATTACGCCGGATCCGGCACCGGCCAACGCAAAAAAGCAAAACCTCGAACACACGCGTGCCGCCTTGGCCATGGTCGAAAATATCGATGAGAACATTGGCATTCTCAATCGATACCTCGCCGATAACGGGCTCCTCGATGACACGCTCGTACTGTTCTTTAGTGACAACGGACCCAACGGTTCTCGATTCAACGGAGGCATGCGAGGCCGCAAAGGCTCGACGTTCGAAGGCGGACTCCGATCTCCCTGTATCGTTCGTTACCCACGTCAGATCCAACCCGGTACCAAGGTAAAACGCGTCGCCGGCGCGATCGACCTTCTTCCCACACTCGCCGAATTTGCTGAAATCGACTGGAAAGCCGCCGCCATCGACGGCAAGCCGCATGATGGGTTGTCGCTACACGCCGACCTCGTCACTCCCTCCGACGACTACCTCAAAAACGATCGAATCCTCTTCAGTAGTTGGAAGAACAAGTTCTCGGCACGCACGCAACAGTATCGCATGCATCACACCGGTCAGCTCTTTGACATCCAAACGGATCGCGGTGAGAACAAGGACGTCGCCAAAGAAAGACCCGAAGTTGCGGCGCGACTCTCGACCGCCATGCAGCAGTGGCGTGAAACATGGAAGGCGCCCGATCCGAACAAAACACGCCCCTTCCCCCTCGGTCACCCGGACGCCCGTTTCACGCAATTGCCCGCTCGAGACGCAACCACGACCGGCGACCTCAAACGCAGCAATCGCTTTCCCAACTGCACCTACTTTCTCAACTGGACCAACACCGACGAAGAGATCGTTTGGGACGTTGAAGTCCTCAGCGCGGCAAAGCACGATGTCGAGCTCTTTTATGCGTGCCCCCCAGACGATCTCGGATCAACGATTGAACTTTCCCTCGGTGATCAGAAGCTGACCGCCCAACTCACGAAAGCCGTTGATGGCCCGATGATCGGCTCGCCGAACGATCGCGTGACGCGGATGGAAGGCGATGTTCGCGAGTGGGGATCGATGAAACTCGGGACGATCCGACTCGAACCCGGACGGAAGCAATTGCGACTTCGAGCGACCGAGATTCCAGGCTCACAAGTCGGGGAATTCCGTTTGCTCCTGTTCCGAAATACAGCACTGTAGAACGCCCGACTCACGTGTTTCACGACACCGAAAAGCGCCCTTTCACGGAAATGTCTCGGCGAGCAACGGTGCGTCGGCTCTGCCCACGACGGACGGTCACCCGTCCGCGAAACATGTCTCGCACCCTGCTCAGGCACCTGCTGGCGGCCCAATCCCCTGCGTCGCTTGCCTGGAACAAGCATGTTTTTCGCCAACGGGACTCGCAACGCGGCAACGTTCGGAAAGCCAATCACCCAAGGCGGCCACATCTCTCGGTGGCAAAAAGACTGTTGTAACTCGGGTTCATTTGTCGATGTTCGCCGAAGCGGGGCAAAACAAATAGACCCCATGTTTGCTACAAACCGTACCGACGACCCGTGACCGCTCTTCGAATCTTTACGAATCATTCGAACCCATCGCGGCCCCTTCGCGTCAACAGTCGCTTGGACAAGTATCGAATCACGCGACGCCTCGGCGAAGGCGGTTTTTCGATCGTGTTTGCCGCGACCGACACCATCGAAGGTCGCAGCGTCGCGCTCAAAGTTCCTGACGACCGATACGTCAGCAACGAGCAAACGATGGAAGATATCCAGCGTGAAGTCCGTAT
>JBCBOT010000225.1:0-13473 GCA_039821165.1 Planctomycetota bacterium | reverse complement strand
CCTGACTGTTTCACCTGACGGTGGTTCCATCGTGACGATGGCGGAGTCGGGGAACTTGAAATTGGTTCACTGCGGACTGGAGCCCGGTGGCGGCGTTGAATCCACTCGAGGATGCAGGAACCGATCTCTTTTTCTCGGTGGACGGATCGAACGTGATGTGTTCCTTGATGAACGGTGAAACGGTGGCTCGTGAATTACCGGTCGTTGAACGCAACCGCGACCGTGTGGCCGATGGCGTTCAGCCGATCTTCATGGACTTGGGTGAGCCAATTTCAAGTTCCCCGACTCCGCCATCGTCACGATGGAACCACCGTCAGGTGAAACAGTCAGGCCAACAACCGGTGTTTCGTCGACAAAGCGAGTTGCGACCAACGGGTTGATCTTGGGCTCATCGATCGAGAGCAACCGCCAGGCACGAAGTCGGTTGTCACCGCTCCCCGCGACGACATGCCGACCGTCGGGAGTGATCGCCACCGCGAACACTTCACCCTCTGGTTGACTCAGAGTATCTAGCCGCATGCCTGTGGTGACGTTCCAGACCTTGACCGTTTCGTCTGCACACGCGCTGACCAACACCTTTCCGTCGGGCGAGAAGGCGAGATCAAAGACCGCCCCATTATGTCCCTTCAACTCGCGCGTCGTCTCTCCGGTGGTCGGGTCCCATAGCCGTATCACTCGATCGTATCCGGCCGTGGCTACCACCTTTCCATCTGGCGAAAACTCGGCGGCGTAAAGAATATCGCGGTGACCGACGAGTTCTTTCGTTATCTCGCCGGTGACGGTGTCATAAATCACGGCGCGTCCGTATCCACCTGTCAAACCCGATGCGGCCAACAATCGATTTCCGTCGGCCGAGAAAACGAGCGAGTTGACTTTGCCGAGTTCGTTGTCATCGATCGCGAGACGTTCATCACCCGACAAAATCTCGATGGCTCCGAACCGAGCCTGAGCGAAGAGGTCACCGTTCAGTGATCTTGCGATCGCGGTCACCGGAGACGCGACCGTCGCAGCCTTCAATTTGGGTGTGCGTAGAGTCCGCTTGATGGGCATGTCGCCCGAAGGCCCATTGGCACCTTCTTCGATCCAACGCGCCAAAGTCTCCAGTTCCGCTTCGCTCGGTCCCTCTTCGCCATCAGGCGGCATGAATGGTTTCAGTTGCTTGGTGGCCATCAACAACATGCGGCTGCTCGATGGCACGCCTTCGGTGATCGCGGTACCGGACTCGCCGCCCTCCATCAGCCCCGCGTAGGTTTCCATCACAAAGCCGCCTTCGGGATCGTCGGCGGTATGACAGCCCACGCAGTGCGTCTCGAGAATCGGCAGAACGTCCTCGACAAAGTCGACGGGCTCCGCCGCGACTGGCAAGCAGAGCGTGGTTGCGACAACGGTCATCAAGACCGTTCGCAAGCGAGAAAGACATCCGAGCATGATCGCATCCGTGGGGAGGGGAAGGTGGGCACTGGGCACTGTCCCGCGAATGGTGAGCGGCCGTCAGCCGCCCGTGTACCCTGCAGACCCGCGGCGAATACCATGCGGCTCACGGAGCACTCGCAATTGGACGGGTTCTGAATTTGCGGTGCAGTGCCACATTAGTTTAGCCGCGACCAGCCACCCAAGCTAACCGCAACGATGTGCCAACGACACATTCAGGAACCGCGACTCGCGTTTATCCCCACAAATGCCTCGAACGCCTGTCGGATTGCCGAATAGACGTTTCCCGGTCCACGCCGAGGTGATCCGTCGATCGAATTCGCAAACCAAACGCCACAGCTGGTCCCCGTCAAAAGCACTTCGTCGGCGGCAACAAGCTGTGACGGGTCGATCCGTTGCTCGCGCCATTCCAGCCCCAGTTCGGCAGCAAGCTCTCGGACCACTTGAAGGGACACCCCGGGCAAAATCTGGTCGGGCTCCGGCGAAAGTAACCTTACTCCATCCACCAACACGATATTTGCGATACTCGTTTCGGTGACGGTGCCATCCTGATCCAGTAACACCCCCAAAGCGTGGTTGATTCGGTCGCGTGCCTCGAGATCGGCAAGGTAATAGTGCAGTCGGCTGCGCACCTTCAATCGGCGAGACCATGATTCATTGGGCGGTTGCTGGACCGAAGTCACGACGAGCGGCGTGCCCGAGTTGACGCGTTCCAGCGTCAAGACTTCATCAATCGCGTACAAATCCACGACCAACGTTGCCGCGGAAGGTCCCTCAGCACCGATGCCCGGAGACGCAATCATGAGCACCCCCACATCGCGGCCGCCGACCCAGCCACGATTGGCAATCATCAATTGGTCGATGATCTCAGCAAGTTCATCCTCCGTCGGGCCCTCAATCCGCAAGGCGGCCAACGTTTTGGACCAACGATGAAAGTGCATCGATGAGCGAAACAGTCGGCCGCCATACGTTCGCATCCGTTCGACCGCGCAGACACCTTGCGTCAATGCGAGGTCGCTCATGGGCAACGTGAGCGAGTCCGCCGCTACCCACTGACCATTTTGGAACGCGACCCGTGTCGGAACATCACTCGGCTCGGGATCAACGTCGGTCATTGATCAGCCAAGCCACCTCGTGGGCCGCATTTCCGTTTCCGTAATAACCGAGTTCCGTGTGTCGCACGCCGATGATTCGAGAATAGTCCCGCGTGCGAAACGGAACCGAGGCGCCGTTGATGTTCCGCGAAAGAGACGCCAGTCCCGTCACGCCGAGCGCTTGCCCGCCACGCCTTCCCGCAAGCAACCAATACCGTTTCAACACGATGTCGCGGTGGTTGAACAGCAACACCATTCGCTGAATATTGTTGCTCGCCCGCTCATGGTAGCCGCGCGATGTCAACCAGCGTGCATCGATGGCGGGGGCGATCAAGGCCAATCGAATATCGGCGTTACAAACCGACGCGCCCGGTAGGCATCTGCCCCCCAGACTTCCGCCTCCGAGGCTGTGCAGCGCCCCCGTCGCGACGCGTGCACCAAAGCTGTAGCCGAGAACGGTCACCGGGACCGAATGATCGACGTGCCGGCGAAGCAGCGATGCGAGATACAGTCCTTGCGCGTCACAACGACTCGCCTTCAAACGAAAATCGTCGATCCCCTTAATGGCCTTGTCACTCGGCCAACTAAAAATCACCCAGTCGACGCCCTTCTGGCAGAGTTGAGGGCGGACCGCTTTTCGGATCGCATTGAATCTTGGAATCAAGTCGGCTGCCGGCATGCGGTTTCCATGCACGTAAACGACAACCGGTCGGTCCGGAGTCAGCCGCGCTTCATATTCCATCAACGTCATTGCACGCGTACCGCTCGGATCGCTGCAATCCCAGATTCTCAAATCAGGGCACGCGAGTTGCGCATTGCAAACACTGCTCGGCAGGTGCCGTGTCGACACCAAAACGACACGGTCACAACACGGCTCTGTTGCGGCGCACGTAGCAGCCATCGCCAGTGCAAACACTGACAGTGCAAACATTCGGTAGAGGCGGGACAACCGAAACATGCCAACAGGAGGGGCGGCGAGGGAATTCAAATCACGATGCGATCGGTCACCAAATTGTTGCCGAAAAAAACATGTTGCGTTTGCACATCATTGACGGCGCCCTAGTTTTGTCTGGTTCTCAATCCGAGATCGACGAATACAACCGCTTTGCACATCGTGGAAGCTTCGATGAACAATCGCATTTTAACAATCGTGATGACTGCCGTGCTCCTCTCTACAAGCACCGGATGCGGCGTGTTCCGAAACTTCCTGTTCGGTCGCGGCGCTCGGTGTGGCCTGTGCAACCGCCTCAGCGCTCCCGCTCAAAAGCTCGCGCCGGCTGCCGTCCCCGCTGCTCCCGCGTGCAATACGCCGACCTATGTCCAACCACAAGTCCCACAAGCATCTTGCGGTTGCCAGCCCGATCCCTGTGGACAGACACACGCTTACGATCCCTACCTTTCGGGTGGATACGTCGGAAGCGGGATGGTGATGGAGAGTCCCATCTACGGCGACAACTTTCAAGCCCGCGCGTACCAGTCCTACATGCCTGCTGTCGACCAGGGATACAAGGTCGACAAAGATGGTGCACGCATCATTCACGAAGATCCTTTGCCGCCTGGAGCACTGGCTCCTCAGTAGCATTCCTGGCGGAAAACCACCGCCTCGAACACGCTTGCGAAGGAGCGTCAGGCGATCGGTCGATTGTCGCGGACCGAAAGCCTGGCGCTCTTTCACAAGCACCATCTATAAGGAGTGAGGGTCCGTGGTTCGTTTCACGTGTCGCTTCTGGCTACATCGTTTGTGCCCACGCTAAAATCGCGCTCATCCATCGCCGAAACTGAAGAGGCTTTGCCCGTGCGTTCAACTTCAAGCCTCTCACGCCGCGGATTTCTTGGTGCTTCCGCAGTGGGCCTCGGCCTCGGCACATCCACGGCATACTCACAGTCGTTGAGTTATGAAGACCAGCCAACGACTCACTGGCGTGTGGGCCTCAGCCTCAATACGCCCGTCACCTGCACGAACGTTCGGGCGACCTTTCCCTTGCCGACCAATTGGCCCGAACAGACGGTCACCGTTCGCAGCCAAAAGATCGATCCCCACGTCAGCGGATGGAAACTGCGCGACCTCGGCGGAGGCACCAAGCAGGTCTATCTTCAAATGAGCAAAGTCCTCGGCGGCTCGACGGCAGAGTTCATTTTTGAGCTGGATATCGAACGTTCGCGGATTCTCCCGCCCGAGAATACCGAAACGCTGGTCGCGCCGAAGAAAATCTCTCGTGACCTACGTCGACTCTACATGGGGAACAGTCCTTTCATCGATGCCTCCAGCCGAATCATTCGCTCTGCCGCCAAGGAGGTCGAGGCACTCGAAGCCGATAATGACTGGCATCGTGTCGAACTCGCCTACGATTGGGTCCGCGACCACGTCGAATACACCGAAGGCGAACTGACCAACGCGTCGGTAGCACTGAAAAATGGGAAAGGTGACTGTGAAGAGATGACGAGTCTCTTTGTCGCCATCTGTCGCAACCTGAACATCCCTGCCCGAATGGTCTGGATTCCCGACCACTGTTACCCCGAGTTCTACCTCGAAGACGCCACCGGCAACGGCACGTGGTACCCCTGCCAAGCCGCGGGTACCCGACAGTTCGGAAGGATGGACGAAACGCGCCCCGTGCTGCAAAAGGGAGATCGGTTTCGCGTCCCCGAAAAGAAAACCCCCGTACGCTACGTCTCCGAATTCTTTCAGTGCGACCGCAAAGGACGAGCGAACCCCAATCCCAATTTCATTCGCGAACGCGTCGACGTCTAAGCCCGGTGTGGCTGAACCGCATGCGACGCCACTACGGGAAGAGCTTCAGCGAAATCGGCTTTCCCTCATCCGGCAATTCGGTCAGATCGACCGGCCGTCGGAGTGAGTCGACCAATTTCTCAAGACGCACCAACTCGGCACGTTCTTCTGCGGGTGATCCCGAAGCCGACATATTGGCGCAGATCACGATCGTGTCGTTCGGCCCCGCGACCTCCAGTGACCAACCGATCGCTCGTTTCAAGTCGGCAACCAATCGAAACTCCGCGCATTTTTGCACTCCGTCGAGCAACTGATGCGTCCGTTTCAAGAACGGCTCACCGGCATCATGACGAGACGTGACGACAGACCGATGCGAGTGGCGTTCCAAGGCATGTCCATAGGCTGCTAACGTCTCCGCATCGTCGGTATCACCGATCGCGAACACACACCAAAGCTTCCCGCCCGCGCCGACGGACTTTGCAGTCTTGAGCGACTGCACCAGTCGGTCGACCGCTCCCGCAGACTCGAGCACCACCGTCGGTGAATGGAACTCGACAAGACGCTGACCGCGTCCCGGAATCGAACGGAGCGTCGCAAGTGCCTTCGCAGATTCCGGCAATCCTTGCCCCAGCAGTCCCGCGAGCGCCGCCGAGGCCGCAACGTTTGCGGCCATGCCTCGCCCACACAACGGAGTCTCCATCATGGCATTGGTGTCGGCGGAGGACAGCATCAACGTGCTCATGCCACCGGATTGGTCCACCATCCTGGCCGTGAAATCAGCATCCTCTCCCGTCCCATAGGTCACATACTGAAATCCACCTTCCGCAGCAGAATTTAGTCCTTTGGTATCCGAGGCCTCCACCAGGACAACGCCCCGCGGCGTTAAACGCTCCAGCATGCAATCCAAACCAGTAGGTCCAAAGTCGTCGCAACGACTGCTCCGCCCCGCGACGATCAGCACATCAAACTGCATCGCGTCGTAACATCCCCGTCGTGCTGCCGTCTCATCAACCTCAATCAATGCGACGCGAGAGCCACAGTCGGAAGCTTCGCCGATCCACTCGATCAACTCGGCACCCACCGGTACGCGACGCGACGGCGTGTCGCTGATCACGCCGTCGTGGCTGCCCAGATCGCATTGAAAGGCGGTGCGAATCCCCATCGCATTGGTCACGGTCGCTGCCAACAAACAGATCGATGTTTTGCCGTTGGTGCCCAAAACACCCACGGTCAGCAGTTTCCGATCCGGCGTTCCCTCGTTCACCGAAACGATCTTCGCAAGAGCGCGATCCACGCTGCCGACGATGCACTGCGGAATGGGGCAAGGCAACATCTGCTCAGTCACTATCCCCGCCGCGCCACGAGCCATCGCTTCGGCAATGAACTCGTTCGGATCGCCTTCACCCGAACGATAAACCACGATGTCGCCCGAAGAACACTCCGAGACGTCCGCTGCCAATTGAGTCCACTCGATGTCGTCGCATCCAAAGAACGTTGCCTCGGGAAGGACCGTTCGTAGCAACCGCGCGGGCGCACTCTCCGATCCAATTCCACTCGTTTCGGATCCACCCCGTAGACACTTGGCGATCGGGATCGTGGCAATCGACGCTGCGTCCGAGAACTGGACGCGTAAAGAACCTGACGTTTCACCGCCGAACACATGACGTCGCATGCGATAGCCTCCGTGCTAATCCGATTTTTTCGGTCGACCACTTCAGGCCAACCGAGTCGCCATGATTGTCAGCGATCCTTCCGCTGACGCATTCACCATGACAGAACCGAATTGTTCTCCGATCCGGATTTGGGTCAATACGAATCACCCAAACTTAGAGCGACAGAAACAGCAACATGAAATGCAATCATTCCTCTGTCGCGCCGAGCATCCCGCTACAACAACCCTGCGTCACGCAACATTAACTGCAAGTCCTCCCAAGCCGCTTTCTTTGCGGCCGGCGTGCGGAGCAAATACGAAGGGTGATATGTCACCAAGACTTTGCTTTCAAAGTATCGGTGCAGACGACCTCGCATCCGACCGACCGACTGGGTGTTGGGGAACAGCGCTTTGGTGCTCACCAAACCAAGACAAATGATGTAGTCGGGACGAAGCACGTTGAACTGCTCTTCAAAGTACTCGCGGCAATTATCGACTTCGGCAGGTTCCGGATTTCGGTTGTTGGGTGGCCGACACTTCACCGTATTCATGATGTAGACGTCGTCGCGTTGAAGCTTGCAGGCTTCAATCATCTTGGTCAACAACTGGCCTGCTTTGCCCACGAACGGCCGCCCTGATAAATCCTCATCCCGCCCCGGACCCTCGCCAAAGAATGCGAAACGGGGTGTCTCGCTACCTTCTCCAAACACCGTCTTCGTGCGGCACTTCGCGAGCATCTCACAGCGAGTGCAGGTCGCAACCTGTTCGGACATCGCGGCAAGCCGAGCGACGCGACCCGATGCATCGAGCAACTCTCCCGGATAGACCGTCCCCGGCTCCTCTCCACTAAGCGCGAACAATCCATTCCCCGATCTCGTGCTCGCCGGAGAAGCCTGCGCCTTAGTTTCGCTCGATTGCTTGACGACCGTTTTCGAGCCCACTGTTTTAGAGCTCGCCGTCTTCGAGCTCACTGTCTTCGATGACGCCGATTCTTCGACAACCTGTTCGCCGACGTCAAAGTGCAGCTGCGCTGAAATCGCTTCAACGCTCTCGGGCTCCGCATTGGGTAACCACTGGACCCCGCAACGCTGCAGGTGAGCCGCGAGCGAAGCCGCTTGCTGCCGCAGTTGGTTTGCATCAATTTGGTCGGAGTTTGCTTCTGCCATACCGCTTGGATAACACACCGGCGGCCATCACTCAACCAATGCAAAACGCCCGGCCATGCACGGGCGTTTCGTCAGACGCTGAACTAGAGCGAACTTTGATCGTCCGCGAGAAGACCGAGCAGTTCATCGTCATCATCACTTGAGTCGCTCGTCGTGATGAAGTCCGATCCGGCTCCCGAACCTGAGCCGTTTGCGCCTCCGCTCATACCGCCAGTCAGCTTCGGTCCAGTGCAAAGGTCCTCAATCGCATCATCGAAGACCATTTCGCCTTCGGCAGAACTTGACGACGAGAGGAGCTGCGTGCTTTCCGCCTCGGCTCCCGAGTTGTTCTGCTGGTTGCTCAAGTAGTTGATCACCAACAGAGCATCCAGCGGAGTCGTCGCTTTGTCGCCGTTGACATCGGTCGCGAACTTCGGTCGGCCGGTCGATTCGCCTTCACCAGCCCCGATCGTGTTGATCACGGCCAACGCATCGATAGGCGTCACGTTACCGTCTTCGTTCACGTCTTCCGGCAGTGCCGAGTTTTGCGATGGTCCAGCGACATTGATCGTGATCGAAAGCTCGTTGTAGCGAATCTGCGAGACTTCAACGATTTCATCTCGATCAAACAGCAGCGTGTCCTGGAATGGAGACGCGTCGGCGGGACTACCGATCACGGTCGTCGTCGTCGCAGAACTCACATCGGCTGCGACGAAGAACAGGGTCGCCATCAGGTTCGGCTCAGCAACGCTACCGCCTTCGGCAACGGCCTGCTGAAGCAGCGAACCGAACTCATCGATGATGCCAGGTCGGACAGCGGTTCCGACACCCGCGTCGGCATCGAAGTCGGAATCGAACTCGACATCGAAGTCAAAGCGACTTCCGACCGGCGGGGTGCCTGGCGTGATCAAGCCTGAGTCGTACAGGACGTCCAAGTAGCCCGCGAACACATAGGTGTTGCCTTCAAACGCAGTTCGCAAGTCTTCGACAAAGAATTCGACGCCGAACGTATCACCACCGCTTACTGAGGTGATGCTGTTGCCGAACTCATCCACCAACCCGAAACTGAACTCGACGATGTCGTCATCAGCGGCGTTGCCGATCGCAAGTGTCACCTCCGCAGTGCTGCGAACACCATCGGCGGTCACGATCAGGTACGTAAAGCTGTCGAAGCCGTTTGCGTTGATGTTGGCATCGAACGTGATGAAGTCATCGTTGAGGTCCGACGGGGTTCCGTTGTCATTGATCGAAACGGTTCCCTGACCAGGTGCGGTCACGATTCCGAACTCTTGAATGACCCCGGTCGGGCCGAGATTGTCATTCGCCAACACGTCGAGGACGTTCATGGCACCGAACTCGATGAGCGTGCCGTTGGAATCGTCACCGTTGACGAAGGCATCATCAATGGCACTCGAGAAATCGGCGTTGGCCGGGAAGATCGTCAGTTCGGCGGTACCAAGCCCCAGTTGAGCTGGTGTCAACGCGACGTCTTCGTCCACCAAAATGGTTTCGGCGATCAACGTGTCCGCCGGATCGGAAGCAAAGATCGCGACGCCGGGAGAAACGGCCGTCATCGTGATCGTGAACAACTCAGCCGGCCCGCTGTGCTCGATCAACTCACCATCGAGAGCGATCGGCTGAACCGCACCGACTTCATCGATCAACCCCGGAGTGCTCGCAGAACCGAGTTGGAATCCACCCTGGAAGTTCGGTCCGAAGGAGATATCGAATCCGAAACCGTTGCCGGTGGTGTCTTGAGTCGATACCAACTCATCGGTGTAAAGCAAATCGAGGAACGCCGCTGCAACACCCTCCGGGCTGAATGCCGGGTTGTTGATCTCGTCGACAAAGACGCGAACGTTGAACGTGTCTCCGACCTGGACGTTGTCGATCTCCAGATCATTGGTGATATCGAAGATTCCGATCGTGAAATTGAGCAGATCGTCGTCCCGTGCACCCGGCAGCGTGTTCACGGTGACCTGAGCCGTGCTGACGGCACCGTTCGCATCCTGAATGCTATAGGTGAATTGCTCCGTTCCGGCAAAGCCCGGCTGAGGGGTGTAGCGGATCGTTTGACCGCCACCTTCGATATCGATGCGGCCACCTTGATCACCCGCCGAAACACTAATGATGGTCAAACCGCCGAAGATACTCGGCACGTCGTTGTCCAACACGTTCAAGGCTCGGTTCGAAGATCCCTCGGGGACTTCGAAGGTGTCGTCGACGGCGATCGGCACGTTCGACTGGAAGTTCACGGTCACGTTGACCGTTGCCGTGTGCGTGTCACCGAACTGGTCTTGAACCGTGTACTGGAAAACATCCAAGCCGGTGAAACCATTCGGCGGAGTGTAGTCGACGGAACCACCAGTGCTGTCGATGACCACCGTACCTTGCGTGCCCGCGAGACCGAGACTCACGATTTGCAACTGAGTCACATCGGTCTGGAAGTCATTGGCCAGAACATCAAGTTCGTTGGCGAGCGAGTTACGGGAGACCGTGAACTCGTCGTCATTCGCGATTTGAGCTGCCTGCAAAATGTCGAACTGGTAATCCTCGACTTCACCGGAGTCGGCTTCGCCCCCCACGCCCAAACTCGGGGTCGGGCTGTAGCGGAACCGAGCAAACGTCGAACCGACTTGAGCATCGGCCGGGACATCGACTTGCAGTTGGCTCAAACCGGTTGCCAGCACCACGTTGTCAAAGACCTGCTCGTCCGACTCGAAAGTGCCGCTGCCGTCAAAGTCGATCCAGCCTTGCAGGAACGCCTGCGTCCCGCCCGTGTTCGTCGCCGTGACGCCGAAGGTCGCGGTTCCACCGGGTCCGAGCGGTGTCAGCAACTGGACGCCATCTTCATCGTCCACATTATTGCTGTCGTCACCCAGAGCATCCGCCGAAGGTAAACCGTCGGTCTCACGATCGACTTCCGAACCCAGGAAGACGTTCGCGTCCAAACCGTGGCTCGGCCCGCCTGCACTGACGGAGGTCAAGTAGGTGTCCGGTGCGTCACCATAATCGCGAGACGGCAGGTTTCCGAAGTTGAAATTGCCAGCCAGTGCGGCGCCCGTGAACACGACCGTGTGCTCGCCCGTCGCGGGGAACGTTTGAATGAATCCGGGGGGAACGACTTCGCGAATCGTGTAGGTGCCGGGGCCCGGGAAATCGATCGTGTAGGTGCCGTCGTCGGCGGTGACAGCCGATGGTTCACCCAAGTCGGGACGGTCATCGCCATCCAAGTCGAGATAGATGTAGAAACCGCCGATGCCGGACTCGTTTGCATCAAACAAACCGTTCCCGTTAACGTCCGCCCACTTGGTGCCGGTGATGTCCGGGATCACTTGATTGAAGCCGAAACTCACCGATCCGCCCGCACCAACGGAAACCGTCGTCGGTGTTGTCGGCGCGAACTGGTCCGGCGTCAGTGCGACAACGTTAAAGGTTCCGCTCGGGACGTTTAACGTGACTTGGCCGTTGGCATCCGAAACCGCACTCGCATCGGTGACATCGAGGACACCGTTGGCATTCAAGTCAGCGAAGACAGTGACTCCAGCAAGTCCCGAGTCACCAGCGGCACTCGAATCAGCGTTTGCGTCTTCAAAGACAAACCCGGTGACCGGAGTCCCGACCAGTCCGGTCGAAAGTGCGTGAGAGAGTCCCTTGGGAACTTCCTCGATTCCGAAGAAGAACTCGTTCAACGAAAACTGATCGTTGAAGAACCCGGGCACCAAATCGTCGCTGGTACCGAAAATTCCATCGGGACCGATACCCTGCGAGAAGTCGTCGAGACTCGCGCTTCCCTCATCCATCAAGTTGTTGACGGCATTTTGGCCATTCGTGTGCCAGATCCCGAATGAGTGCCCGGCCTCGTGTGAGATCGTTCCCGCCATCTGCTGTGCGATCGCATCCGACAACGAAACCGACGGAGACAACGGATAACCAGCCGCGGACGCCAGGTGAGCGTCCAGCCCGATCAAAACGCTTTCGTTGGGACGGAAGTTGCCGACATCGATACTCTGAGCGATCCCGAACAAACCTTGAGTCGTCAATTCTTGATCGGTTCCGAAGATGACACGAGTCACCAAGGGGTGATTGCCCGGATCCGCGTGGTCACGGCTGTTAAGAATCTTCAGACCGAATTCACCGGCGATACCCGTCGTGCTGAAATCCCCATTGGAGCCGCCCGTCGCGACGGACTCAAAGTGCTGAGGAATCTCCTCGAGGATGTAATCGATGATCGCATCAACGTCCTCGGGGTTGTTCGGATTAATGAATCCAAGCGTCGCCAAGTTCGCATCCAGACCCTGGAAACGCACCACGCCCAACGGGTTGCCAGCTGTGTTGCCGAAATCGCTTGTCGGGAAAATGCCGCCGTCAAAGTCAAGGAAGATCACCTGACCCGAGCCGATCGGAGCGGTTTCAAGTACCGGACGGTATGCACGCAATCCGAGCGTGTAGTTAGCCGAGCCAAGCGACGGAGCCAACTGAACGAAGTATCGACCGTCCTCCGGCACAACCTGCGCGGCCGCAGCGTTACCCAGCGTCTGCAGAGGCGAACCCGATGGGTAGCCGACGGACGTATTGAGGTCGGTTCCGAACCACAAACGCCCGTTGGGGTGGAAGACTGTCAGGTTGCTGCCCGCACCCGTGATCGCGAGATCGAGAATGTCGCCCGCACGAAGGTCAAACGCATACGTGTCAATATCGGTCGTGATGACCCCGGCGTTATTGACCGTCAAACCCATCGAACCGTTGACGTCGATGGTGTCTTCGTCCCCAGCACCTGTCCCCAGCGGGACCAATTGTGCACCACCCAGGAAGTCGTTCGTGCCCGGGGTCGTCTCGACCTCGTTCACCACGAAAGCCGGGACGGAGCCGATGTTGCGAGGCTCTGAGAGTTGGAGAAAGTCAGCCGGCAGATCGGGAAGATCAGACGCCAGCAGTTGTCGGGCCTCTAAACCCTCCATCAGCAGGCGGCGGCGTTGGGAACGCGATCGCCGGCGACGTGCACCCTCGCGCTGAGAGGCATTTTGGCGATTTCGGGATTCCGAGTCAGTTCGTTGGATCATCGAGGCTCTCTAACAAACGTGCCGCTGTTGCAGGCCGGAAGTGTGATTAGCGGGCGGATTCGCGGGTCATGGTCGGTCGCAGGAATCTGCGGGCCGTGTGGTAATTTCCATCTGCCTGACTGGCATGGGTCTGAGACCGATTACGCGGCAACCAACGTCCTATGGATCGGATGCGGGAAACCCCAACCGTTGCAAAACGCAAAGCGCTTGCTCAATCAGAAGGATGGTAAAAATGCGAAGTTTGAAGCAATTGGATAAGGACCGGACGCGATTCTAGTTAGGCCCCTTAAAGTGTCAACGAATCGCCTTCCTAGGATGATTGGCAGTGATGAAAGTTCCTGAGCCGCATACGGATTTG
>JBCBOT010000224.1:0-13473 GCA_039821165.1 Planctomycetota bacterium | reverse complement strand
ACGGAATCCCCATCGATCAATGGCGAGCAGGCGGCTCCGAACATCGGCAGCGGGTCGCCCATATCCTTGTGAAAGTCGACCTTCCAAATCTGCTCGCCGGTCTGCGGGTTCAAGCAGACCATCACGTCTCTCATGCCGACGACGACGAGTCCGGCATCGCTGCACGCCGGAGTCGATCGAATCCAGTCACCGTTAGCGGCGGCGAAGAACGGCACGGCCATTGAGCCCTCCCACTGCATCTCCCAAGCCACTTCGCCATCGGCAAGTCGATACGCGGTCACACGCTCGTACTTCTTGTCGACCGTTTCGGTCGTGAAAACCAGACCCTTGTGAATGATTGGGCCGCTATACGAGGGACCGTGCGGCTTTTCCCAAACCAGCTCGAGCGAACCCTCGAGCGATTCCGGGAGCGGTGACGCAACCACTCCGTCCCGCCCGTTTCCACGCCAACTGGTCCAGTCGCTCGGGTCAGCCGCATCGGCGGTTGAGAGCAAAACAAGAGTGATGAGAGCGGTGGAGGCGAGCGGCTTGATCATGGGGATCACTGAACGAGGGAGTGGCTGGATGTTTCCAGAAGAATAGCGCGACGGCGAGTCCCCGCCGTGTTTTGGCCACATAAGACATGGTCGGGAGTCCGAAAACGGCCTAAAAAACCCGATTTCCCGGGCCCAAGGCTAAGATCACACGTCGCACCGGTTCTACTTTCCGTCGCCACCCACCGAGGAGTCTCCGATGCGAAAGAGAACGGGTCCTGCTAAACGCCATGCCCTACCAGCAGTCGTGTTCGTGCTGGCAAGCGCCGCGACATGTCTTTTTGGTGATGAAGCGGGCAGTGTGAAAACCGATCACAAGCCGCAACCTTCAACGTTCGAGATCCGTGCCTTCAACGATCTCATGTTGATTGCCGCCAGCAACTCCTACAACAACGTCAAAACGGCGGAGCCTCCGGGCAGCTACACGGTTCACGGACGTGTCGTCGACCATCAGGGCAAGGCCGTCGTCGATGCCCAAGTCATGTTGGCTGGCGATCAGCGTGGACCCGATCTGTACCTCGCGAACTTTGACAAATCCGATGAGAGTGGCCGTTTTGTGGTCCGCGCCGATCAATCCAGCCGATCCGTATTCGTTCGGGTTGGCGATCTCTATGTGAAACGAGCCACGGGCGGGGTGGAGAACATCGTTGTCACGATCCCCCAAACCCATCGAGTCTCATTCGAACCGCTAAGCGATGGCGACGAGATGCATGACTCGATTTATCTGACCCCTGTTCAAGGTGACGATGCACAGACTCAAGTGATCGGTGGACGACGTACCACGCTGGAGGATGCCGCGGCGGGCAAGGTTCAGCTTGCCGTCGGAACCTACAAAGTCACTGGCTCGCGTCGATTGGTGACGAAGGACAAACAAACGATCTGGGGCACGGTCCAGCTGGGTGACATTCGCGTTGAGCCGAAGGCCGAGCAAACGTTCAAGCTCCGGCCAGGCGGCGTCACCGTTCAGGGCTCTCTGGCCAAGCTAGATTCGTTCAGTCAGTTAGCCGGCACTGCTCCAGGCGTCAAAGTGAGCCTGCTGAGAGGCGAAGGCAATCGCACAAGCGTGATGGATGTCGTGCTCTGTGACGACGAAGGGAACTTTCGCTTTGAAGCGGTACCCGTCGGCGACTATTCGATCGAAGCCCGCACGATTCCGAAAGCCGCCGATGTAAACACGAGGACATTTGGTTGGGCACCCTCACGAGGAACCGTGCTTCGACGCCAAAAGATCATGGTCGGTGAGGAACCACTGCAAGTTCAGTGGATCAACTATCGTGGCCAACCAACTCCAAAGACAACGGCAGACGCGATTCATGAGATCCTTCGCTCCGAGCATCCACAACCAAACGTGTCTTGGTCCTGGAGCGATGTCCAGGTCGCAAACATCATTCGGCTTCAAGATCGCGAAGGTGCTCGAGCGGAGTTATTGCGGTTGATCACGGCCGATGAGACACCGAGTGACTGGCGATACCTCGCTCTGCGTGCGCTTCCGAGCATGACACCCCTGCCCGAAGATGTCGTTTCGAGATTGGCGCAAGCACTGCACAAGCCCGAAGTCGGACGCCATCGCGGTTCGATTCTGGAAGCCATCCGAAAGATGAGTGATGGAATCGATGCGGTCCCGATCATTCTACCGCTGAAGGACGACCCCAGTTGGCGGCTTCGATACTCGGTCGCGGATGCACTCGGCGAGATCGGTGCGTGTTTGATTGAAACACCGGATGAGATAGTCTTGCCGCTGATCGAGTTCCTGGACGATCCCCACGGGGTCGTTCGCAAGGAGGCGGCGGGAGCGCTCGGTGTACTGCATGTAGCCGGCGCGACCGAAGCGCTCAAACGCAAACTTGACGATCCCTTCGGACCCGCAAGGGCAATGATCGCATGGGCTTTGTTCGAATGCAGTCCGGAAGATGCACCGCTGGCTGTGTCCACGATGATCGACTTGCTGAAAAACAGTGACGACGAGGGCCGACGCGAGGCGGCGTACTACTTGCGAATGTTTGATCATCGCGCTGAATCAGCGCTCCCGGTGCTCGAACCGTTCCTGGCCTACGACAAGAAACCGCCCTTCAGCAACTCCGACGAGACCACCAAGTATCAACTCAGGGGTGCGGCCGAGAAGGCGATCAACACCATCCAGGCGAGCATCGCTTGGCGGGACGCCGATCCGAGATTCGAATTGGCTGTCGCGCCGATTGATGCGAAGCTGCAACTCAACGGAACGGTCAAATGGGGAACGGCCGTCGACGGTGTCCAACTCGGTTTGGCGGTGGAGGCCGTTCAGAAAGACTTCGTGGCAGGCCAGCGCGTGCCTCTCGCGTTATTGATTCGCAATCTCAACGCCGTGCCGATACGCATGGAGATTGATCGCAGGTTGCCTGACGTGTCGCCTCAGGTCACGTTCGGGGCGAAGCGGCAATGGGTCGAACAGTCACGGGTCTTGATCGCACCGGAACATGTCGTCTTTGATGTGGATCCCGGTGAAACTTGTTGGATAGCGCACAACGGACTCGGCCTTGGCACTGCGGCCGTGGCCAAAGGATTGTGGCTTCCGTTTCTGAAGGATCCGAAACCGGCTCCGTATGCGATCAGCCAGCGCTACCGATTTGAGTTGTACGACACGGAACG
Source organism: Planctomycetota bacterium (assembly GCA_039821165.1). Taxonomy (GTDB): domain Bacteria; phylum Planctomycetota; class Planctomycetia; order Pirellulales; family Pirellulaceae; genus Stieleria. The sequence goes on along the minus strand of JBCBOT010000224.1, from coordinate 10,312 downwards.
TGGCACCAAGAAGCGAATCTGGTTGACGTCGGGCAACGCAACGTTCAATGTAGTGACCCCGTAGCGCCAGCGCGTGGGACTTGTCACTGCAGGCTGATGCCTTCAGCGCTGCAACACCAACGAGGAGAGCGTTGTGCACTTGAGCATTCGTGTTGGTCTCGTAGCGGCCATGTGTTTTTTCTCATCGTCCGCCTCGCGCGCCGATGAACGAGACCAGATTGTTCGATCGGATCGAAAGAAAGTGGAGGCCGAGGGTTTCTGGCTCTACAACGACATCCCCGGTGCACTGAAAGAAGCCGAGAAGACGGGCAAGCCGATCGTGGTTGTCCTCCGTTGCTTGCCGTGCGAGGAGTGCGTCAAGCTCGACGATGAGTTAGTCGACACCGATCCGGTGATTCGACCACTGCTTGAGCAATTCGTTTGCGTTCGACAAGTCGCCACCAACGGTTTGGACCTGGAAACATTCCAATATGACACGGATCAATCGTTCGCGGTCTTCTTCTTGGCAGCCGACAAAACAATCTACGGTCGCTTCGGAACGCGTTCGCATCGCACCGAATGGTACGGCGATGTGTCGCTCAAAGGATTGGCCAAAGCGCTCAAGCGTGTCCTTGAGATGCATGCTCGACACGACGAGATCAAGGACTCGCTAGCGGGCAAACGCGGTCAGCCACTCGAATACGCCTCGCCCGAACGTTATCCATCGCTGAAAGACGACTTCACCGACAGCCTGAACTATGAAGGCAACGTTGTCAAAAGTTGCATCCACTGCCATCAGATCGGTGACGCAAGGCGTGAGTATTACTGGCAAGCCAAGAAACCGATTCCTGACAAGGTGCTTTGGCCATACCCGCACCCAAAGACGCTCGGGTTGATCATGGATCCCAATGAACTTGCGACGGTCAAGGAAGTGACACCGGGATCAGTCGCGGCTGACGCGGGCTTTCGCCAAGGCGACGTGATCGATGCTCTCGAAGGCCAACCGTTGCTTTCAATCGCAGACATACAATGGGTGCTCGACCAAGTGGATTCAGCGGGCGGTGAAATCGTCGCGGACGTCACGCGTCAAAACCGGCAAGGCAAACTTCGGCTGAAGCTTGAGGAGGGGTGGCGAAAAAACGGCGACCTCAGTTGGCGTGTTTCGACGTGGGGTCTGCGCCGCATGGCCTCGGGAGGCATGGTGCTGGAACCGATCAGGATGGCTTGCTCGTCAAACGGGCGCCGCATGGCTACGGGGGTCCGCATGGCGCCGCCCACCGCGCCGGCGTTCGCGACGGCGACGTCATCACGCGAATCGATGGCCAACGATTTGTCGCCGAACAGGACTGGCTGACCTATGTGGTTCAGTCCAAAAAGCCAGGACAAAAGGTCCGCATGGAAATGAAACGCGGCGGCAAGCAACTGTCCTTTCAACTGCCGATCCAAAAATGAAGGCCCGCTCTTGCCTGTTGCTTTTGGTGTTCACGATCGCCGGTGAATTCACTTGCGGTGAAGACACGATTCGTTTGCCAAAGCAATGGGAATACTCGGCGGCACTGATTTCTCCGGAAACTAGAGACGAAGTACCGAGTCGGGCTCAAAAAGATCCGACGCTTGTCCAACATGAAGGTCGCTGGCATGTCTTCATGACGGTCAAGCTTCCGGGACGGTCCGCGATCGAGTACTGCTCGTTCGACGATTGGAAAAAAGCGAATGAATCGGAACGAATCCGATTGCCGCTTAGCGAGAGCGACTACTTTTGCGCACCACAGGTTTTCTACTTCCGTCCACACAGACTTTGGTACCTGGTCTATCAAGTCGGAAATCCGGATTCGAAGAAGATGTGGGTCGCCTACTCGACAACCAACGACATCAACCAGCCTCATTCTTGGACGAAAGCGAAACCGATGCTGGACGGGGGCCCAAGTGATCCTCGCACGGTTGGTGGTTTGGACTACTGGATCATCTGTGACGATTCGCGGGCGCACCTGTTCCTGACCAGCTTGAAGGGCAAGATGTGGCGGCTCTGGACAACAAAGGAAGAATTCCCGAACGGGTTTCGGGATTGTGAACTCGCACTACGAGGCAAGTTCTTTGAGGCCAGCCACACCTACCGAGTCAAAGACACGGGCAAGTACCTCACCCTGATCGAGCAATCTGGGAAACGCTTTTTCAAAGCCTACGAGGCCGATCAACTAGACGGACCCTGGACACCGATCGCAGACACCCGCCAAACCCCCTTCGCGGCAGACACGAATATTCGGCCCGCACCGGGAGTCTCCGAGTGGACCGACAACGTCAGTCATGGCGAGTTGATCCGGGCGCAAAACGACGAACGCTTGCTGGTCGATCTTTCGAGAATGCGATTCGTGTTCCAGGGCCTGCGTGAGCAAGAGAAGAGCACCAAGTCCTACGGCGGCTTGCGCTGGCGTATCGGGGTCCTCACGGCGGCCGAATAGCCGCTGTGCGAGTATTGAAACACAACAGCATCGTTTGTTCAGGGCGGGACACTCGCTATTGATTTGCGAGCGTCACCATCAGGCGTCAAACTAGACGGTCGCTAACTGGACGAGCGTCGTTTGACGCCTTGGGCGATGAAAAACATTTGCGAACAGCTCCTCGCCAACGCTCCAAGACTTCGGATTCCCAATGGTTCTGTCGACTCGTTTAGAGTCTCCTTGTCCGGCTGGCCTCCGTTCACATTTCACCTAGAGAATCAAACCATGCGTGCTTGTTCTGCAAAGAGCTTCCTTCTGTCTTTCACTCTCTTGGTCGTCGCTTGCTGGTGCACTGAATCGAAAGCTCAGATGGCGCCTCCCGGCCCAGAGATGGATGTTTACAAAAAGGACGTGGGAGACTGGGACTGCGTCATCAAGGTATGGAGTGAACCAGGCGCGGAACCGATCATCACGAAGGGCACGGAATCAAACCGAATGTTCGGCGACTACTGGTTGATCGTCGAGTTCAAGGGCGACATGTTCGGCAATGCATTCGAAGGTCGAGGCATGTATGGCTATGACACCAAGAAGAAAAAGTACGTGGGGACTTGGATTGATTCACTCGGCCCGTTCATGATGCGAACCGAGGGCACCTATGACAAAGAAAGTGAGACGCTCACGGTCAGCGGCGATTCGCCAGGGCCCGATGGCGTAACGCCATTCACCTACACAATGACGACGGTTTACAAGGGTGGCAAACGCATCATGACCATGCACATGCTGCCCAAGGGCGCCCCCGAGGATCAAAAGATGAAACTGTTTGAGATGAGCTACACGAAAAAGAAGTAGTTGATCAATCGCACAAAAAACTCCTCGGCCGAGCGATCCCAGCCGAGGAGTTTGACGTGATCCGATTGACCGAGCTTCTGCCCGGTGAGGTCGCTACTCGAGGTCGAAACGATCGAGGTTCATCACCTTATCCCACGCGGCGACGAAGTCTTCGACGAACATTCCTTTTGCATCCTCGCAAGCATAGGCTTCGGCGATAGCCCGCAGTTGCGAGTTCGATCCGAACACGAGGTCGACTCGGGTCGCGGTCCACTTCATTTCGCCGGTCGCTCGATCGCGGCCTTCGAAGAAGTGTTCGCAAACAGCTGACTTCTTCCAAGACGTACCCATGTCCAGCAGATTGACAAAGAAGTCGTTGGTCAGAACGCCCGGCTTGTCGGTGAAGACGCCGAGTTCGGCGAGCGGTCCCTCTCCGGCATTCGCTCCCAAGACTCTCAGGCCACCAACCAACGCGGTCATTTCCGGAGCGGAAAGCTTCAGAAGCTGAGCGCGATCGACAAGCAATTCTTCACCCGGTCGATCGATTTCACGAGCGATGTAGTTGCGGAATCCGTCCGAAGTCGGTTCGAGGACCTCGAAGGACTCTGCATCGGTCATTTCATCCGTTGCATCGGTACGTCCCGGTGTGAAGGGAACTTCGACCGCATGACCCGCAGCCTTCGCAGCCGCTTCGACGCCGGCACAGCCGCCGAGGACGATCAAGTCCGCCAGCGAGACCTTCACGCCATCGTTGCTAGAAGCATTGAACTCGGTCTGGATTGCCGTCAGCGTCGCGATCGCCTTAGCGAGCTTCGCTGGTTCGTTGACCTCCCAGTCCTTTTGCGGAGCCAGTCGGATTCGAGCACCGTTCGCACCACCGCGTTTGTCGCTCTCGCGATAGGTCGCGGCGGAGGCCCAAGCAGTTTTGACCAAATCCGAAACGGAAAGACCGGAAGCCAGGAGCTTGGTCTTCAATTCGGCGATTTCCTTTTCACCAATCAGCTTGTGATCGACGGCGGGAACCGGGTCTTGCCAAATTTGAGCTTCGGCGACTTCGGGGCCGAGCAGACGGGAGACCGGTCCCATGTCACGGTGCGTGAGTTTGTACCACGCCTTGGCAAACGCCTTTTGGAACTCGTCGGGGTTCTTGTGGAACCGCTCCGAGATCACCTTGTAAGCGGGGTCGATTCGCAACGCGAGGTCGGTCGTGAACATGATCGGCGCATGAGACTTGTCATCGTCGTGCGCATCCGGAACGGTTCCCTCGGCGGCCTCGTCGGTCGGAGTCCATTGCCACGCACCGGCAGGACTCTTGACCAATTTCCAGTCGTATTCCATCAAGTTGTCAAAGTAGCCGTTGGACCATTCGGTCGGCGTCGATGACCAAGCACCCTCGAGGCCACTGGTAATCGTGTCACCGGCGTTACCCTTGCCGTACTTGCTCGTCCATCCGAGACCTTGCTCTTCGATCGAGGCACCTTCCGGTTCGGCGCCGACGTTCTCCGCACTGGCAGCACCGTGCGCCTTTCCAAACGTGTGTCCACCTGCGATCAAGGCGACGGTTTCTTCGTCATTCATCGCCATTCGGGCAAAGGTTTCGCGAATGTCCTTTGCGGCAGCCATCGGGTCCGGCTTTCCGTTGGGGCCTTCAGGATTGACGTAGATCAAACCCATTTGAACCGCGGCAAGCGGGTTCTCCAGATCGCGACCGCCCGTGTAGCGTTTGTCGCCGAGCCACTCACTTTCCGGTCCCCAGTAGATATCGTTCTGGGGAACCCAAACGTCTTCGCGCCCACCGGCAAAGCCGAATGTTTCGAAGCCCATCGACTCAAGGGCAACATTACCGGCGAGAATCATCAAGTCGGCCCACGAAATGCTGCGGCCATACTTCTGCTTGATCGGCCACAACAGTCGACGAGCCTTATCGAGGTTGGCGTTGTCGGGCCAGCTATTGAGCGGCGCGAAACGCTGTGTGCCGTAACCTGCACCGCCACGTCCGTCAGCGACTCGGTACGTTCCAGCGCTGTGCCATGCCATGCGGATGAAAAGCGGACCGTAGTGGCCGTAGTCGGCGGGCCACCAATCCTGTGAATCGGTCATCAGCACCGTGAGGTCTTTTTTGACGGCCTCGAGATCGAGCTTGCCGAAAGCCTCGGCGTAGTCGAAGTCGTCTCCCATGGGATTCGCGGCCGGAGAGTTCTGGTGCAGAATCTCCAGGTTGAGCTGGTTCGGCCACCAATCAGCAGTGGTGTACGAACCCGCCACGGTATGACGCATACTCGATGCAGGATTCAAAACGGGGCACTTGCTCGTTGCTTCCATCTTGGCTTCCGAAGGTTTGGTGGGTTCGGTGGCGCCTGCTGCGGCGGGAACAACCGCGAGCCCGAGAGCGAGCAGCGATCGCATGCAGCGTGAGCCGAGAAAAGATCGTTTGTTTTGCGGCCGGCCCTCGAGCAAGCGCTGACTCGAAGGTGCCATACCAGACTGTTTCATCATGCCTCTCCAAAGCATTGGTGAAGAAGGGCGTCGCGATCAGCCGAAAAGCCACCGCAACTGTCACGAGAAGTATCGAGGGTTGAGAAGCCTGCGTCCAATGCATACACCGCATTATCTCGATGCTTTTGGTGCATTAATGGACGGCATCCCGAGTCAATCGGAACCGGTCCTCGGAAACGTTCGGTTTCTCAAATCGGCGCGGGATGTTTTGCAAAAGCAACGCTTTCCCGAGGCCGTGCAACGACACCCGTTTTTTCAACCCGTTCAGGCTGTAGCGGATACTGGGAGTTCCAAGCGGCCAGTCAGATCAGGCTCCGAAACCCATCGCTTTACGCCAAGAAACGCCTTGCTGGTCACGTCCCATCTCTCGGGTGATCGCCTCCCAGTCATCACTTGCGGCCCACAGGGAGTCGGCTGCGCTCGATTTTCCCCCAAGACATTCCCGGACGCGTCGGTCCAGGGCGCGATAATAACGCTCGGATCCCGGCAGCGCGAGCGGTGGGACCGTGCGACGCGTTTCTAATTGCTGTGTTAACCACTTCGCGTAGGGGGTGGGTTGCTCAACCGAGGCTTCGGACGGCTGACGCGTGTCCGATCCGAGTTCGATTTGCTTGCGCAAATTGGTGGCGGAAACATCACCGGCAAACCAACCGATGAATTGCTTGGCAGCATCGGTTTGGCGGCAACCTTGGCTGACCGCCGCAAGCGGCATGGCGATATCGAAATAGAGGCGCTCTGTCTCCGATTCGGTCGGGCAGCTAACCACCGTGATCTCGAATTGCTCGGTCGATGGGTCTGGGCCGGTGACGGAGGTTTCGAACCCGATTCCGCCGCGAAGCTCACCGGATTGAAGCGCCTTCCAAATCGCGGTCGGGTCGCTCGGAGCACCGACATACAACGATGCCGTTTTCGAAAATTGATCCAGGACCTGAACGTAACGGTCATCTGCCAATTCGGGAGACATCGATTTGCGGTCGAACAGCCACCCCCGCTGCAGTGTCGTTGCGCAGCGATTCAAGAACGACGAAGCCGCCCAGCCTTCGCTCGTGGGCTCGGCGACCTTGCCGTCAAGTTGCTCGACCCACCGATGGTAGTCGCCCCACGAATTGAGCGACGGTTCGGCTTCGATGCACAAGACGGCAAACAGCGTCGCCCCCAGTGGGACGCCATAAATCGCACCGCCATAACTTCCCATTCCGTTCCGAACGGCGGGTGGTGGCGCCCCGTATTGCTCATCGTAGTTGGCAAGCGTCGGTTCACTGAATCGCACGGTGGCTTCGGAACGGACGATGTCCCCCAGGGCGTACTGCGGAAAAATGGCAACGTCGGTTTCCGCAATGGCGGCGGCGATCTTCTCGGTGGCTCCCTCGCCGTCTCGAAGCGATCGTAGGATCTGGATGTCGAGCGGTTGCTCCATCCGCATGGACCAAGCAAGCCGAATCGCCTCCGCGTCGCCTTCGGTGCCGACCAAAGCGACACGCAACGGCACGTCGCGCGCGGGTGCGACAGACTGGGACGATTCGTCGGTGTTTTCACCCCGGGAACAACCGGCGACCAGTCCAAGGCTCGCGGCGGTGAACCAGCCGATCGCTTCCCGGCGCGTCGGATCGGAAGCGGCGGCGGATCGGTTCGTCGGGTGACGGCGTTGCATGAGAAAAACTGAGGGAGGTCGTTTTTGGATTCTTGGGGCCGATGCAGAAACATCGCCGCGCGATAGGATACGCAACCACTCGGGTTCAGGTTCAGACGGGAAACGAGTGTCCCTTGCCCGCGTCCATTTCTTTTCGATGAGCTGCATTTCATGAGTCACTATCTGGGAATCGACATTGGCACCAGCGGTACCAAAACGTTGCTCATCGACGCGGGCGGCACCGTGATCGCGGAAGCCGATGCGTCGTACCCCATGGCACAGCCTCGTCCCGGATGGACCGAGCAAGACCCCGAAGACTGGTGGAAAGCCACCGTGAAGACGGTTCGCGCCGTGATGAAAAAATCAAAGTGCAAACCGGGCGACGTCAAGGCGATCGGGCTCAGCGGTCAAATGCACGGCAGCGTGTTCCTCGATGAAGACCACCATGTCATTCGACCGGCACTCTTGTGGAACGACCAACGGACGGCCGCCGAGTGCGACGAGATCACGAGTGCCGCCGGTGGCCGCAAGCGGCTGATCAAAATGGTCGCCAACCCGGCACTCACCGGATTCCAAGCTCCCAAGATCCTGTGGCTTCGAAATCATGAAAAGGATGCCTTCGACCGTCTCGCAAAGGTGTTACTTCCGAAAGACGAGATTCGCCGTCGCTTGACCGGCGATTTCTTCACCGAAGTCAGCGACGCCAGTGGGACGCTCTTGCTCGATGTCGTCAAGCGCAAGTGGAGCAAGTCGCTGCTTTCCAAACTGGAACTGGATGAAGACCTGTTACCAACGGTCGTCGAGAGCGACCAAGTCACCGGAACCCTGACCAAAGCAGCGGCTGCAAAGCTCGGTCTCACCACGGACTGCAAAGTCGTCGGCGGCGCGGGGGACTGCGCGGCCGGTGCGGTGGGCAACGGCGTCGTCAAGAAAGGCGTTCTCAGCACGTCCATCGGTACAAGCGGCGTCATGTTTGTACACAGCGATGAACCTCAGTACGACGCTGACGGACGGCTGCACACATTCTGTCACGCGGTCAACGGTGCCTGGCACATGATGGGTGTGAACTTGACGAGCGGCGGGTCGCTTCAATGGTGGGTCGAATCCGTCCTCAAAGGCCTCTCCGGTTTCAATAGCAAGGAACTGTATCGCGCGGCGACACTCGAAGCGGAAAAAGCGAACGCGGGCAGCGACGGACTACTTTTCTTGCCGTATCTGAACGGCGAACGCACACCGCATGCGGACCCGAATGCTCGCGGCGCCTTCGTCGGCTTGAATCTGACGCACGGCCGTGGCGAGATGACGCGTTCGGTGATGGAGGGCATCACGTTTGCGCTACGCGACAGCCTCGACATCATTGAATCACTCGATGTGCCTGTGCGGGAAATCCGTGCGTCCGGCGGCGGCAGCAAGAATCCATTTTGGCGACAGATGCAGGCCGACGTATTTGGTAAGAAAATCACCACACTCAAAGTCGAACAAGGTCCAGCTTATGGTGTCGCCCTGCTGGCAGCCGTCGGCGACGGTGCCTACAAGAACATCCAGAGCGCCTGCAAAGCCACGATCGAAGTTGCCGAGCACACGCCGGCAGATCGCAAATCCGTGGCCAAATACAACCAGCTCTTTCCGGTCTACCGCAAACTCTATCGGGACCTGAGAGAGTCGATGGGAACTCTTGCATCGATGCAAGCGTAGAACCACCCGGAGGAACGTCATGCAATCCGTCGATGTCAAAATCCTCGACAACGTCGCAACGATCGTCATGGATCGGGCTGAGAAGCGCAACGCGCTCGACCGACGCCTGATCAGCGAGATCACCCAAGCGTTCTCGGACCTGCACCAGGAAAAGAAAATCGACGCGGTGGTCTTGTCCGGCAAGGGCGACGACTTTTGCAGCGGTATCGATCTGGTGATGCTGGCCGACATTGCTGAGATGAATCCGATGGAGGCTCAAGGCGAGTGGATCTCCGTTTGGACTCAGCTCACGGAGTTGTGTGAGACGCTGCTGCGGTTTCCTAAGCCGATCGTCGCGGCGGTCGATGGTCACGCGATTGGAGCCGGGCTCGCGCTGGCACTTTCGGCGGACTTGATGGTGCTCAGCACGAACGCCCAACTCTCCGCGAACGCGGCGGCGCGCGGACTCATTGGCGGCGTCACCGCTCCGTTGCTCTCGTTTCGTTTCGGCACCTCGATCGCCGCACGGCTGCTGTTAACCGCGGATGCGATTGGTGCTGAAGAAGCGCATCGACTCGGCATGTGTTGTGACATGGTCGCGTCCGACCAAGTCTGGGTGACCGCCAACGATTGGGCGAAACGCTGTACCGCGGGTCCCCATGAATCGGTTTTGGCCACCAAACGGATGCTCAACGAAAACATCGGTGAAACGCTGCTCACTCATCTCGCGTCCGGTGCCATCAGCGGCGCAACCCTCTGCAGTGCCGAATCAGCAGCGGAAGGGATTCGAGCGTTTATCGAAAAGCGTGAACCCCAGTGGCCATAGTCGCGTGATGGCTGCGACGACGGCGTTTCAAGTTTCCCGAGTGAAGGGTTCCGCCAACTGCGATTCAATGCCCGAACTAGCCCCCGCCATTGGATGGAGCGTCGCCAAACCCGGCCAACCGGACGATCGTAACGCAGATTGCTTTTCGACGCTCATCCATCCCAATGATCCTGCCGTGGCATTTCACATTGTTTGTGATGGGGTTTCCGCCGCGCTGCAGGGCCGTGCGGCCTCGCGAGGTGCCTGCCAACGTTCGGTTCAGCGTTTCCACGATGCATGGACTCGCGACATCGGCGACTCCCAATTTCTCCGGGACACTCTGATTGACGCACACGACTTTGTGTGTCAAACGCATGGCACAACGAGCGCGCACTGCACGGTCGTCGCAGCGCTCGTCAATCTTTCAACCGAAATGATCACACTTGGTCACGCAGGCGACTC
>JBCBOT010000223.1:0-13490 GCA_039821165.1 Planctomycetota bacterium | reverse complement strand
CGTTTTTGGGCCAAATCGATCATCAAAGGGCTCACGTCGATCGCGAAAACGCGATTCGCGCCGGCGGCCAATAGATCGCGGGTCAGAAACCCAGGGCCGCATCCTGCATCGAGGACACGCAGCCCCGTTACATCTCCAATGCAACGACGCATCGTGGGTGTTCGTTGTAGCCGTTCTCTGCTTTTGTTTCGGCCCGAGCCGCGTAGCCGTGCGCTAGTTTTTCGTAGGCCGCTAATGCGATTGGTTGGTTGGCTTTATCGCCCATCAAGTGGTTCTCCTCGTTTGGCAAGCATCGGTTGTAGACGACGGTGGTGACGTGACAGGCGGGAATCAGCCGGAATTCTATCTCGAGCGGCAACGTTATAGACGCTTGGAGGTGAACCTCGAACCGCGAAGCGATTCTATCGTGGCCTCGAAAGACTTCGCCGTCTCGAGTCGGAAGATGACTCGGAGCCGTAACCTCGCAGTAGCGGATGGAACAGCGAGATCGTCGGGGTTTGCCATCAGCCGAGGAGGTTGCCTCGCCAACTCGGTGGGACCGAAAGCCACAGCGCTGCGGAGAATGGATTTCGATTAAGCTGAAGGAGGTTGCTACGTCCTTGGGTTGCAAATCCTGGCTGATCGATGAAACGGAAACGGTCCCCTCTACTGTGGCTCGCCTTGTTCGCATGGATCGCCACGCTGACATCGTCACCATCGTTGGCGGTGGACGGTCAGCCCACGTATGACGAACTGAAGAGGGCTGGCGCCAAGAAATCGCGTTACACACAACAAGCCAGCTCGGACGAAATTGAAACCCGCGAGCGGCTGGATCTCGACCGGTACCGCGACACGATCAAGCCGATTTTGATCCGGTCCTGCGTCGATTGTCACGGTGAGCATGCTCAGGAAGGCAACGTTCGGATCGACACGCTTGATCCAGATTTGGTCACCAGCAAAGACGTTGACTGGTGGCTCGAAGTCTTTTCGGTCATCAGCAATGGTGAGATGCCTCCTTCCGATGCCGAGGAATTGGAAGACTCGGAACGGGCAATGGTCATCGACTGGCTTTCCTCCTCGATTCAAATCGCCTCCAGGGTACGGCGGTCACAGAGCGAACACTCTTCGTTTCGGCGGCTGACGCGCTACGAATACAAGTACGCACTCCAGGACTTGCTCGGCTTGCCTTGGGATTTTGCCCGCGATTTACCTCCCGAAGCGCATTCGGAAGATGGATTTCAGAATAGCTCTGAGCTGCTCCAAATGTCGGTGATGCAGTTTGAGACCTATCGCGACCTCGCAAGAGAGGCGTTGATTCGCGCGACTCCGCACGGGGAGCGTCCGCCCGTCCGCTACTGGGGCGTGACGATGTCCGACTTGAAAAACACTGATTGGGAAAAGCAGGAAGCGGAGCTTGAGAAGCTCAAAGCAACATTGAAGGAGGATCCTGAGAAGCAAGCCGAAGAGTTGGCGAAGCGTCTGGAGAGTTTCAAAAAGCCGCCCCGTGGAGCGTATTTCAAAGAGCTGGCGACAGGACGAACGGTCGCGGCGAGTTGGAACTATCACAACGCAAAATATGCCCGCACACCAACTCCGCAGCCATCCGAACTGTCCGCACCCCACGAGGATGTTGCGGTGCTGCCTCGCAACGGCCGTTTGACGATCGAGTTGGGTGACCAAGTCCCCGACGAAGGAATGATGCGTGTTCGGATCCGTGCCTCGCGAGCTGGAACTGAAGAAGGAACGCGACATCTGCCCAGTCTTCAAGTGCTGTTTGGATGGCAGGCGAGCAACGAAGGTCGAGCTTTGTTACCGACCGGCGACGATGTCCTGATTGATGCTACCGCAGACGCTCCTGCGGTCTACGAGTTTGAGTTTCCTCTCGGAGACATCTACCCCCGCAACTCGGTGCGGGGCGTTTCTCCAATGGGGATCACACCGAGCCCGTCGGAGTACATCCGGCTGGTCAATCATTCCGTTTCGCAGGGTGACATTCAAATTCATTCCGTCGAAGTTGCCGCGCCGGTTTATGAGACTTGGCCGCCGGAGTCCTACGAACGAATCTTTCGTGGCGAGGGCGAAGAGCGTGAGCGTGCAGATGAGATTCTTCGGCGAGTGATGCCTCAGGCATGGCGAAGGCCGGTCCGTTCGGGCGAGGTCGATGCCAAACTCAGACTCTTTGACATCGTGCGTCCACAGTGTGAGGACTTTGAAGAGGCGATGATCGAAGTCTTGGCGACCGTGTTGTCGTCGCCGAACTTCCTGTACCTCACGCGAGAGAATTCTGGACAGCTGACTCCTCATGAGTTGGCGACACGTTTATCGATGTTCGTTTGGTGCAGCGTCCCCGATCGATCGATGATGGAGTTGGCAGAGAGTGGCCGCCTTGCAGAGCCTGCCGTTTTGAAACGCGAGGTGGATCGAATGCTTGCCGATCCACGTTCAGTTCGGCTCGCGGAGCACTTCGTTCATCAGTGGCTTGACTTGCAGTTGCTAGATTTTCTCGCCGTCGAACAGTTCGAGCCGCGTATCAGTTCGGACTTGAAACAGGCGATGGCACGCGAACCGATTGCCTTGTTCCATGAGTTTCTGCAGGCTGATGAAAGCGTTTTGGGATTCATTCATGGCGGCTACACCATGGCAAATGAGAATCTCGCGCGGCACTATGGGTTGAAGGATGTCTTCGGGAACCAATTCCGGAAAGTCGAATTGCAGCCGGGCCTTCGTCGCGGTGGTTTATTGACTCAAGCGGGCTTGCTCGCGATGAACTCCGACGGCCGAGACTCCAATCCCTTGAAGCGAGGGATTTGGCTTTTGGAGAGTCTCTTGGATGATCCGCCGCCTCCCCCGCCACCCGCCGTGCCCGAAATTGATCTGACCGACCCCGAGGTCGCAAAGATGACCCTAAAGGAACGAATCGAGGATCACCGTAACCACGCGGCCTGCCAGTCGTGTCACATCAAAATTGATCCCTGGGGCATCGCATTTGAAAACTATGACGCGCTCGGGCGATGGCGAACGCAAATCAAAGGCAAACCCGTAGACGCTTCGAGTAAACTCTTCAATGACGAAACGCTGGATGGCATGGACGGCCTAAAACGCTATTTGCTTGAACACCGGCAGGATCAATTTGTTCGAGCGATGGTGCACAAGATCACGACCTACGCCTTGGGGCGGCCGTTGACGTTCTCGGATCGTGCCGAAGTGGAGTCGATTACGGCTCAAGCTCGCCGTGAAGGAGATGGACTTGCCACCATCGTGCGACTGGTGGCGATGAGCGACTTGTTTCAGTCAAAATAGGAACGACACGACGGAAAGGCTGCCATGACGAAGTTGAATGATCTTGACCGGCGACGGTTTCTGCGAGGGACGGGGACGGCGCTTGCGTTGCCGCTACTTGGTTCCATCCTGCCCGCGAAAGCGTCTGAGAATGATTCGGTTGCCCCTCGACGACTCGGGTGCTTCTATTTTCCCGATGGCGTTCCGATGCCGCTTGCGGAAGACCCGGCCTATCAAGATTGGTCGTGGTTCCCACATGGAGCCGGCGAAGAGTTCGAGTTCACCAAGTGCATGGAGTCTTTCGAACCGCTCCGGCGTGAGTTGACCGTTCTTTCCGGATTTTCGCATCCGGCCGGACGAATCGTGCATGGTCATAACAACGCAGATCAGTTTTTGACCGGTGCCGCGACGGGCGGCGGCGACATGGACTACACCAACACGATCTCGATCGACCAGGTTTATGCCACTCAGGTCGGTGACGAGACTCGATTTTCGTCACTCGTGATGTCGACGGACGGGGGCACGGGAACGGCTCGTGGCACTCACACCATTTCGTTCGATCAGCACGGCCGCCCCATTCCGGCGGAACACCGACCGAAACGAGTCTTTGACCGATTGTTCGTCACGAGCGATGGGAACGCCGCTCGGAGATTGGCTCTCAGCACCAGTGCGCTTGACGACCTGCTTGAAGATGCACGCCGACTGAGGCGACGTCTATCTGTCAACGATCAAAAGAGTTTGGACGAGTACCTTGAATCGGTTCGGCAAGCCGAGAAGAAAGTGGAAAAGGCCAAACGATGGGTCAACTTGCCGTTACCCACCGTCGACGCAGACCATCTCAATTTGGACGTCAGCACTGACGAACCACGACTCTACGTCCAAACCATGTTTGAGCTGGTTTACCTTGCCTTCAAAACAGATTCGACGCGTGTCGCGACTTATCAAATTGGGCGCGAAAACGGTGTCGGTCGCAGTGATCGGCTGGGGCGAGCTGTCGGCTTCGGCGCCGCACATGCCTTGTCGCACGATACAAAGGAACCGGGTGGGTGGAAGAACTTCGCGACCTATTGCGGCTTTCTCAATGAAGAGTACGCGCGATTCTTGACCAAACTCAAGGAAACGCCTGAACCAGCCGCCGACGGGAATATGCTCGACAACACGCTGTTGTTCTTCGGTTCCGCCTCCAGCGCGTTTCATCTTTCTCGAAACTATCCGCTGGTCCTTGCTGGCGGAAAGAACATGGGCTTCAAGCACGGCAAATACATCAATCGCGGTGGTGCGAGTCCACAGGGCGGTGCGTGGGAAGGCGGTCGTGAACCGTGGCAGCAAAAAATCACTCGCGAAGATGAGCCGCTCGGGAATCTCTATGTGACGATGCTCCAACGACTCGGCGTTCAGACTGATTCATTCGCCCAAAGCGATGGCCAAGTCGACGAAGTGTAAGGATTGTCCCTTAGATGTCGCGACAACGTCGAAATCTGCGTTTGGGTGAGCCGCGCGAAGTTAGCCGCGGGTTCTTGGCAAACCGGCGGCTTGCGCCGGATACCGCTCTGCCGCTCACCATTTGCGGGACCGTGCCTATCCCGATCGGCACCTGCAGAAATGAGGATTGATCCGAACCGCGGGGAGGGGCTTCGGACCAATCCGCACCAAGCGTCAGACGCGGCAGGTCAGTGACGAATGGTCTGACGATCGAATGTGCTTGAAGCGTTCGACAAGCGTCAGGTCTGCACGCTTCGACGTCCGCGGCGAAGACAAAAGACTCCGAGGCCGAGTCCCACGAACATCATCGTGTTGGGTTCCGGAACACCTGAGATGGAAATCACGCCGCTGGTTGTCGTGAATGAAAGGATCGTCGAGAAATCGTTCGGGTCAGTGATCAGCGTATTGCCATCACCGGTAAGGATGTCGATCGAGTAGTTGCCGGTCACATTCGGTTGAACGGCGAGCGTGATTTCCATGAGACCATCTAGGTCCTCGATGGTGAACGGACTCGAGAAATTGGCGGTGAAGCCGAGCCCCTCGGTCTGACTGACGACTGATGTTCCGTCGAGTGGTCGTGCCTGGGGGTGATCAAAAGACATCGTGTCCCCGATCCCGACGATCGCAACATCCGTTCCCGCACCGGCACCATTGAGTTCCGCTCGGACTTGAAAGTTTGCGACGTCGAGCGTGCCGCCATCATCCAGGTCCGTCAAGTCTAGGAAGATATCGAGCGAATAGAGCTGGACGGCAGAATCGGACACAAACGCGGCCGATTCCGAGGTGATCACGATGCCACCGTTGCATTCCCGCTGCCAACCCAAGAGTGCGAATATCAGCAGCCATGTTGTGATTGAGTATTTCATTTTCAAAGTTTCCATCTCTCTGTAGGTCACCATTGCCGGCTCACGTCGTCGGCAACAAGTTGCAGCCAATCGTCTTCGTCCTCATCAGCAAGAGGATCTGTTTCGATGGGCCTCATGTTTGATTCCATCGCATTGGTGTCCGTTCTCACGGACCGAGTCTTCTCGATCTGCTCGGCTTCGACGATATCCGAATTGGATTGCGTCGAAAGGAAGTTGATGACACGCAATGCGTCTCCGGCCGAAACCAATCCATCCTCATTCACGTCGGCAAAGAACTGAGGAATGGTTTGGACCTCTTGGGCGCCTTCGCCCTGCCCCGTCGCAAGCATGTTGATGACGAGCAAAGCGTCGATCGGCGACACGAACCCGTCGAGGTTGGTATCCCACTTGTTGGAGTTGCTCTGCGAGGATGGTTGGCCGTCGGGCAAGAAGATGCCGATGTGGTCACGCAGTGGCCCGATGTCGTCAACCGCGACAGCACCGCTGCCGTTGATGTCGGCATACGGGTCGTATTCCGCATCTCCGACGAAGGAGCCCATTGCGGCTCGTAGTGGACCGATGTCGGCGACCGATCCGATCCCGTTGTTCGTCAGGTCACCCGGTAAGACGTCAAAGCGGACGGAATGTGAGAGCGAGTTTGCATTGTCGGTCACCGTGAGCAACAGCCTGTCGGTGTCGATCGCTTCATCAAACTGCAATGTGACCGTTTGGATGCTCGGATCGTAGATAACCGACTTTGCTTGGTACGTCGGGACGTTGATTCCATTGAGTGTGAACGCGAATCGATCCACGCGATCGGCGACATCTTCGCTGAATTTGATGAGGAGCTGATCGAGGTTGCTCCACGAGATTGTCTCGGTGGGTGACGTGGCTCCCGTCAACACGTATCCCTCAGAAGCTCCCGGATCAATCGTTGCCAAGAATTCAGCACTCATCCAAGTGCTGGATGCGATTTTTACGGCGTTGACCGGTAGGGTGACGGGGTTGACGTCATTCAGGTTGACAACGACGCTACGTCGTTCCGTCAGTCCGCCCTGATCCGTTGCGACGACGTCAAAGGCAAATTGCGGTGTGATGTCAAAGTTGAGCGCGGTGCTATCGCTTACCGCGAGCACACCCGTGTCCGGATCGATCACGAAGGGCAGGTCGGCACCTTCCAGTGAGAATGTGATCGAGCCAGTGGCGTCGTCATCGCTCGCTGCCGCTGTATCGAGCACCGTTCCATTCGGTGAGAACTCATCCAGTTGGTATACCAACGAAGTCAACGAGAGGGTGGGGGCAAACTCGTTCACGTCGCCGATTTCAATGGTGACAATCGCGGTATCACTTTCGCCCCAGAAATCTGTCACCGTCGCCAACAACGTGTATGAGGTCGTCGTTTCTGCATCCAACACATCATCGGCAACGGTGATCTCTCCCGTCGCAGAATCGATCGAGAACTCAGCCGGTGAGACCAAGCTTGGAAGGAATGCGGATTGCTCATCGGCAAAGCCCAACGGCTCACCGCCAGTGACTTTCAATCGTAGTACCGAATCATCGAGAGCGCCGATCGAGAGCCTCTCCCCAATGGCGTTGCCGTTGACATCGAGGCCAGTCATAACGGTCAGCAAGCCATCAATCCCTGCGGTCACAAATCGTGCGTTCAGGTCATCGACCAGATCGGCAAGCGAAGTGTTGTTGACGATGTCCGCATCGCTAGCAGGAATGTCGATCTGAACAATCGTCCCGGGTGATGTGAAGGTTGAATTTATATCGATCGTCAGTGAAAGGTCCGACGAGAGCTGACCATCAGTGGGGCCGAATTCGGCAGCCAGCATTGAGAGTTGCTGCTGAAGGTTGGTCAACTGGTAAGTCAACGTATCGTTCGGATCATCGGTCACCGCGACCGTTCCAACGACGGTCCCCGTGGCTGAATTCTCAGCAACGTTAAACGTTTGATCTTCGACGATGGGAGCGGTGTTCGAATACGTGCCGATGACCGCTCTGTCAGAGAACGTCTCGATGCTCGAACCCAAATCGTCGTCGCTCACCACCGCGGTCACATCGAAGATGCCTTGCACCGCGTAGTTGTGCGCGGCAATAACGGTAGCAAATCCCTCGTCGACATCGTAGGTGACGGTCCCAGTTCCGGTGTTACCATCGCCCCAGTTGATTTCAACGCTATAGTCTTCGCTAATTTCACCCGGGTCTTCAAAGGTCGCCGTCAGCGTTACCGTGTCTCCAACACTCTTCGCGCTGGGAATGTCATTGGCATCAGTACTTAGACTCAGCAAGACTGGTGCGACATTGGAAACCGTCGTCAGAATCGTCTCGCTTCCAGAGCTCGAGATATCGGCCACATCAACGGCAGTGACGATGATCGAGTAGTCGTCAGCGGAGGTTCCTTGCGGGGCGTCATCTCGGTAGACGTAGGTGGTCGAGAACGAACCACCCACGTCACTCAGCGTTGTCGACTGCCCAACCTCCCAATGGACCGTCACATTGTGGTCGTCATCGACACCGGCGTCCTCGATTCGGCCGCTCACCGTGACCACTTCGCCCTCGCGGGGCTCACTCGGTGAAACGGTAAAGATGACTGTCGGAGCATCATTGATTACGTTGACGCTCGTCGTGACCGTGGCGGTTCCGCCATCATCGTCGGTCAACACAGCGACGATCTCAAATAGACCGTCATTCTTGTACGTATGAACTTCGTCGAAAGCGGTTGTGAGAGCATCAATCGGAACTTCTTGAACTTCAGTTCCGTCGCCCCAATCAATTTGCAGCGTAAACGAATCGAGGAAGCCTTCATCCGAAATGTCGCCGGTGAAACGGACCGGGTCTCCTTCGGTGATCACCGGCGCTCCGTTTGCTTGGGTGACAGCGATGTTGGACACCTCGGGATCCACGTTGGCGACGTTGATGACTTTCGTGACCGCGGGATAGGTGCCTTTCCCGTCTTCGGCGACCACCGAGATGATGTTGGGCCCGTCTTGATCGTCCGCGAGGACTCTGCGTGCAATTGCCGGGCTGGTTTGGCTGTCCGGGATAAACTCATGAACCCCCGTTCCATCGTCCCAGTTGATAAAGAACTTGATGTCGCCGTCCTGCTCTCCGTTGTCCTCGAAGTGGATTGTCAGCTCGTAGGGAGAGCCTTCCGTCGACACGTCTGCCCCATCGAGATCGATCGTCGGGGCGACATCGGCGACTACGAATTGGGTTAGGTAGCTGCTCGATCCTCCATCTTGGTCACTCACTTGAGCGAGCACGTCATAGGTGCCATCGACGCGCAGGGTACCGTTGCTGAAGTCGGCCGGAATCGGTGCGCTGGGATCATCGCTGTCAACGACTTCAAAGACACCGTCGTTTCCGAAGTCAAAACTGTACGACAGCGTGTCGCCCGACGCTGGTTCATCCACGGACTCGAAGAAGACGCGATAGACGCCGCCCGACGGGTTACCTTCCGGGATGCCAAGGGCAGGAGCATCGGTGGAAGGCAACCCCGTCGGAGCGACGTTGATCACATCGAGCGAGCGCGTCGCGGTCGCCGTGTCGCCGTTTTCGAAAGTCGCCCGTAGGGAGACTGCGATGGAGTCATGAGAGCTACCATCAATACCAAGATTCAAAAGGTCGACGTCCCAGTCCAGGAGTGCATTGAGCTCGGTCGCATCACCAAAGACACCATCGCCATTGATGTCCCATGAGATGGATTCGTAGTCACCAATGATCGAACCGGACAACTGAAGGTCTTCACCTTCTTTGATCTCGAAGTTCGGGAAAACAACATTGCCGGGCCCAACAGAAACCTGGATCGGATGCACATACTCGGCCGTGATGAATGGCTCTGAGTCGTCGTCGAGCACGCTGACGGTGATTTCGTAGTCATCAGGTTTGCTGTAGGTGTGTGAGGCTTCGACAGCGCCCGAGCCGGGTGCCGATCGACTTCCGTCACCCCATTCGATGAACCAAGCACTCGGGAAATCCAAGCCGTCATCGATGGTGCTGAACTCAATCGTCACGCTGGTGCCGACGAACTAACTGTCCGGTGCGTCCAAGTCGATCTCGGGAATCTCGTTTAGAACGGTCAGATAGATGATCTCGCTTGTCGTGACTCCAAACGAGTTGGTTCCTTGAACAATAATCGGGTAATCATCTCGGAACCCATCATTCACACCGACGCCAGTAAGTTGTGCCCAAGAGAGATTGAGTGTTGTGCCGGTTTGGTTGACCTGGTTCCCGTTCACGCTCCAGCTCGGAACCACGCCGTTGTTTTCGCCGACATCGGGCAGCTCGATCGAGAACACGAGATCATCGCCTTCCGTAATGGTGGGCGTCGGATTCGTGATCACGAACCGAGGAGCCTCATTGGTGGCGATCACCGACTCAATGTCGACGAAATCGACTTGTCCCAAGCCAGGGGCATCGATCCCCACGGATCCTTCACTCGGTCCATCGTTCGGAGAGATGTCCGTGAAGAGCCCCGCATTAAAGATCAATGAATCACCAGGACTCACGCTCGTATCGGTGGGATTGCCACCCTCGACGCTGGTCGTCGTCCCCGATTCGAGTTTCGATCCTGAGATCAGGAACTCGTCATCACCGGATTCACCGTTGAGGTTCGTCACCGCTCCATCGGGAACATCGATCAGATTGAAGAAGTCGTCCTCGGACCCACCGTCAACGGTCAAATTCGCCGGCGTCCCGGTGAGCGCGATCAGCACTTCATCGTCACCCGCACCGAGACCGACCTGCGTCATTGTGGAGGCGCCGTACAGTCCGACGATGTCGTCTGAATCACCGGTCGTCAATTCAAAGTCGTTGACGCCAGAACCGGGGGCCGCGGCGACCGTGATTTCATCCAAGCCGCCGGCCGTACTGACTTCCAAAGAAGCCAAATCGATAAACTGAGCTCGAACCGCGTCCGACGCTTCGGTCACGATGAAGCTGGCTTGGATCGAATAGGTTCGGTTGAGGACTTCCGTTTGCGCAAAGGTTGCGCCGAGTGCGACCGGGCCACTGTTCAAGTCCAGCCGGATGACTTCATCACTCGATTCGGAGGTAAAGTCCACAGTGCCGGCATGCGACCCCGGAACGAGTTGGTTCGTGTACCAGCCGAAGTACTTGCCAGTCGTGTCGCCGCTACCCGACTGGAGGTTGAATTCGAAATCGCTGGTCCATTGGTCGGATTGCGTCGCGGCGCTCCGACTCCGGTAATCGTCCAATCGTCGCCATCTCGCTCCAGGATCACCGGGACGATTTCCACTGGGAAGACATCGGGAATGATGCGGTTATTGACATAGATTCTCCAACGATCAATCACCGACTGCGACTCGCCGAACGAATCCGGAAGCACAAACAGCGTGCTTCCCAGCGGTTCACGCTCACCGTCTCGCTCAATCGTCGCGTTGCCGACTTCGGTCACGGAGTTAAAGACCACCAGCCCGCCGAGCGTATTCTCATCGCCCAGCGTTGCCGCGACCAAACCACCGCCGCTTGCGCCATCGGTAATCGAAACGGGCTGAACAAAGTCCGTGACGCCGGCCGAGTTGTTACGCAGTCGCTGCGTCATCGCGCCGGTTCCGTCCAAGCGAACGACGATCAGTGAATCACCGTCACGGCCAACAATCGTCGCGAAGTTGCGGTCGACTGACTCTTGCAAATCAACCGGTGAAAGCAGCCCCGTGACGCCCGCAATGCCATTGGACACACGTTGCAGTTGAGTGATTGAGAGCAGTCGTCGCTGCAGCGTTGTGACAAAATTCTCTTGCTCGCCGAGCAGGTGAATATTCTGGACGGTCTGGCCGTTCTCATCCGGCGCGGGCTCCGTCACGATTAAACGGTCGGCGTTATTGAATTGGAGCGTTGCATCCGCCGTTTCTGACACCAACACTGAAATTTCGTCGAGCGTGAAGTCCAGTGCTCGCAGGGTCGTGACGCCTGCCTGTTCGGAGAGCAGGTAGAACGAAAGGCTTCCGTCGTGGACCAAGTCGACAAAGGTTTCATCGGGATCCGAATCGATCTCGCCTTCATGCCCAAGTACATCGCTACTGCTGTCAGGGATCGCCGTGAACTCGCCGGTGTCTTGGTTGAGAGTGAATCCTTTGACCCGGTAGAGGACTTCGCCGGTGTTGGGGTTTTCGAGCCGGAAGTTCACCAGCGCGACACCCAGGGCCGTCTCAATATCCAGCTGTTGAACTTCGACAATCGGCTGGACCGTAAATGGCGTCAGGCCTCGGTCCAACTCTTGTGTCGAAAGGAAACTCACAATCCCAGTGTCGAGATCGCGTGTGAAGACCGCGACACTATCGGTGCTGGTTTGGGCGTAGATCAGGTTGCCGCGTTCGTTGAGGATCAAGTTGCGGAGGTTCGACAAGTACGTCGCACCATCGAGGTTCTGCTCAATCACTTGGCTGACGCGACTCGACGAACCATCGAGAACCACCAAAGCGTCACGCGACTCACTGATCGCGTAGATTTCGCCACGTGGGCCCGTGGTAACTTCGGAGAATCCACTGAACACGCTGTCGGCCGTGGCCACGCCGACCGAACCCTGGTCGGGCACCGTCGCAGTCAAGTATTGGATTTGATCCGATCCATCGACGCCGAGAACAGCCGATTCCAATTCGGTCACCGATCCGCGCTCCGAACTGTCCGCCGCGATCGAAACGTTCACGCGGACCGTTGTCGAGGGCGTCGTCGGAACGGTGGTGACCCAGATCTGTCCGGCATTCAATGCCGTCACCGTTTGCGGTCCGGAGGTGCTTCGATCGATGTCATCGAAGGCCAATTGGGTTTGATCCGACTGGGTCGTGGTGCCATCGCTATGAACTCCGATGCCGACTTTCGGCAAGGCGAGATTCAACTCGGTCACATTTGCAATCAAGATCAAGTCATGGCCTGTGAACTCGATCGCCGACGGATGTTCGTCCAAGCCAATGTCCGCCAACCCGCCGGGCAGTCGCATCACGGCGATGAGGGCATCTTGATCCGGGCCATCGATGGCAGCGCTCTGCGGATCAAAATCGATCTCATCGATCGTGACGCCATCCAAGAAACCGTAGACGGCTGCACCGCCGAGCAAATTGGGAATGTATGGTGTTTCCGAGTTGGTCCCCAAGTCACCGTGCAAGAACGGATTCGTCGCGCGAGGTCCGACGAAACTCGAGTGCGAAAGATCACTCAGGAGATTCGCCGCTTCGTCGGACGTGTCGTTGTCGCCGAGCAAGATGCGGCCGTCGCCACCGGCATCGATGTCGAATTGATTCCCCGCATCCGCACCGGTGCCGCCAGCCGCGAACAAGTCGACCGCGTTTTGAGTTCCATTGAAGTTCAGCAGCAATGAAGAGCCGAAAAGTTTGATCGTTCCGCCGGCGCCACCGGCGCCTGCCCCGGAATTTCCTCCGACGCCACCCCGAGCGCCGTCACCGCCGTCGCCTCCGTCTTGGCCGTCGGCGCCGTTTCCGGCGCGATCACTTTCGGAATCGCCGCCGTCGTTTCCTCCTCCGGCGTCACCGCCGGCAACCCCGTCACCACGTCCGCCGCCGCGACCCTCGAACTCGCCGAGGCGACTGGTGCCGTCATCGCCCGAGCCCTCAGCACGATCGCCAGCTTGGCCATCGCCACCTTCTGTCCCGCCCGTTGAGTTAATGAAAAACATGTTGGGCGAGATGTAGACTCCTGCGGTTCCGCCGTCACCAGCCGAGCCGCCACGTCCGCCGCCGACGCCACCGAGACCCGCGTCGCCGCCTTCACCGAAGTGGGCATCTCCACCGCGCGCATCGAAGTCAGCCGATCCGATCGCGAGAATACCTTTCACATAGATTTCAAAAGCACCGCCGCCGCCGCCGCCGGCTCCACCGTCGGCACCATCACCACCTTCGCCACCGTTGCCGCCGCCGCCGCCGC
>JBCBOT010000222.1:0-13493 GCA_039821165.1 Planctomycetota bacterium | reverse complement strand
AATGCCTTGTCTGCATTGCCTTCGAGTTCGATCAACTGAAACACCATGATGTTGGGATAGTTCGATGACGATGTTTGCTCGAAGCAACCATGTGGCTCGCGAAGCATGCCCTGCATTCCGGCACTGAGCTGAGAGCTGACGCTGGGGAGAATCCTGAGCGATGCCGCGACAGACCCCGAGACGGTCGCGTCGGGGAATTCGAGTTGCAGCGCGGTCTCACCACGCAGGTTCCCAGACTCGGAGCGCTGGAACGGAAAGCCACTTGGAACGATCTTGACCGAACGCTCGACGCGGTCACCGAGTGTTCCCTCGACCACGGACGCGGCAATGCGAACGGTGGCATCACCCGATCGCGCGTCCTCACTCACTCGAAGCTCGAACGATTCCGTGACACGTTCGTCGGATTCGAGGGACAGTGCAGCCTGTTTTCGTTCGGCCGTGAGGGTGTTGTCGGTCTCGAGCAACACATCAATCATCGCCGCGGTCCCGGTGGCGTTCACAATCCCCACTGGCAAATCGATGCGATCTCCGCCCGTGACTTCCAGCGGCAACTTGGGTTCGACTTGAACGGGCAACCGTGTGGTGACCTCGCCACGACCACTCCCAAGCCGGCCCGCGGGACCATGAGCGTCGACTGAAACGCGGAACAGCGTCAACGAATCCGAAAGATCGAAACGAATCGTCGCGGTGCCGGTCGAGTCGGTGACCATCATCGGATTCCAGTAGATCGTTTCAGCAAAGTCGCTTCGAACTTCTGGATCCTCGCGCTTGTGGATGTGGGCGTATTGCCGAATCGGAAAGCGGAACTCATCCATCAACTGATCGGCCAGAGACTGCGAATCGACGCCTCTCGCTTCTGCCCAACGGACGAGCTTTTCCGCAGGAATGGACCTTGGATTAGAGACATCACCGGGCACCGTCCGCTGGCGAGAACGCAGGAACGTTTCGACGATCTTGCGCACGAGTGGTGACGACTCACTGGGCGGCAAGGAGCCACTCGCGGTCTCCTGATCCGGCCTTTCTGCCCGGGGTGAGTCAAGCAGCATCGCATCAATCGCTTGGTCGGCAAATGCTGACCCTTCCGCTTCGAAAGCGTCCATCTGGGGCAATTGCACTGCGTCTTTGGTGGCTCTCGATGAGACGACGAGATTTTCCCCCTTACTGCAGCCAACGACCCCCAAAGCCAGAGCGAACAACACAAGGCCCGCCGCGACAGTCGACTTCTGTTGTGGCTTGAACAACAGCACGATCAACCAGAACAGAGCGATGAACAACAAGAACCGAGTCAAATCACTCCAAATCGCTCCCCACACTTCGCTCACTCGGATGCGGTAGTCACGATGCTGCGCGGCTAGCACGGACGCATTCGATGTTTCACCTGGATCAATCGCCGGTCCAACTCCATCCAGTTCCAGGAGTCGAATCAGCTCCTCACGGAAGGAGGTTGAAAACTGATCGGGTGTCCCGCTCACGAAGCGTCGCCATCCCTGAGTTCCGAGCAGCAAGTCGAGACTCTCCGCGGCATCGGGCCCTTCAGCGAGATAGAAGTCGGCGTGCTCCAAGTCCTCCGGCGACTGAACTTCGCTTGTCAACTTAAAGTGTGTCGAAAGCGATGGGATGTCGCGGACGCGAAGACTGAGAGCGGCGTCATCCACGACACTCACACCCAAGACAGTCCCCGGAACCAACTCGCCATCCTCATCCGTCACTTTGACGGTCATCCGCACGGACTGACCCGGTTCATAAACTCGTTGTTCGTCATCGATGGTCGCGACAACACTCAAGTTTCGTCGACCGCGACGATAGACAAGTCTTTCGACAAGCGGCGTCGCCGTTTCGCCCTCGGCTTCCAAGACTGTGACCCGGATCACACCCTCGGCCGATTCCTTTATCGGCAACATGACTTCGGTCTCGCCGATGCGAAGGTCGATCGGCTGAACACCCACCAGTTCGCCACGACAGACCGCTCGCACGAGCACCTTGCGGGGCCGCGTTTCTCGAAGCGTCATCAGGATCGGCTCGTCCGCCTCATAAACCCCCGACCCCGTATCCATCACGGGACGGTTGTCGACGGGAGAGGGCAGCCACGGAGTCTCCGTAATGTCGCGAGGCGATGTGATACGCAGCGAATAGCGCTGGCCGTGTTCGGGATTGAACGCGAATTTCCCAAGCCCGTCCCGAACCGTCTTCACTCGGGCAACAACCCGTCCGGCCTGGGAAAGAATCTCGCCTTCGATCTCGATCGGTTCTCCATGAACATCTCGGGCAGCGAAATAGACCCGATTCGAAATCCCGGAAACCATGTAGCCGCCTTCGGGATAGAAATCGACTTCGGCTCGCCCAGTATGGATCGGTATCGGTCGAACAGCCGTCTCGGTGGCGTTGCCATCGTCGACGACGATCGCGAGTACCCCATCGCCTGTACCAATTGTCTCAGGTAAACGAAACCCAATTTCGATCTTGCCATCGTCATCCAGGACACCGGGCGCTTGATAGATGGTTTGTTCATCCACGATCGCGGAGATATTGACGTTCGCGGCGGAGGGAATCGATCCGTCGGCGCGAAGAACCGTCAAATCGGCTTGAACACGATCACCTGCGGCATACGACCGCTTTGCGAATTCAAGATCCGTCTTGAGTCGTACCGCTCGGTATCGCCGCACCTCAAGTTCACACGACTGATCGGGAAAAAAACCATCGAGGCTCTTGGCGGTCAGTTTGTAAGTCCCGCCCGCAGCTGATGCGGGAATCACAAACGCTCCATTGCCGACACCTCGTTCCGTGATTCCTTCGAGCGTCGCACCGTCGACCGTTGCGCCACTGGCGTCAGTCAACTCAAATCGAATCGGCACGTCCAAGTGCGCCTTGAACGTTCGACGGTTCAGCGTGACGGAACGGAAGTAGATGGTTTCGCCCGGACGATACACGGGCCGATCCGTCGAGACAAACGTCAAGCATCGGGTCGGGTCCAGCGGGACCGACATCTTGACATAGTCGCCCCCGCCAACGGGCTTGGCATCGATCTGCAAGACGGCATCGCGGGGCAGGGCGATCTCATCAGGAATCTGAATCCTGCATTCACCGTCGCGGGTAGTTTTCGATTCGCCAAGAAACAACACTGCCCCCTCGGAAAGCACTCGATAGGAAATGCTCGCGGGCACGACCGATAGCGAAGTGCCGAAGCCTTCGCCTGTTTGCTCGGGCACCGACTCACTCGTGCGAATCAAGAACTCGTTGTTCGATGTTGCACGACTTCCATCGACCGACCGGATCGCTACCTGCAATTTGCCGGCGGGTGACTGAGGCCATTCGTCGAGATGACGAAAACCGACAACAGCGATCGCGATCGAAGCGGCAGTCGCCAGGGATGCGAACCACCAGCGACCGAATCGGCTCGGCGTCGGTGGGACGGGATGACTTGTCGCCGCCGGCTTTTGATCCGAATCGCTCGGTCGCTGTTCCTGTCGCGGAGAGACGGATCTCACGAGACGACCATTGTTCTCGGGCCGCTCTAGTGATGCCTGAGGTGTTTGCACCTTTGCCGCTTCCGCGAACTTTCCGGCCGTCGAAAGCGTTTCCGCCCACAACCTCGCGACGAGGGGCTCTGCTTCGATTCGCCGCCGGAGTGCGATCGCTTCGTCGTCCTCGAGCAAACCGTAATGCAGTTCCATCAACGTCTGACGCAGGTCGTCATCGACAGGGAGATTTGGATCTTGGCTGGAGTCAATGCGGTTCATGACAGGTCTCCCACGGTCTCGCGGAGCACTCGGATAGCAGTTCGCATTCGGGTTTTGACCGTCCCAAGTGGGATCGACATCGTTTCGGCAATTTCCGGGTACGACATCGCGCCGTTTTGGCGAAGCAGAAACACTTCCTGCTGCTCCGGAGGTAGTTGAGCGACGGCGCCGCGCAACCGCTCCAGCTCCTCGTCTTTGACCAACCCGGCCGTCGGGCCATCTGCGGTTGACGCCATCGGTGATTCCTCTTGCAAGGTTTGTCGCCGCCGATTCCAAGCCGTCTTGCGAATGTCACGCCCGGTGTTGAGAGCGATACGAAAGACCCAGGCTCTCAGGTTCTCAACCTGAGACAGCTGATTTCGGCGGTTCCAGCACTTTAAAAAAGTCTCTTGCAACGCATCTCGGGCGTCATCGAGGTTGCCGACGACGTAGTAAAGCGTTCCGACGAGTTCATCGCGTGAATCATCGAACAACTGTTCCAGTCGGCGCACATCGGCAGCGCTGGCATCAGGGCACTCGATCGATTCCGGATCATCCGTCATGAGAAGCCGTTACGGCGAAATTGCGTTGTCACAGAAGAGACGAGTGACCCGCGCCGACGGATTGGTGCGAAGCGGAAAATGTTCCATGGACCGGCGTCGCAGCGGGGAATGGAAACGCAGAGATGGTCGGAGAGTGAGGGAATTCGCGGGCGCGGTTGCTGAAGAGGCAGCGTCCGCGAGAATCGACGTTGAGACCGCAAAAAGCGTCGGAAATCGGGCTCAGTCCTTGCGAGCCCGTTTTTTGGCCTCGAGCAACCGTTCGGTGTAACTCTGTTGCTTCGGCTTTTCAGGTGCCGATGACATCGTCGGTGCGGATTTCGTTTCTCCGATCTCGCCCAGATCCACGGTTTCGGAGGGCGCATCCGAGTCCAATCGCGTCGGCTCGAATCGAACGCTCGCTCGCCGTTTCTCCAGCTCACTGTCGAGCTGTTCCTTATTCTTTTTCAGCGCATCGAGTCGTGTCACGACCTCCGTCGCTTGCTTTTCCCCACGCATTCGTTTGATGGTGTTCGTGACCCAAGCAAAATCAAATGCGATTCGGCGCACCATGACGTCGCCGAGGAACAGGCAACAACCACCGAGCACGAACCATGGCCATGCATCGCGAATGCTTCGCGCCAGAGCTAACCCACCACGAAACGGATTCGCGTTGACAAGCTCTTCGCTCGCGATGCCCTCGAGCGGCGGTGTGACTTCACCTGCTTGGCCTCCACGCGGTTCCGTCGTTGCAAGCGATTCGATCAGTGCGAGATTCGTTTCGCGAACGCGATACTCATCGCTGTACGGGACGGTGACACCTGTGGTGAGCGGGGTCGCGCCCTCGCCAGGAACGACGTTGACGAAATAGCTTCCCGCCGAAGACACCGGGAATGAACCGACGTAGCGTCCCGGTGCTTTCTGGCGCATCTGAAGCGGGATCGGATTCATCTGAGAATCCAACGCCGTCGCATTCATCTCGAGGAAATCCAGAAAGTCGTCGTCTTTCGTCAACGCGTTCACGACCACCTGCACTTCGCCGTCTTTCACGCTCGTCGCGATCGTGAACTTTCCGGTATCGCCGGTAGGTCGCATCAGCCATCGAACGAGTTGGCTGTGGAATTTGTCGTAGTCTTCCCAGTCGTTCCACGAATCCGCCCACCTTGCTCCCGCATCCGTCGTCAATACGGCGGTGCGCCCCAGTCCATAGGTCCACACCGCCAGGACCGTGGCATTCTCGGGTTGCTCGGGTTTGGGCGATTGCACCAAAACACGAGCAAGTGGACTGTCCTTTGTTTGTGTAAGCACGAAGCCCGACACCGGGGGTAGGACTCGGTCAATTCCATCGAGTAGCGGGTGCGGAAAGATGACTTCGGGCGTCGTTCCACCATTGGGTTCGTACACCAATGGCTTGGAGACGCGACGCGCTTCCCGCTGAAAAATACGCGGCAGCGCGCGACCGGATTTGACGCTGTAGTATTTGCCACCGGTTTGCGTTGCGATATTTTGCAATCGACGGCTGCCGGCCAAGCCGTGCGAAGCAACCGCGACGGTACTGATCGTGATATTTGAATTCTTGAATGCGTTGATGACACCAGGTGACGGGTCGCTTGGGTCTCCGTCGGAAATGATGATGCAGTGCTTGACCGATGCCGGCGCGTTGGTCAACGCTTGCGCGGCCATCTTCATCGCGGGATCGAATTGAGGCATATCCCCGGGCGTCATCTTGCTGATCCGCGCGAGCATCGCACGGCGGTTTGGACCGACTTCGAGGAGTCCTTTATTGCCGCCCCAAAGCCAAGCATCACCACTGAAATTCCAGTGCAAAACGCCCGCGAGATCGGATGGCCCGAGCTGTTCAATCGCCGACTTGCAAATCACTTTTTGCCAGTGGTTCCCGTCCGCCATCTCGCTGGCGTGCATGATCAACGCCAACGCCCCGACCGCCTGGACTTTGGCATTCTTGATCTTGAAATCAACCGGCATCGCCTTTTCCAGTTCGGTTCCGGTCCATCCGCCGGCGCCGAACGCTTCGGGTCCTCCGATCATCAACAAACCCGCACCGAGTTGCTCGGTGTTGCGGACCAGCATTTCAATCTGCGAGTCGGTGAATGAAACGATTTCGTTTTCATTGTTCCCCGACACACGTGGCACACCGGCCAAGATGACCGCATCGTAAGCCTGCAACTCCGCAAGCGATCCGAACAACTGATCGTTCTTCTGCGTGACGATTTCGATGTTACTTTCACGCAAGCGGTTGATCAGCAGGTCGAAATCACCTTCGCGTTCCGGATTCGAATCTTCGATGAACAACACGCGGCCTTTACCGCGGACATGCGTGTACGCCGTCGCGCGATTGTTTTGCCGCAAACCATCATCGTCTTTTCCCGCGGGGATGAACTCCGCTTCGTAAACATAGGGTGCCGGCTGATCGATCGTGTGACGAAGCGGAAAGACATTCTTGCCGTCTTCGAGCGTGACTTCCTGCTCGAGCAAAATCGTCTTGGTTTTCTCTCCGACTTTTTGAGTGACCCGAATCTTGCCTTCCGTCGGAGATTCATCACCCGAATTCAGATCGGAGTAGTTGGAAACAACGATGCGAGCTTCGAAAGGCTGGCCGCGACGAATGTCCGAGGGCAAGTCGATCTTGTCGACTAGCACTTCGCTCTTCGCATCCAACATCACCGGAACGACATCCATCCCGATTCCGGCGTCGGCAACCCGAGCGACCAGCTTGCGAGCCTGACCGAGATTCTCATTCCCGTCGGTCACGACGACGATTCGTCGAGAGGTGTCTTCGGGCATCGTGGCTTGAGCAAGATTCAACGCCGACTCGAGATTGGTCGCGTCGCCTCGCTCCATCAGATTCTCGAGCCGCTGCAGACGAATCTCATCGTCGAAAGGCGGAATCTCGATCGAGGCGTCACGCCCAAACACGATGATGCCTGCACGATCGCCGCGCCGAGCATCACGGTGACGCTTTACATTGCGAACGACGTAGTCGAGCATCACCTGACGCTTCGCGTTCGGGATACTCTCCGACTGGTCGAGTACATACATGACCGTCATCCGGTCACTGACTCGAACGACCTGAACCCCGGCAAGCGCGAAGACCAATCCCGTCCAAACCAACGAACGCAGCGCCAACGCAAATGCCCGCCGTGTCTTGCCGAGCACGCCGAGAGACTGATATCCCATGTACCAAAGGATTGGCAAGCCGAGCAAAAACAGCAGAAACACCGGGTGCTCGAAGCTCAGTCGATAGGGAGGCATGAGCGGCTCAAGGAGAAAGTTG
This sequence comes from Planctomycetota bacterium, assembly GCA_039821165.1. Classification (GTDB taxonomy): domain Bacteria; phylum Planctomycetota; class Planctomycetia; order Pirellulales; family Pirellulaceae; genus Stieleria. The sequence continues at coordinate 5,943 of JBCBOT010000222.1, read as the reverse complement.
CGGGATGGTTACCACCAGCCCCTCATCATACCGCAACCGGCCCATCTTCCGGTGGATCAATCGGGGAGTCACCCGAGTTTCCTAATTCGGCTCGATCCGGCTCCTCCAAAGCCCGCATCGGATATGCCTTCCAGGCGTAAATGAGCGACACCAACCCCGTCGCCCCCAAGACGAGCACCACCGTGAGGAACTGGCTCATCGCCGGCGATATCGAATCCGAATCCGCTTCGGGGGACAGCACCACCGAAACGACGCTCACCGTGTTGTTGACAAAGTGCCCCAACATGGCGGGGAAAAGTGACCCGCTCCGCCAGGAAATCAATCCGAGGTAAAGCCCCAGCGGGAACACCGCAACGATATGAACCGGGTCCATATGAAAGACCGCAAACAAGGACGAGCTGATCAGGATCGCGGCGATGACTCCGAATGAAGTGTTCAACCGAGTCTGGATGTAGCCTCGAAAGAGCAATTCCTCACACAACGCGGGCGTGGCCCCAATCAGGAGCGCCAACGGAATCAGAAATCCCGTCTCGCCATGTGTTCGAAAAATCTCGCTCATCATTTGGAGATTCTCACTCTCCTCCATAAACGCGCCGACCGCGATCGAAGAGATCCAACCGACAAGCGGAGTCACGACGGCAGCTGCAGCCCACACCCAATACGGCCAGTGCCCGCGCACCAGGGAAAGTCGGCGACCGATTCGCTCGGGAGAAAGTAGCGCGGCGATCAATGAGGGTAGAACGAGAGCCATCTGCGGGGCGGCCACCAGCAGCACCAAGCCCAAGCGCGAGGACGAAACCGCCATCATCGCTTCGCTGCTCGCCAACATCCGACGATCGACCTGGCCATGGACGACATAAAACGCAAGCACCAGCATCAAACCGCTGCCGACAATGAACGTGATCAGCGAGATCGCAGCGACGACAAAGGGAGACCACCAGCGGCCCCAAGTCGTCCACCCGGGCTCTGGCCCCAAATTCGCTGGCCCCAGGTTCGGCTCCGTCAGCGGCCCATACGGGAGATCAAGGGACTCTTGGCCGTGTGACATCAACCCGTGCCGGCAGGAGGAAAGAACAGATTTGCCGCTTCTGAGCCGCCGGCCCAGAACCCTATTGTAGCCCCGTTATCGGGTCGAGGCCGAACATCACGTTCATGTTTTGGATTGCCGCACCGCTGGCACCCTTCACAAGGTTGTCCTCGGCAGCAATGAGCACGAGGCGATCTCCGGCTCTTCGGACCGCTAACTGCACAAAGTTCGTGCCGGCAACATGCGCCGTGGCTGGTAGATGATCGACCGGGACAATGAAGGGATGGTCTCGGTAAATCCGTCTCCAACACTCCATCACCGAATCCGCCGCCGACTCGACCGAAGCGGTCGGCCGAACGTAAATCGTTGAAAGGATGCCACGAGTCATCGGTGTCAAATGAGGCGTGAAGATCACCTTTGTCGATTGACCGGAAATGCGGGTCACCAAGTCTTCGATCTCAGGACCGTGGCGATGTTGCCCGACCGCGTAAGCCGCGATCGACTCATTCGTTTCACAAAACAGCGTTGCCAGCTTTGCGCCGCGACCCGCGCCGCTCACACCGCTCTTGCTGTCGACAATGATATCCGACGGTTCAACGAGTCCCTCGCGAATCAACGGAGCGAGCGGCAAGATCGCGCTGGTCGGATAGCAACCAGGATTCGCCACCACGTCGGCACCTGCGATCTCGTCCGCAAAAAATTCAGGTAATCCGTAGACCGTCTTTCCGACTCGTTCCGGCCACGGATGCGTGACTTCGTAGAGCGACTCATAGACTTCCAAAGAAGACAGTCGAAAGTCAGCGCTGAAATCGACGACCCGGATTCCGGCATCGACCAAACGCTTGACGGTTTCCGCTGATGCGGCGTGCGGCAAGCAGCACATGGCGACGTCACATCGACGCGCGATCTCGGCGGGATCCAACTCCGTCAGTTCCAATGCCACGCGACCGGCCAGCGAGGGATGGACCTGAGAAATGCACTTCCCAACTTCGGCTCGTGCCGTCGCAATCTCCAGTCGTGCCCGCGGATGAACCGAAAGCAGCCGTGCGACTTCCAAACCGGTGTATCCCGTCGAACCGATCAGCGCCACCGAGAGCATTTGTTTCCCGTTCTGACTCACGTTCAATATTGCTCCGACAATTCGCGTTCATCGGCAGTCAACTGATACATGTCGTGGATCAACTGGATGTCACACGGACGTTGTTCCACTTTCCGCCGAGAGAACATCCGCTGCTGCGTGTTGACCATCACGTCCGCAGGAAGCAACGACTGTTGCCCGAAGAGGCGGGCGTAGTTCATGTAACTCGGCACGTTCGTCGTCGCAAATCCGTAAAGCATGCTGCAAACACCGATCACCTTGCCGGTGAAAATACTGGTGTTGATCGCCGTCTTACTGTAGTCGCCGATGATACAGCCTAGAAACTGCATGCCCGTGCTGACCTTTTGACCGTTGTACTCAATGTTGATCTTGCCATAAGTGTTCTTCAAATCGCTGTTGCAAGTCCCGGCACCCAGGTTGATCCAGCTACCGAGATAGCTGTGCCCCAAGAACCCATGATGCTGCTTGTTGGTGTAGGGTTCGATCACCGACGCTTCGACTTCACCACCGATTTTGACCGTATGCCCGAGTGCCACACCGTCCTTCAATGCTGCGTGCTCGATCACCCTCGTCCCGGGTCCGGCGTAGACCGGTCCGGCCAACATGCAAAACGGGCCGACTTTGACATTCTCATCCAACAGGATGGGGCCCTCGTCGCAATCGACGACGGCATACTTTCCGAGCGACACACCGCTCTTGACGAACACGCCGTCTTCCGTCTCCGTGTAACCGCCTTGGTCGAGACGCCAATTCATGGCCGCTGGCATCTCTTTCATGTGCCATGCGACGACTTCATGCGGCCAATGAAAGGCATGCACGTTTTCGATCGCCAGCGTCGGTAGTGATTCCGCGTGCTGGACCAACTGTGAAACGAGTTGGGCGCCCGTTGTTTCGAGCAGCTGTTTTGAACTCGGACCGCGCGACTTGCGAAAGGGCGAGAAGGAGTCTTGCCCCCCATCCGCGTTTTCGCTCGTCGACCCCTGGGCCACATTCACTTCACCAGCCGCGAAACGAGCGACCAACAGACTTCCGTCTTCGTCCCGCAAAGCTCCGCTCGGACCGTCCTTGCAAACCGACAGAAGACTCTTCAACAAATCGACCGTCGGCACCAAGCGAGCATTGACGAGGAGCAGTTCCTCGCCCAACACCTCATCGCCGGGCTCTTTGAGCTTCTGATCAAGCCACTGTATCTCGCGAAGGTATCCGCGCACCGATACGGAGAGCTGTCCAGGCAGCCGTCGCAGCCAGTCAAGCAAGCGGTGACTCGCACAGCTGATTTCGTATGCCGCGCGCGCATGGGTGATCGGTTGCAATTGCCCGACACGTTCATCTTCGAAGCAAACGATTTGCATGACGATGCCTTTGTTGAACCCAAATACCGAACCGAAACCGTGCTTGCGAATTGTCTCGTCGCGAGCGTCAATCGACCGGGTTGTAACGGTTGTGCGGAGCCACGACTTGCCGTTAACACTCTGATCCGCTTCGACGGACATTGATTCGGATCAGAATCGTCGGATCAGGGGTACGCTCACGCATTCTCCCATTGATCCTACGACGCTGAAACGATGCGACTGTCGCTTCTCTACACCGCTGGCATTGTTGCCGGAATCTGTTTCGCCGCCCAGGACACGTTCGCCCAAGACACGTTGGCGCAGACGAGCAGGCCCATCCCGGACTTGATCGAAAACCTCGGTGCGGACTCGTACACGTCACGTCGCCAGGCACGTCACTCGCTGTTACAGATGGCGAAACAGGATGCAACACTTGCCGAGCAGGTGAGACGTTTGCTTCGTGCCGCGCAGGAGAAAACGGACGACTTCGAATCCAAACTCGCAACACGATCGTTGCTGGCGGACTTACGGGAGATCGAATTCGACGCGTCGATCAATCGGTTCCTGTATGACCCGGCTTTTGATGCGGACCAAATGACCGGCTGGGAATCGTTCGCGGGGTGCGCCGGACATGACGACCATGCCCGTCGACTCTTTGTGAGTGTCCTGAAACGCAACCCGAGCTTTGTCGTTTCACTTCAAGACCGTGACTACGTTGCATTGACTCGTTTCGCGGAGGCAGACCTCCGACGTGACGACGCTGTCGGCTGGTCGATGCTGCTCGCCACCGCTTGTCAAACGCCGACGGTCCTGCCGAGTGATGTCGTTTTCCGCGTCAACGCCGCACTTCGTTGCGACGGTGCCGGGCCGATGGTCGTAGCTGGACCGATAACCGAGAACGGTATCCCGAGTTGGCGAGAACGCGTGTTGCAACGAATGATCTCACGCTATCTCGACCATTCGGCCATGGATATCCGCGACAAAATCTGTATCGGCATTCGTTACCAATGCCCCCGAGCTGAGGAATGGTGCCATGAAGTGTTGGCGAATCGGAATGAGACCGCCTCGCGCACCGTGACGGCCCTGCTGGGTCTTTCCAAACTCAGCCCCCACGACGAACGAGTCGATTCTCTGCTGAGTTCCTATCGCGGTGACTACCGCACAAGCCATGTCTGGCGAAGCATGGCGGCGGAAAAAACCACACGCCGCACTCAAGTCCGTGATATCGCCGTCGCACTTTCCCTTCACCGTAAAGGTGTCGATCCCAGGAGCGTTGGCTTCGACATGCTCCAAGCCGACCCGATTCTCATGTTCCGAGCCTACAGCCTTGGATTCGAATCGGGAGAAGCACGCGAAGCAAGCTTTTTGGAGGCTCTCGCGAGGCTTGACGGAGTTTCCTCCGCTCCGCCAGTCGAATAGGCCAGCATTCACTCTCTGCCTCAGCGCTGTGTGGGACAGGCCGGACAAACACGAGCTGATGTCACAGGCATCCAACGTCTCAAACCGTCTTGGAAACGGCCGCGCGGGACTTCCCTCTTTCGATCGGCTCATCCAGCCCACCTCGCATGACGGTCCTATCCTTCGCGAGTGAGTTGTACCGACGTGAACTCGGGGAGGGCGCGGCTGTGTCCGCTACGACGAAGAATCGATTGACGGCGGCCTGGTATTCGGATGATCCGTATTCGATCAGCCCGTTTCACGCATTCGATCCCGACTCTTTCTTCGTGTACAGCGCTTTCTATGACTCGCTCGGTCATATCGACATCGTTGGCAAGGTTGCTCCTTCACTTGCAACCCATTGGGAACAATCGTCGCCGACTTGTTGGGACCTTGAACTTCGTCGTGATGTCCGATTCTCCGATGGCAGCATCTTCAACGCCAACGACGTCGTCGCCACGTTTGCAGGACACTTCACCCCCACACCTTCGATCATGGGGCGTTCGATGCTCGCCCCGATTCAATGCATCTCCAAGCTAGACGACTACCGGGTCCGCGTCGAAACCAAACACCCCGACCCAATGCTGATGCGACGACTGAGCATGATGCCAATCGTTCCGCACCGAGTTCTCTCCACGACGGGCCGTGATTCCCTGATCGATACTCCGATCGGAACGGGAGCGTACCGTCTCGAGTCCTGGGAAAAAGGCAAGGGTCTACTGTTATCCCGAAATCCGGAACACTGGGCGGATCGGGCAAGCATCGACGAGATTCACCTACCGATTTTGCGGCGAACGCTTTGGCTGGACTATCTTCGCGACGGAAAGATCGATGTCGCCCTCAATCTGGATTCGCAAGATTTAGAAGAGCTCGAAGGATCGGGAATTCAAGTCCTCAATCAGGCGGCCGCGTTGGCACGTTGGTTCATGCTGCGCTATCGCGGTCCTCTCGCAGACTCTCGTGTTCGGCAGGCTCTCAATTGCGCGGTCCACAGTCCGCTCATCTTGGATGTTGTCAATCGGGGCTTCGGTGCGGCACAACGAAGCGTC
>JBCBOT010000221.1:0-13497 GCA_039821165.1 Planctomycetota bacterium | reverse complement strand
CGCGGAAACACGTCGACCCTCCCGCCACTAAATGGATGCAGCTCTTGCAAGCCTGCATCCATTTCGTTGCAGGAGGGTGAAGAAAAAGGCGAGCCTTCACAGCCCAACACCCTTTCGTTTTTGGAAACCGCTCAGTTTGAGTAGCTAGTGAGCATGGCTTGAATGATCAGGATCGTGTGACGCGTGCTCGTGGTCTCCGTGGTTTTCACTTGCGTGTTCGTGGTTCGAATGATCGTGAGCGCCATGATCATGATCATGCCCCGGCAGGTTTTCGACACCGATCGCGATCAGGATCCCGAACAAGAACGTCGCCGTTAACTTTCCGCGGTCGTGATCGTGAAAGGCGACCTCGGGCAGTAAGTCCGCCAAGGCGATGCCGATGAAGAATCCCGCCGACATCGCCAACCCCCAGCCCAAAGCACTCGGGTCCGTCACCACGCTACTGACGCCGAAATAGAACGCGAAAGCACCGAACGGACACGCAAACGAAAATGCGATGTTGGCGATCCATCTCGCACGGTCCGACCATTGCTGTCGTTTCATCACGGAAGTAATGGCAAACGCATCGAGCGGCTTGTGCAACGCGACCGCGAGAAAGGTGCCGATGCCGCCCAATCCCAACCATCCGCCGTGTCCGACTTCCGCAATCACGCTGGCCGCGAGCGCAACCCCATCGACGATCGTGTGCAACATCAACCCGAAGAACAGCCCCACCCAACCGATCCCGCGTTCGTTCGAATGGTCATGCGCTGTCGGGCCGTGGTCGTGATTGCAAACAACGTCGTCCTCGCCGCCATGATCATGGGTGTGGAACATCCGGATCATCAAAAACATGACGGTCAGCCCCGCCAGCGCTCCCGCACCGGCACGCGACGGCCCCACAAGCTCACAGGCATGCGGAAACAGATGCAGCATCGCGATCCCGAGCATCAGTCCACCGACACCGCTCATCAACAACTGCGTTCGCAGGTGGGTCATCCGAATCAAGGACGAGATGCGACCGCCCAGTAGCGACGCCGCCATGATCGCAGCGCAGTACAGAATCAATTGTTGGAACGCGTTCATCCGCCCACCCTACCTTTTTGCAAATCAGCTGCATATACGCTCCAATCCAGGAGAGAACCCCCTCGAGGGCGAAACGACTTGACCGACCGACAAACAACTCTTACAGTTAAACAATCTTGCAATTGTTTAGGTGATGGCGAATTTAGATTCGGGAATGAACGACGACGGCCCGAGCTGCTCCGAGAACGACCACGAGGTTCGTGATTTTGCAGTCAACGAGGCGTCTTGCGAGCGCGCGGCGGCCATTTTCCGGGCCCTCGGCGACCCGCAGCGTCTTCGATTGCTGCTCATTCTCGAAGCCGGCCAATGCTGCGTCTCCGAGATCGCATCAGCGCTGAATGAACCATTGCCCGCCATTTCGCAACGACTGAGGGTGCTCAAAGGCGAGCGCGTCGTGAAATCACGTCGTGAGGGCAAACATGTCTTCTATGCCTTGGCCGATGAGCACATTTCGCGTTTGGTGGCCAACGGGGTCATGCACGCGATGGAAGAGTTGTCCTAGAATCTCGAGGGAAGTCATGAGTCACGTTCACGAAAATCACGACCACCAACATGGACCCGATTGCGAACACACAGGGATTCAGCACGGGGACCACGTCGATTACCTCCACGATGGACACCTGCACCATGTTCGCGAAGACGGCTCGGTGGTCGAACACGTGATCGAAGTCAGTGAGCAGAACCCCGATGCTTGCACCCCCGATTATGCTTGCGGTTGCAAGGAGTCGGGTCATGTCCACGGTCCTGGATGTGGCCATGAAGCCGTCCCTCATGGCGATCACATCGATTATCTGGTCGATGGTCGCTTGCATCATCCACACGGAGATCACTGCGACGATCATGGTCCCATCGAAGTCGTCAGCTAACGCATGAAGAAAACGCCGGACACAGACGAGATCAAGGAAGCCATTCGCGCTGTGGGCTTGCGCGCGACGCCGGCGCGGGTCGCAACACTCGTGATGCTCTACGCCGCGAAGTCACCGCTGACGCACGCCAATGTGGCCGAGCACCTGGCCGAAAGCGGGATCGACAAAGCGACGGCTTTCCGCAACCTCAATGACATGACCGACGCCGGACTGCTTCGGCGCTCGGAACTCGGCGATCATGTCTGGCGTTTCGAGCCGATCCGCGACGAGCACCACGACGCGTCGCACCCGCACTTCCTGTGCGTTGACTGTGGCAGTGTTTCGTGCCTCGACGATGTGACACTCACCGCGAGCAGTAAGCGCGCAAGCGAGAAAGTCGGCGAGATTACGGAGATTCTGTTACGTGGCCACTGCAACGAGTGCCGCTGAGTAACTTCGGCAACGAAGAGTGTTAGCGTCGCTGTGTCTCTGACGCCCTCGGTCCCGCAAACAACCCGTCGAGGCATTCTCAGGCCATGCCCCAGGCGCGGCGAAGGCCCCACTCGACGGACAGCGTTCCCGCGAACAGAACAAAGACCAGCCAGCCACTCAGCGGCCCGTCACCGAGTCGACGCTTTTCGATCACCGGAGTCTCCGCGTCACGTCGACGTTGCTTGATCACATCGATCAACTCGTTCACCTCCGCCGGATCGAACGAGGCACCGCCATGCGAAGCCGTTAGATCGGCAAGCTGTTGAAGATAAACGGGATCCGCCATCGGCCGTGCCAATTCCCGACTGGTCTCCAGCACCTGAAACGCGATCTCGTCGGCCGCGATCGTTTCATCACTCGCCGAAGCGACGAAGCGATAAAAACCGGGCGCGAGCTCGGGAAGCCGGCCACGAATCCGCGGAACATCATCCGCGGACGCGGTGACCGCGAGTTCCGTTTCGACACCCGCCGCGTCGATCACTTTGGCCGAGAGCGTGACGTCGGACCGTTGCCCCTCGAGCGTCTGCAACCGTGCACGAAACTCGGGAGCCGCCTCGGACTCGAACCGCCGCGAATCCAACTCCGCGATCACGCTATCACCTGAAGTCTCCTCACGCGACATCAGCCACAGCACCAACTGCCTCCAAAAGCGACGGTGCGCATCGATCTTGCCGGCTCGCCACCAACGGTGTGTCGAGTCGATTGCGAGTGAGGCGACGCGTCCTCTGCCATAACCACCGACAACGAATAAAGGTTCTTCGGTCGGCGTTTGCAGTAACACCTGGATTCCCGCTGCCACCTTCGTGCCTACAAATCGGTTCGCCCCCGGTGCTTCGGGGAGTTCCCGCCACACGCTCCTCGGGTCATCTCCTCCCAGATCGACGATCGGATGGTTGCGGGCGATTTCGATCGACACGGGTCCCGCCAGTTGCGCATTCTTGCGTGCGTCGCGTTCGGCTTGCGTCAACGCGCCGCGCGAAGCCGGTCGACGCAATTGGCCGTCCATTCGGATCGGTAAAACGTCTGCCAACGGACCGCTGGCGTAGCCGCCTGAGCCATAGGTTTCAAAACCGCCCAGCGTGACCAGTCCTGCGCCTGTGTTGATCCGTTCGGCGAGCAACTTCAATTGCTCATCGCCGATGGCGGAAGAATCGATGTCGCCGAGTACAAAGATGTCGTAGCGGCCGGGCTCGAATGCGGCTCCGAGTGCGACCGGCCAGCTCTGTCGGCCGCGAATCGTGACGTCGTCGAGTTCGAGATCAGGAAAGCGGCGGAGCGAACGCATGATAAACGTTTTCTCTGGTCGCCCGGGCCCTTCGATGAAGAGCACCCGACCGCCGCCCTCTCGGACTTCGACGAACGCGGTTTGCGTGTTGTTGCCAGTGACCCACTCACCTCGCTGCGGTTCGGCGTCGACTCGCAAGCGATACACGCCTGGCGCGGGCGCTTTGAGTGGGATCGAGAGCGCCGTTGTTTCGCGCGCGCCACGAACGTCCAACTGCCGGCTGGCCGCTTCGGTCACCGAATCCTCTTCGTCGATCCACGTGACGGTGACGGGAACCCGCTGCCCCGCAAGTCCACGTGCTTCGACCGTCACGTTGACGTCGAATTGGTTGCCCGAAAACAACGTGAAGCTGTCCGGCAGATTGGAAACATCGAGGTCGCGAGTTGAATCGTCGCCTCCAGCCGGCCCGACGGCTAACGTCCAAAGCGGCACGCCGAGTGAATCGAGCACTTCGGCGCTCTGCCGCGCGGCGATGGCATCCGTCGCTCCGGCCGTCTCATTGCCGATCGAGTTCTGCGTGCCGTCACCGATCATGACCACGCCCGCAAGAGGCTGCCCCGCCGTCGCCTCGATCGCAGCGTTAAGCGCGCCTCCCAAATCGGTCGAACCACCGTCCGGTTCGAGCGGATCGATGACATCGCCGATGGCCGCGATCGCCTCGGCATCGCTGGCCTCGGACAGCAGCGTCGAATCACCGTCGTAGCCGAGTAGCTTGACGTCGAGAGATTCATCCAAAGACTGAATTCCGCGGGCCAAGCGTTTCACGGTCTCGCCCTGCGTCGCCCACCGCGAATCACCCTCGCCATCGGGCAGCGTCATGCTCTTGGAGGTATCCACCGCGATCACAAGCGTTGCCGGTGCAGGCTGGTTGTCAGTGCGAACCAGCGAGGGCCGCATCGCAGCAGCAAGGAGCACAAGCGCCGCAATCGATCTCAGCCCGACCAAGTACTTGCGACGTGATGGATCGTCCGTTGGTGGCGCAACCAAGGCGATCACGCCAACGACCATTGCCGCGAGAACCACCCAAGCCCAAACGCTGCCGTACAGCGGCTCGACACCAAAAGTCGTCATGCGGCCCTCCGCAGTGAACGACTCGCTTTGGCCGAACTTCGGCGTGAATAGAAACGGTTGCCGAGCACCTGTTCCAGCATGAACACGAATAACGCAACCAACATGGTCGGTGACCAGAGCGACACACTCGCCTCCTGATCACCCGCACTCCAGTCCATCTCGTCGAGCGTCTCGATTCGTTGATAGCTTTCGCCGCCGAAGAGACCATCCAAGCGATTCGGGTCGACCGCCACAGAAGACAAACCGGTACGAGGCACGTTCACGGTGAATCCAAGGCCCTGTCGATCACCGCGGACCCAATGAACCCCCGAATGCTTCGCCCGTCCGAGCACAAGACGACCGCGCGGCGGCCCCTCTCCCGAGCCCGCAGTCGCTTCGGGGACGTCAACGGGAATGGGTGTTTGACCTTGGGATGGGAACCACTGCAAACGCGAACCCGGCTTTGCGGCGCCGAGCGTCACCGTCACGGGGAGACCGACGGATGTCGTGAAATCTTCCGCGTTTCGCCCGGCCAGGTATCGCACCAGATCGCGGACCATCAAAAACGCCGGCCAAGGCTCCTCTGCGCTGAACAACGCGTTCCAGGCCTTCGCGGGTCGAGCCAGCTCGGGAATCGGCGTCGCCAACACCATCAGTCGAGACTTCGAACCTTCCGGCGGACGACATTCGATGAGCGCGGGATGCTCGGTGCCCGCGAAACGCATCAACACTTGATCGCCGTCTCGCGGTTCGACTTGCCAATACTGCCACACTCGAAAGTCGGCAAACGGAACACCGCCTTCGATGGATGCGAGCGTCGCGAGTGCCGGATGGGACGCCGACGTGATCTCAAAAAAGCTACCGGGGTCCGGAACACGCCATGGTCGAGACAGCTTCGGTAAATTCTCAGGCTGAATGTTGTCTGCGCCGAGTTGCGCCCCAACGGCCACCAACACTCCGCCACCACCAGCCATGTAGCGAGTCAACTCGGGCTCCTCGAAAACACTTGCCGGCGGATCCAAAAGCACGATGCCGTCAAAGTCTGACAACCGCGAGACCGCCAACTCTCCGTAACCGATTCGCGAGATAGCGTACTGCGCGCCGGGGTCGTCGACCGCGTCAGGCGAAGTAATCGTCCACGCAACCTCCTCGACTTCCTCGGCTTGATCTCCGACCACCAGGAGCTGACTCGGTGGCAACACGGAGACCGTGAAATAGGCCGCGTCATCGATGGCCAAAGCATCAGCGCCCACCAATCGAATCGCTCCGTGATGAAGCCCGACGGGCATCGGCGGCAACGTCATCTGCAATTCAAGTTCGCGTCCCGGTGAAAGCTCGACGCTCATCCGATCAACCGGCTTGGCTTCGGGACGAACGATTTCGCCGTCACGCACGACAGGCAACGAGGGACTGCTCGGAAACAAGACGCACTCGGCCGTGACGTTCAAGCTGGTTTGGCCTTCCGGTAGCTCGCCGCTGAGTGAAAGCGTCGTCGTGACCTGGACCGGACGATCCGGGCCGGGCGAACGATCCGAAAGCGTCGGAACGGACAGGGTACGATTTGCTCCGACATAGTCACCGACACCCAACACGGTGACTCTCACGCCGGTGCGTTCGATCAATCCGGCCAGCGCGCCCGAGGATGAGGTCTCCGCCGCAAAACTGCTTTCGGCAAGTCCGCTAACAAACACCAATTGTCGCGATTCGATCTCGCTGGTCTCCAGCAAACGCACCGCCGCTTCGATCCTTGACTCAAGCGGTTGAGCCAGTTCAAGCGTCGCGAGTTGCTTGGCCTTGGAGATCGCACTCGCCGTGTCGAGCGCAAATGCGGCCGGCGTTGAGGAACGATCCAAGATCGCGAGCCGACTTTGCGAACCGGCTGATTCGATCAGTTCCAGCGCCGCCTCACGCAACGACTCGAGTTGATCCGACTCCGCCGTCGACCACCCGGACAATGGTGCGTTGTCGACGACGATGCCGAGCGCGACGGGCGTTTGATCGTCGATCGCGGGTTTCTGTCCGCTCGCCAAGACGTAGCCTCCCCATCCAAGTGCGCCGAGTAAACCGACGACCCCGGCCACGAGCAATGTCCAAACCAAACTGCGTTTTTGATCCGCACTGGCAGCCGCAACGGTCGCCAAGGCCAACAGCGCGATGGCGACAAATGCGAGGATGCCGATCGTGGTCCAAGTCAACGAAAGTGCTGACGAGATCGCGGGCCGCGCGAGCGCTAGTGCCACCGCCGCAAAGGCCGCGACGCGCAGCGCCAACAACCACCAACGACGAACCTGCATCCGTGTGCGATTCGTCTGAACGCGCTGAGTCAGCAATCTGACGGAGGGGAAACGGACCTGCTTGGGTTCCTTGCGCGCAATCAAATGCATCACGATCGGTATCGCTGCGGCAACCAATCCGAGAAGAAGCGTGGTGTTAAGGAACGTCACGTGTTTTGGAGCAGCGAGTGGTGAAGGAAAGCGACGAGAAGCGAAGGCAACGAAAAACAGGCAAGACGGAGCGCAAGACTTGACTTCCGGATTCTACGTTACGACGAGCGACGGGTTCAATTCGGCCCGATCGAAGCCGATACGACTTTGCGTTATCATCCGCGGCTTTCAATACCCGCAGCGTAACCACCCCAAATGCCCAAGATCCCAAGCGGCGAAGTGATCTCGATCGGCGACGAGATGACAAGTGGTGCGAGATTGGACACCAACGCACAGTGGCTCAGCCGTCGTCTCGGTGACCTCGGCGTCGACGTTCAATTCCACAGCACCGTCGGCGACACGCTGTCACACAACGTCGACGTTTTTCGAATCGCCGCCGAACGCGCTGATGTCGTCGTTTGCACGGGTGGTTTGGGTCCGACACAAGATGATCTGACGCGGCAAGCACTCGCGGACATGCTCGGTCGTCCACTCGAGTTTCGTCAAGCGGCACTCGACCACATTCAAAGCCTGTTCGTTCGACGCAGTCGCGACATGCCGGAGCGGAACCGCGTGCAAGCGATGTTCCCCGAGGGCAGCTTGGACATCCTCAACCCGCAAGGCACCGCGCCCGGTATCGACGCGACCTACGCGCGTGAAGATGGAACGACGAGTCGGCTATTTTGTTTGCCCGGTGTTCCCGCCGAAATGAAACGCATGTTCGACGACACCGTCGCACCGAGGATCCTCTCTCTCAGTGGCGAACAAGTTCACATCGAACACGCGGTGATGAAGTTCTTCGGTGTCGGTGAAAGTGACATGGAGCAACGACTCGGCGACATGATCGCGCGTGACCGTGAGCCGCGCGTGGGCATCACCGTTTCGGCCGCGACGATCTCGCTCAGGATCAGCGCTAAAGCAAACTCGCGGGAAACCTGCCTGCAGCAAATCGAAACGACTCGCCAAGACATTTTGGATCGTGCTGGAGAGTTGTACTTCGGTGACGGCGAACACTTTGAGCAATATCACGCCGTCGAAGACGTGTTGCTCGCGCGGAAGCAAAGCCTGACGACGGTCGAGTTCGGGCACGCCGCGATGTTGTCGTCCTGGTTCGCCTCGTTGGGAAAGACGGATGCCTATCGCGGCGGGTTTTATTTTGCCGACTCGACGACGATGCAAACCGCGCTGGACCTGGAATCCGACAACCCGCTCGATGAACTCCGCCAACGCGCCGATGCCGATTGGCTGTTGCTCATCGACGCCTATCCGTCCCTCAATCCTGACGGCGACGGCACAAAACCCGAAACCGCAAAGCCGTTGCCCGCCGCCGAAGTCAAGCTTTCCGTCATCGACAACACTGGCAAAGCGTATACCACCACAGCCCGTATCGGCGGCCATCCATCGATCGTCCACGCACGGATCGGAAAAGCGGGCCTCGCTTGGTTTCGGAGGGTTGTTGATAGAGCGTGAAGATTCGATGCCATGACCGTAACTAATACCCACCCCTCCCAACGGGCTACAATCGATCTTGGTTCCAACAGTCTCATGTTGGAGTAACTGACACACCAAGAGGAACACCATGTACCGACGATTCACCTGTATTGTCGTCTGTTGTATCGCCCTTTTTGCCACCACAGCACGTGCTCAATTCTTGCCACTCCCACTTCGCGGCCTACCTAACTGTGCGACAGAGCACCTCTACAGTATCGGCGACCTGCATTACTACCGAACGGTTGACTGTAGCAACACGTCGGTCACGGGATACGGGACAAGTGGAGACCTCCTCACCGAATATGGGTGCGTCAATGGGGCCTGCAATCCTAACGCGGTCGTCGACGTCACGTTTCAGCAACTCGTGCGTGGTGAACGGAACATTCTTGATGTCTTGTTTGCCCAAGTAAACACACAGAAATGCAAGCTGATGTGCCGACAAGGTCGCTTCGGGATTCCAAACAAAAGAAGCAGAGCGCAGTTTCGCCGAACCAAAAGACAGCTTCTCCGGATACGCGATACGGACGGTGACCCAAGACAACCCTTAGCTGACGCTCTTGTCGATCCGGTGAGCCCTAGCCTTTTTGATGACGCATTCGAGGCGTTGGACTCGAGCGTTCCGGCGGAGGCCGAATTCGCTCGCGAACTTCTGGACCGAATTGCCATTTTTCAGTCGTCGGCCCGATCGCCCACGAATCAAGGCGACTTCGACATCACTGCGCCGAACACAGAAATCACTGCGAGTGTGGCGGTCGAAGACCGAGACATTCACATTGGAATCATGCAGAACGAGGACGAAGACGAAGACGAGATTCCGCTCAACGACCCAGACCTCTCAGATGATGTCGAGGAAGGATTGTTCCGTCTCGTCGACCAGGAGGAATCCTGGGTAGCCACAGACGCGCGTTGCTTTCGTTCTGGTGAATCCGAACCGACGCAATACGTCAACTATTCAATTGTCGTTGATGAAGACCGCACGATTCGTGCCGTCTTTCGACTGCAACAAGTCACAAATGGGACCGAGTTCCACTATGTCGGACAACAGGTTCGCCGCACCGAAGTGCCCGACGGTGGCTTTGTTCTTCGCGGGGACAATGTCGAGATCATTCAGACGTCCGGGCATGCTCATGTTCTGCGGGTAAGAACGAAACCCGAGAACGAGGACGATTTGGACGACACCAACTCGAAGGACTTTGTTGTGTATTCCGGGCGTCCTCTCTTTCGACGAGCGTTAGGATTCTAGCGGCGCAATCAAACCCGATCGCGTGAGGCACTGCCAATGCGTTTTCGTTGTCCGAACTGTTTGCAACAGATCGCGGTTGATCTTGAGAAGACGCCGCAGAGTGAACTCACCTGCCCGTCTTGCCAGAGCCGGATCTCGTTTGCAGCAGACGAAGAAACGGTCAGCTATAGCTATGGCGACTATCCGCAGATCGCCCGCTACGAGGTTCGAGAACACCTTGGTCACGGAACGTTCGGCGATGTGTTCCGTGCCTTTGATCCGGACCTCGAGCGCGAAATCGCGTTAAAAGTCCCGCGGGAAGAAAGACCTTCCGCCGGCGGGACGTTTCTTCGCGAAGCCAAGATGGCCGCCCAAATCTCTCACCCCAATGTGGTGACGGTCCACGAGATCGGGATTCACAACGACAACTTCTTCATCGCCTCGGAATTCATCGATGGGACCGACCTTGCCAAGTACCTCGACTCGCATCAACTCGAGTCGAGGCAGATTGCGGAGTTGATGATCAAAGTGCTTCGAGGTGCGCACTGCTTTCACGAAGCCGGAATCGTCCACCGAGACTTGAAACCCGCCAACATTCTGATCGATACCAACCTCGAGCCCTTTGTCGCGGACTTCGGGTTGGCACGGCGCGATTCGGGCGCCGAAGCGACGGTCACTCGGACCGGAAAACTGATCGGCACACCGGCCTACATGTCGCCCGAACAGGCGCGGGGCCAAAACCGTGAGCTGACACCTCGAAGCGATATCTTTGGGTGCGGCGTCATCCTCTACGAGATGCTCACCGGATCCCGCCCGTTCAAAGCGACCGATTCGAGAACGGTGATCCATTCAATCTTGACCGATGAGCCGACGCCGCCGCGGTTGATCGACAAAAAGATCAGCTGGGAACTCGAAGCCATCTGTCTGAGGGCGATGGAGAAGGACGTCGGCACACGCTACGAGTCCGCAAAGCAAATGGCCGACGACTTGGAGAACTACCTTCAAGGCCGCCCGATTGTTGCCAAACGTTTGGGCCCGGTTCGTCGTTCGGCTCGGTGGCTGAAACGAAATAAAACCGTCGCGGCATCGTTCCTTGCCATGTCGACCGCCTTGCTACTCGTGACTTGGCAATTCGCATTCGCATCCACGTCCAAGCGAACGCCCGAATACGGTGGCCCGGCGATCACTCCGGTGCTGAAACACACCGTTCGAATCCAGTGCAACGTTGCCGACGAACCATTCAGGCTCAAGAAAGTGCAGTGGGCGTTCGCTCGCCTGGACAAACAACGAGTCCCCGACCCGGAAAACGTGGTCACACTTTCTGGATCACAAGACACGGACGCGACCGTCGAGCTCGAACCCGGTGAGTATCTGGTCGTCGCATCGATTCCCGGCTATGGATTTCACGAAGTCTATCGCACCGTCCCCGAAGGCGTTGACTCTGCGTCCGGCTCGACGACGCCGATCAAGTTTCAGTGGCAAGACGACGAAGTCTTGCTGCCGCCTGTCTTGGTAAAGTCGACAGAGCGAGCAATCCAAGGCATGGTCGCGATCCCGGGCGGCGAATACACGACGGGTGAAGAAGGGCACGTCTTTGTTCCCATCTTCACCAGCGAGATCGATGCCTTTTACTTGGAAGCCACTGAAGTCACCTACGAAGATTACACACAGGTGCTCAAACAGCCGACGCTGTATCTGGGCGAAGACGCGCCGCCCAAAGGTGACTTCCCGGTTGTCGGCGTCAAATGGTTTACCGCGGCGCACTACGCCGAGGCCATCGGTCGACGCCTGATGACCGAGCTCGAGTGGGAATCCGTCGCAACCAACTCCGGCACCACCGAGTTTCCGTGGGGCAATGACCCAACACAACAGCCAAGATGGGAACTTCGGTCCGTTTCGGCTCCGACCACCGACATCAACCAACAAGGCAGCATCCGGGGCTTGTTCAGCAACGCTGCGGAACTCACCTCTTCGGTCATTGCGCCCTATCCAGGCGGAACCATGCTTCCTGACCCCGCCGCCCGAGCCGCTCTCGGTGCCGCGTTCCGCGGCGGCCCCAAAGACCTCCGTGAACTGGAGGAAGACGGAACTTGGAACGGTTACGCCAAAATCCGCGGAAGCGTTCAGAGTCGCGACAGCACCCATCCCAACCTCGGTTTTCGCTGCGCCCGCAGCCTCCGCCCGCGATTCGTCGATTCGCCCGAATGAAAACTCGGAAACTGTTTTTCCCCTCAAATCGGCGAACCGGTTGCCCGCGAACCCTTCGAATTCGAGACATGGAGTACCGGTGCGAGACGTCGTACAATGAGTCCAGGCAATGTTCCGCACATGGTGAGCGGCAAGGCGCTAGCCGCCGGTGAACAACCCGCAGCTAGCGTCTTGCGGCTCACCACACGCATGTCGCAACGTTGAGTCATTGAAGGGACAGTTGCCTAGGGTCGGTTGCCGTTGAAACCCGCAGTGCGATTGGGCTCACCCAATCCCGCTGATGCCCGACCGCACCACGCTTGAACACCAGGACCGCCGGTTGCTTTCTCGTTTCGCCATCATCGCCTGCTGCTTGATGTGGACCATCGGTTCGATAGCGGATGAACCCAGCTCCAATGCAGACGCCGTGACACCGCCTCGGCGTGTGAGCTGCGAGAGTCTCGCCAACGTGGTTCAGATTCATCCGCAGGTCCTCTCCGGCGGCGCCCCTGAGAATACGGCTGGGTTCCGTGAATTGGTCGACATGGGTGTCAAAGTGATCGTGAGCGTCGACGGCGCCGCTCCCAATGTCGATGTGGCACGTGGCCTCGGCCTGCGTTACATCCACCTTCCGATCGGCTACGGCGGGATTTCCGAGGACCGTGTCCATGGTTTGGCAAAGGTGCTCAATGAAGTCGACGATGTCATTTACATCCACTGTCACCACGGCAAACACCGTGCGGCGGCCGCGGCTGCGACCGCTTGCTTTTCAACGGGGCGGATCTCCCGTGAACAAGCCCGTGAAACGCTAAACGTTGCCGGGACGGACACCGTCTATCACGGTCTCTTCCGAGCCGTCGAGCAGGCCAAACGCGTATCAGCGGCCGAACTCAGCAAGCTGGATATTCCACTGAGTGAAATCGCGGAGGTTCCAGCAATGGCCGAGGCGATGGCTGACATCGGCCGCACCCATGCTCGGATTGAGGCACTCGCGAGGGCGAACTGGGACGCGCCGAGGGACCATCCTGATCTCGCGCCGCGTCATGAAGTCCGGCTCCTACGGCAACAGCTTTCCGAGTTGCTTCGCACGCATGATATGACGTCGTATCCGGATGACTTCCAAAAGCGTTTGAAAGACTCGGCGCGTGTCGCCCAGACCCTCGAATCGGTGCTCACCGAGTCCGAGGGTGCAACGGACGACGAGCGCCGCGCAAAGCGGGCGACACTTGTCAAACGAATTTCGCAGCAGTGCACCGACTGCCACGCAAAGCACCGGAATTAGAGCGTCGAGTTGCGAGCCCCAAGTCGCGAGCTGCCTGCCCCACTGCCTTGCCTTCCCCACTGCCCTACTGCCTGCCCCACTGCCCTACTGCCTTCCCCACTGCCCTACTCTCTCCTCGCCACTCGCTACTCGCTACTCGCCACTCGCTACTCGCC
>JBCBOT010000220.1:0-13615 GCA_039821165.1 Planctomycetota bacterium | reverse complement strand
TAAAAATGGCTCGCCGGTTGGCGAGCCTTTTTGTTGTTGGGTTTGCGGAGAGTGATTTACTCTTCGCTGGGCGTTTCTTCACCGTCGCCGATGCCGGCGCTGACGGGTTCTTCCTTGGCGTCGTTGATGCCGCGACTTTCACCGTGGAATTCGAGACGAACGACCTTCACGGCTTTGCCGTCGGGGTCGATCATCTTGCCTTCTTCGGTGATCGTCAGATCGGATGGATCGACGGACTTGCCTTCGTCCTTGGTTTCCAAAATGCCTTTGACCACGATCGTGTCCTTGCCCTCGAAGGCGCCACGCAGCAATTCTTCGCTGAGTGGGTCTTCGATGCGTTGCTCCAGTGCACGGCGAAGCGGTCGAGCACCGAAGTCGAGGTCGGTGCCTCGCTTGATGAGAAACTCTTTGGCTTCGTCTTGCAATTCGAGAGCCAGTCCTCGCTCGAGCAATCGTTCTCGAACCTTGGAAAGTTCGAAGTCGATGACCTGACCGAGATCTTTTCGCGTCAGGTGACGGAAGATGATCGTGTCGTCGAGACGGTTGAGGAACTCAGGGCGGAAGACGCGTTGGATTTGATCCATCACGCGACTCTTCATCGACTCGTAGCTCGCGTCGTTGTCACGTTTCGCGAAGCCGAATTCGCCTTCGTTCTTGATCGCTTCGGCACCCGCATTGGTGGTCATGATCAAGATCGTGTTGCGGAAGTCAACGTTTCGCCCGAACGAGTCCGTGAGGCGTCCTTCTTCCATGACTTGCAGCATCATGTTGAAGACGTCGGGGTGAGCCTTTTCGATCTCGTCGAAGAGGACGACCGCGTAAGGACGGCGACGGATCTTCTCGGTCAACTGACCGCCTTCTTCGTAGCCGACGAATCCGGGAGGGGCACCGATCAGTCGGCTGACGTTGTGCTTCTCCATGTACTCGCTCATGTCGATGTGAACGAGCGCGTCGCTGTCGCCGAACATGTACTCGGCGAGAGCCTTGGCGAGCAACGTTTTACCGACACCGGTGGGTCCGGCGAAGATGAACGAGCCGGTCGGGCGTTTGGGATCCTTCAAACCGCTGCGGCTGCGGCGGACCGCTTTGGCAACGGCCGTGACGGCGAGGTCTTGGCTGACGACGCGTTTGTGGAGTTCCTCTTCCATCTTCATCAACCGCATGCTGTCTTCGGTCGACAATCGTGTGAGCGGGATCCCCGTCATCTTACTGACGACTTCGGCGATCACTTCTTCGTCGACGACGCCATCGGTCTGCTGACTCTTCTCACGCCATTCCTGGGTGATCTGGTCTTTCTTCTTGCGAAGCTTTTCGGCCTGATCACGTAGGTTGGCGGCTTTTTCGAAGTCCTGGTTGGCGACCGCGTCTTCCTTCTCCTTGTTGAGCGTTTCGACTTCTTCGTCGATCTCTTTGAGGTCCGGCGGACGAGTCATGGTGCGGAGCCGCACGCGTGCACCGGCTTCGTCGATCACGTCGATCGCCTTGTCAGGCAAGCAACGAGCGGTGATGTAACGCTCGCTCATTTCGACGGCCGCGACAACGGCGTCGTCGGTGATTTGAACGCGGTGGTGTTCTTCGTAACGTTCGCGAAGCCCCTTGAGGATTGCCACCGTTTCGTCTTTGCCGGTCGGCTCGACGATGATCTCTTGGAAACGACGCGCCAGCGCGTTGTCCTTCTCGATGTACTTTCGATATTCATCGAGGGTCGTCGCACCGATGCACTGAATCTCGCCACGAGCGAGTGCAGGCTTGAGGACGTTGGCGGCATCGATCGCGCCTTCGGCACCACCGGCACCGACGAGCGTGTGAAGCTCGTCGATAAACAGGATGGTGTTTTTGACGCGGCGGACTTCGGTCATGACCGCTTTGATGCGTTCTTCGAACTGACCGCGATACTTCGTACCGGCGACCATCATGGCGAGGTCGAGAACGACGATTCGCTTTTCAGCGAGAATCTCGGGGACTTCGCCTTCGATCACTTTTTGGGCGAATCCCTCGACGATGGCCGTCTTGCCGACACCCGCTTCGCCGAGAAGAACGGGGTTGTTTTTGGTTCGGCGGCAAAGGATTTGAATCGCGCGTTCGATTTCGCGTGAACGTCCGATGACCGGATCGAGTTCACCCTTGCGAGCCAACTCGGTGAGGTCGCGACCGAAGCTATCGAGTGCGGGCGTTTTGCTCTTTCCGCTCTTACCGGATGAGCTGCTGCCGCCGCCTTCCTCGCTACCGCGTCCGCCACGCTCGCCGACCTCGGCTCCTTCGAGACCGTGGCCGAGCAAGTTGAGGACTTCTTCGCGAACATCTTCGAGCTTGAGACCCAGGTTCATGAGCACCTGTGCTGCGACACCCTCTTGCTCTCGCAGCAACCCGAGCAGAATGTGCTCGGTGCCGACGTAGCTGTGATTGAGGTTTCGAGCCTCTTCCATCGAGTACTCGATGACCTTCTTGGCCCGAGGCGTCTGTGGCAGTTTACCGACAGTCACCATCTCGGGGCCGCTTTGGACGAGCTTTTCGACTTCGAGCCGAATCTTCCGCAAGTCGACGTCCAGGTTTTTCAAGACATTGGCTGCGACGCCACTGCCCTCTTTCACCAGCCCGAGCAGAATGTGCTCGGTGCCGATGTATTCGTGGTTGAATCGTTGCGCCTCTTGATTGGCCAATTGCATGACCTTGCGTGCGCGATCGGTAAATCGTTCGTACATGGAATCGTCTCGTTACCCGGCGGGTGTTCGCGTCAGCGAAACGGGCTGCTTCGCTGAGAGATTGTTCGGTTCAGAGCGGAAAACAAACAGAGCGAAAGTGTGCCAACTTTCCAACCCCCGGTTGCTTTCGGCCATCATGGACAAGTCGCACCGTTCATGGTGGCAACAAGGCCATTGTGACAACTTGGCGAATTCGTTCGTCTCGAACCCTACCAAGCAAACCGTACGCCACACGGCTGAAAATCGTGCGGAGAGGCCACGCGGAGAATGATGCGATGCCGTGGACCGGCCCCCACAAATCGGCTGAGCCCGATTCTATCGGTTTTGCAAATCCCGGGGGAATAGGAGCGTGCCGGAGCATGCGGCTCAATCGTCACTTTCGGGGCCGAAACAGACCGATGTTTCTTGTCGTGGTCGATGAGGGTCGGCAGCCAACCACAGTGTCCCTGTCATTCCGGCGACCAAAGCGGAACTCTCTCAGGCCGCTGTCAAATCGGCAGCAGTTCGGATTTCGGTCGTCTCGGATCCATCGCCTTCTGACTCCTGCTCCAAATCACGTTCGATTCGCCGCTGCTCGGCTTGCAGCTCCAGTTCCCATGCGGTGGCCACGTCCAATCGTTGCAGTTCACGGATCAGTGCGGCTGCGGAACCGACACGACGCGTATGCCGGTACACCCCGGACAGTAGCAACAAGGCGGGCGGATCACGCGGTTCAATTGAGAGGATGCCGAGTAACAGAGTTTCGGCGACTTGCCACTGACCGCGAAGATAGGCCGTGTGGGCCTCCACGAAACGATCCGGCTCTTCACTGACGTCGCGCGGGGTCAAAATCTCGGGAAGCTCTCGGAATCCGCGGATCGTCCAAACCAACCACGCCGCGAACGTGATCCAGCCGGCCGAACGGACCAGAAACGGCGAAATCCAGTACGGATAGTGATACCGAAGAATGATCAGTCCATTCAAAAGAAGAGCGAACCCGATTGCCGACGGTAGGGCCGACAACCTTCCACGCCACCAAAGCTCGCTGAGCCCCGGCCACAGACAGGTCAGGTACTTTCGGGTTTCCATCGGATCTCTCGCTCTTTGACCGGTCTAGGAAAACCAATCGAATCGCGCCTAGATCGCTTTTCGGAATGTTTGATAGCATTCCAACGACTTTCCTCCTCAAATCTTTCACGGGACAACCATGTCGCAACTACTCGACCTGATCAGCGGACACCTTGGCGACGAAAACGTCGACCGAATCAGTCGCTCACTCGGCGCGGATCGCTCGCAAACCGAAAAGGCGATTGCGGCGGCGTTGCCAACACTGCTCGGCGCGGTGACTCGAAACGCATCCGACGAAGGCGGCCAACAGAATCTGCACAACGCCTTGGTGCGTGATCATGACGGTTCGGTGTTTGATCACCTGGGCAGTTTGCTCGGTGGTGCAAAACCCGAATCGTCCGGCGGCATGACTCAAAAGACGACGTCGGGCGGCGCGATCTTGGATCACATCCTCGGCGGCAAGCGACAACGCGTCGAGCAGGGCGTCAGCAGCGTGAGCGGACTCGACTCACGGCAGTCGTCCGATCTGATGTCGATGCTCGCTCCGATCTTGATGGGGGCGATCGGAAAACGTCGCAAACAAGACGATCTCTCGGCGGGAGGCTTGGGCGATCTGTTGCGTGGCGAACGCGAGCAGGTCGAGGCACCGCAATCGTCCGGCGGCAGCTTGATCGGCCGCATGTTGGATCAAGACGGCGACGGCGACTTCGATTTGTTCGACGTCATGAAGTTCGGCCTGGGACGAGTCTTCGGGAAGAAGTAGAAGAAGTAGCGAGTGGTGAGGAGCGAGTAGCGAGAGAAGATCATTGCGTCTGCACGTCACTAGCCACTCGCAGTCTCGTTACTCGCCACTCTCAACTCGCCTCTCGCAACTCGCCCCTCTAACTCCGAGTCCTCAGAGGGCTTGTAAGCCGGGTTCTGTGCCTGGAGTCGCATGACGCGATTTCCAGACGGCGACCATTTATCTGTGCACGACGATTGCTCGTCGCCTCCATCGCGACCTACCCGAGTGTCGATAGCGAAGCGGACCGCTTCTGCACCCTGTTTGGTCTAGCTCCGGATGGGGTTTACCGAGCCGATCGGGTCACCCCGATCGCTGGTGCGCTCTTACCGCACCGTTTCACCCTTACCACGCATTCGCAAGTGCGAACCGTTCGGCGGTCTCCTCTCTGTTGCACTTTCCCTAGCCTCGCGGCCGGTCGACGTTATCGACCATCCTGTCCTGCGGAGCCCGGACTTTCCTCCCGAACACCGAAGTGGTCGAGCGATCGCCCCGCCCTCTGAAAACTCGAAGACGTCAACATGATCGACGACGTCACCGCTGGCAAGGTTCACTCATCGGGATCGTAGTTGAGTTGTATCTCGGTCGTCGGCAATTGCGGAGAGAGTTTCTGAACACCGGCTTGGGTCACGCCGGTTCGCGTGACGATCAAGGTTTCGAGATTCTTCAATACCACCAAAGAGTCCAAACCGGCGTCGGTGATTTTGGTCGAACCCAAATGCAAGAAGGTGAGCATCTCGAGTTGTCCGATCGAAGGCAACGCTTTGTCGGTGATCGCCGTCTTGTCGACATTCAGCCACGTGAGTTGTTCGGCCGTACGCAGTGACTGCATCGCATCGTCGCCGAGCGATGTGCCGTAGAGATTGAGTTTCGTGAGTCTTGAGACTTTGGCGAGTGAACCCCCGGCGGCATCACTCAGACGATCACACTCACTTAGATCAAGCTCGACCAACTGCGGCAACGCTTCGAGACCTTGGAGCCCTTCGTCATCGAAGGCCGTTCCGGCGAGCCGCAGCTTTGACAACGACTCCAACTGTTGGAGCGTCACCACCGATTCGCCGGTGATCTCGGTCTTGGCCAGGTACAGTTCGCGAATCTGATCGAGTGGACTGATCGCCGCGAGCCCGTCATCGGTAATCGGTAGAAAGTCGGCCGCGATGACTTTGAGTGTTCTAAGCGTGCCAAGCTCACGGAAACCTTCGTCGGTGACGGTCGTGTTTCCATTCTTTCCGGACAGCTTCAGGACCTTGAGTTTCGGAAGGGTCGTGAGACGTTTCAGTCCGTCGTCGGAGAGGGGGCATCCCCTTAGATCGAGATGCTCGAGGTTTTGCAACTGACCGATGATCTCCATTTCGGCATCGCCGGCGGTCGAGTTTGTGAGCAGCAAACTTCTCAACTTGGGAAACTCGAGGGTCTCTTTGAGCGGCCCAAAGTCGTCGGCATCGCGCAGATCGACTTCGATGACTTCCTGGTTACCGTCGACGCGAACGTCGTTGGCGATGTCCATGATCGACGGACGTGCGTCGCCACCGGCGAGGAGTGAGTTGCTGATCTCACGGCTGGTCGATTCAGCAGGAGGCTTCGACGGCTGACACCCTGCCTGCCAAAGCAACATCACGGACACGATGATGGGTTGAAAGACCATCTTCCGGAGGGAGGGATTCGGATTCATTCAGTTCTTCTGTACCCAACCGCGTCGAACATCGTCGCGGCATGCTGGCGGACGCGTTAAAAAAGCATCTTAACGATGAAGTCCCGACCGCAGTAAATCGATGAAGCTGCAATTTACCTGTCAGAGTCACGCGTGCGTGACCGAGCAAGCGAGGCAACACCTATTCGACCAAGTCGGGGAGTGGGTGAAGGAAGTCGAATCAGCGGAACCGGGACGATTGGCGATTTGCTTTGAGGTCTGCGGTACGGCCGACGACTCGATGCCAAGGGTCGTTCAAATCCTCGACGCGCTCGGCGACGTTTCGACTCGCTTTCAAGTCACCTGGTCGGTCGGCCATCAGCATGAGGCGCACTTGGGTTGTGTTCGAGAAGGTGAGTGGGAAGCAGGCCTTCGTGAAGACATCCTCACAAGCCTGCAAGTTGCAAGGACGTTTGGCGGAATGATCGTTGATGACGAGTTCATCGATCCCGAATTCAACGACGTGGGGCCATTCGACCGGAATCGCCCGGTTTCCTCCGCGACTGATGAAGCGAACTGGCACGAAGTGCTCTCGGCACCGGATGACTTCACACCATTTCCGGAATGGGACGACGATGCGGCTGAAGCGATCGAACCGGAGCCCGTTCAACGTCAGCTTGATGAAGACGGCACCAGGGAGTCGTTTTGATGTCTCCCGTCGTGAGATTCATTAATCGTGAAGTCGGCAACGCGAACCGTCTTCGCCGACTGGACAGTTGCGCGGTTCAGGTCGCTGATGGTTCTGTCCGTTTGTTTCGCCTTTTCCGCAACTCGCTTGCCACGGCCAGCCCGTTGCATTGGAAGTGAACGTCTGGCTCTGTCCGTCGGCAGCCAGGCTCGTGAACACAAAAGACGACATCAAGGTGTAAAAGCTGCGGTTGGCGTTGCGGAAAAGCGACACCGATTTTCTTGGACGGACGTTTCGTTAGAAAACCGTGCGTTCTTGCGGTTCCAACCGGGTAGTCGTGGGCATCGCGGGGTGACTCGACCCAAGTTAGCCATCATTTTTCTGAGATTGGTCTGTGCAGCGGTTTGCCGAATCGACGATACCTACCAGGCGTTTGCTGGAGCAGCTTGAATCACCTGGGGGCCGGCCCCCAGGTGAGAACTCAGCGAGTCGGGAGCTTGCTGAGGGATGTCTTCGGCCTAAACTGACAGCGTGTCGCCTGATAAAGGCCTCGCCCGCTTCGATCCATTTACATCGGCAGAGGGATCATTTTTCGGGTTCGCCTAGATCACTTAACGGCAAGTGCAGTAGCACGCTTAGATCTACGCGTTTCTCCCAGCGGCTCCATTTTGCCGCCGAAGGTTCGAAGCAATTGCCGGTTGGCGGGTCACTGATCCGTCGGCCGGCTTTTTTTGTTGTCACGCCCTACAGGTCGTCACGAACGACGGCGTCCCCGTCTCGATCGGAGCAGCGAGCATGACCACCCAGGAGCGTGAAATCGTCCGAGTCGCGCCAAACCGCCGGCTCTCGCGAAGTGCATTGATCGGGCTCTTCGTGATCGCGATCAGTGCCGGTTTGGGCGTTTACGCGATGTTTCCGTCGAGTGTCGGCGGGCCGCCCCTCCCGGTTGAGGTGTCTCTCGAGAAAGCAGTGATTGACACGACCGGAGGAGGCGTGGCGGTCCTGACGGATGTGGTCACGGTTCACAATCCGACCGAAGACCCGATCGGAAATTTGTCGATCGAGCTTAATGGTCAGTACCTCCTGATTCAGGCCAGTCCGTTAACACCGGGCGAATCGCTGCAATTGCCCCTGGAGGTGTTCACCGACAAACGAAGCAGTCAGCGTTTTAATCCCCGCAGGCACGCGGTGACGGAAGTCGTGGTGACGGGCCAGCTCGTGAGTCGGGCCCGGGGGGTTTCGAAATTCGAATTCGACGAAGAGTTGGCACGGGATTCGCAACATTGACGAATCGTTCGGGGGTCGATCCATCCTTCGTGGACTCTGCCGATTGATTACGCTACAGGTGTTGCAAAATGCAACACCCGGGCGTCCTTCAAGCGACTTGTGAGTTGGCGAAAGGGTGTTTTTTTCGTAGCGAGAGAAAAAGGCCGGAATAGACTTTGGGTTGGATTCTTCTCGAACAAACCTCCTCCCATTCCTCGACAGCCATCGTCAGCCGGGCGACTGCCCCGGTAACCCGATGAGAACAAGCAGCCGTTTGTTTTCCAGCAACGCGGAGAAATATCAGATGCGAGACGTCGCAGGCACACTGAAAACACTTTTGACTCGTACCGCGACTCGCGGATTCGCAGGCTTAGTCGGCTTGGCGTTGCTTACCGGCAGCGCGTCGGCGGACGATGCCCAGATTCGCGTCGCCGGTTTCGAAGCCAATGGCGAGTCCTTTTTCGCGGCTTCGATCCAGCCGGCGGCTGAGGACGCCCTGATGCAGGCCGTCGACGCGGCTCCTGCGGACGTGGTCGTCGTAGTCGACACGTCGGCGAGTCAGTCGGGCGAGTACCGGCGTGAATCGCTCGACGCACTCGCTAGGACGATGCAATCGCTGCGGAGCCAGGATCGCGTGCGGGTATTTGCGGCCGACGTTTCTGCCGTCGCGCTTTCCGACGCGTTGGCATCGGTCTCCGACGAATCGACGCAGTCAGCGATCGCGGCTCTCGGGCGACGGTTGCCGCTCGGTAACACGAATTTTGTGTCGGTCATCGACACGGTGCGTGCGACGCTGGTCGCCGCACCTCGAACGCACACCCGCTCGGTGATTTACATCGGTGACGGGGCCTCGATCGACGCCACGGGTGATCAAAAGCGATTCGCCGGCTTGATCGACTCGCTTCGTGCCGATCGCATTTCGGTTCACAGCGTCGCGATCGGCCCCTCAACCAACATCGAACTGATGGCGATTCTCGCGAATCAAACCGGTGGCGTTGTCGGAATCGTCAATGAGAACGACGGCAACACCGCAGCGTTGATCGCCAATCGCGTCACGGAGGCGGCTTATCAGTCGCCGATCTGGGTGGACCAAATCAAGCTGCCTGAATCGATGACGATCGTGCACGGCAAACGAGTCCCACCGCTGCGTCTCGACCGCGATTCAATCCTGCTTGGACGGCTTGACGGCGAAGTCAACACGATGGAAATGCTCGTCGCGGGCTCAACCACGACGGCGACCCTTAAGTTGGATGTCACGTCGGAAATCGAGGCGGCTCATCCCGACTTTGCGTTCCTGCCGGGATTGGTGGCGGAAGCCGAAAAAGACAATGGCCTGACCTTGCCGACAGCCAACAGCCACTGGTTGCGACAAACGGCCCAGATGCTGGCAGAACGATCGGGCGAACTCGTCCGCGCCGGCAAGCTGGCTCTAAAGCAGGGTAACAAGAAAGGCGCGAAAGCGGTCGCCGAGATGGCTTTGGAAGCCGATCCGAACAACAGCGAAGCCAAAGCACTGAAGAAGGCGAGTGGTGGCACAACGCTGATCGTGCAAAATCCCCTCGACGATCTTTTCGGTGGCGGCGATACACCCGCCCAGCCCCCGGCCGATCCGGCACCGGCGGATCCCTTCGGTGGTGACGCGGACCCGTTCGGCGGCACCCCTGCACCAGCCGAGCCTGCACCGGCAACCGGCAACGTGTTCGACGAACCGGCACCGGCCACGCCCGCCCTGGATGCACCGCCTACTCCGCCTGCCGCGACGCCGATGACCGGCTCGGGATTCGGTATCGTTGGTGACGATGAGATCATCGACCAAGGCGGATCGCTGATGGGTCGCATTGCGGCGGAGCAAGAGATCGCCAATGGTCGAATCAAACGCGAAGTCACGGCGGCATTGCTCCAAGCCGAACGAACGCTCCGCAAAGACCCCACCGGTGTTGCCGGTGGACTGAAATCGGTGCTGAACCGCGTGCAAATCTTGGCCGACATCGAGCCGAAGTTGCGTCAGGACTTGGAAACCAAACTGCAGTCGGCGATTCAGGCGGCAAGTGCTTCGGAATCGAGGTACAGGGCACAACAGGCCAACATCGTGGCCCAAGACGAAGCCGCTCGCGCCACGACGCGTCTGCTGCAAGAAACGTTCCGCACCGAAGCAACGTTGAAGACTCTTTCAGAGCAAATGAACGCTCTGATCGATCAGGGTCTTTACACCGAAGCTGACGGCGAATTGTCGATCAAGTTCGCTGAGATTTCGGGTATCTCGACGACCGAAGATTCGGTCGCCGGTCACCACTTCCTTGAATACCCACTCGCACTGCAAACGTACGATCGCAGTCGACGCTTTAAGGAAATGCGAGAGCGAAACTTTGTCGATATCTTCTCACTTGTCCTCAAAAGCAACATCCCATTCGTCGATGAACCGTCGCCGGTTCTGTATCCCGATGCCGATGTGTGGCAGCGTTTGAGCCGACGTCGCTTGGACCGTTACGGTTCGATCGAACTGGTCGGCGACAATGAGACCGAACGCCGTATCGAGTCGACGCTTTCACAAGAGACTTCGTTTTCGTTCCTGGAAACACCGTTGAGCGATGCCGTTCAACAACTCAGCGATGCTCACGAGATTCCGATCGTCATTGACACTCGGGCACTCGAAGAGATCGGTTTGGATGCGGACGTACCGATCACGCTGGACCTCAAGAACGTCACCTTGCGATCGTTCCTGCGTCTGATGCTTCGCGACAATGACCTCACCTACCTGATCAAGGATGAGGTGATGCAGATCACGACCGAAGAAGCCGCCGAAGAGAACTTGGTCACCAAGGTCTATCCCGTGGGCGACCTCGTGGTGCCGATCATCAACCTCGGTGGTGGCGGCGGCATGGGTGGCGGCATGGGCGGCGGCATGGGTGGCGGCATGGGCGGCGGCATGGGCGGCGGCATGGGCGGCGGCGGCATGGGCGGCGGCGGCATGGGCGGTGGCATGATGGGCGGCGGTGGCGGTGGCATGTTCATCGTTCCCGACGACGCCGGCCTCGAGTCCAAAACCGAAACAACCGCGCCTGCGAGTGCCCCCGCAAGGTTGACCGCCGAGGAGTTGAAGTCGATCGAGTCGATCCGCATCAAGCCCCAAGACGGTCAGTCCTACGCTGAAGCCTGGGAAGAGTACTTCGCGACCGTTTCGCTGAACGACGCACGCGACGTCACGATTCTCGATCAGCGCATTCGTCGGACCGTTCGCGCCCTGTCCTTCAAGGCCAAGGCCGCTGACGAGAAGGGTGACCGTGAAGCATCCGTCGCTTGTTTTGAACAAAGCCGTGACCTGATCGCCGAAGCGATTCGTGCCGGCCATGTTCAGCCGTGGATGTATCAGGTGTACGCCCTCTCGCTGACCGCAACGGGCGCCCCCAAAGCGGACATCGAGCGAGCACTCCTCTCGGCAGTCGACTTTGCGGACACGCCGGAGGCAATCCTGAACGTGGCGACGCGGTTGGAAGACATCGGCTCGGACCAAGCCGCCCTGCAACTCTGCAAACAGATTGCGGCGATCGATCCGAACCGCCGCGAACCCTACGTTCTCGGGATGCGGTTGGCCGAACAACTCGACGACCCCACCGCCTTGATGTGGGCATGCGAAGGTGTGCTTTCGCAGGCGTGGCCCGCCGATTTTGATTCGCTGGTCGAAAAGGCCCGTTTGAATGCTCGCAGCACCTACGCCCGCCTGATGGAATCCGGTCAGACGGAATTGGCATCGAGCTTTGCCAAGACACTCGAGCTGGCTTCGGCGTATGACGTCGTGATCCGTGTTTCATGGACCGGCGATGCGGATATTGACTTGGCCGTCGAAGAACCCGGGGGAACGGTCTGTTCGCGTGAAAACCGATCCAGCGGTGGTGGCGGAACGCTCTTGGGAGACTCGTACCCTGGACAGGGCGAGAGCAAGAACGGCACCGTTTCGGAGACCTATCTTTGCCCGAAGGGTTTCAGCGGGCAGTACCGCTTGCTGGTCAAGAAGATTTGGGGTGAAGTGTCGACGGGGCAAGTCACGGTCGAAATCCTTTCGGACGCGGGCCGTTCCTCACAACGCTTCATTCGCCAAGAGTTGTCGCTGACCGAGAAAGACGCACTGTGCGTGTTCGAAGTGAAGGAAGGCAAACGCTTGGAAAAGATCGGCCAATCGCAGTTGGCTCACCTGCAAAATGTGCAACGTGACATGCTGGCTCAGTTTGCCAACCCGCTGGTCGGGAATAACTCGGCTCAAGCTCTCCAGGACCTTTTCAGCGACATTCAGTCTCTGACCGGCGGACAGGCAGGCATCGCGGGCAATCCGTTCTTTGGCGGCAACGCGGTCGGTTTTCAGCCGAACATCACGCTGCTTCCCGAAGGTGCCACGCTCACCACCCTCGCGATCATTTCGGCGGACCGCCGATACGTCCGGGTCTCGCCGGGTCCATTCTTCTCGCAAGTCGGTGACGTCAGCACGTTTAACTTCGTCGACGGAACCGGCGGCGCCGCTGGCGGTGGAGCCGGCGGTGGCGGTATCGGCGGCGGCGGTGCTGGCGGTGGCGGCATCGGCGGTGGTGCGGCGGGTGGTTTCGGCAACTGAGCCGAACAACCCATTTCAGAAACAGAGGGGCGATCGGTTGCGGCCGATCGCCCCTTTTTGTCTGCGCCGACGAAAGTCTCGGAAATTTGAAACTTCACGACCCACGCAGGGGTAATGCAGGTTTCAGGGTGCGCCCAAGCGGCTCCGGACGGCCTTTTTCGTCGAGTTGTCTTCTTGCCGCGCCCCAAAGTTGCTAGGTTTTTGCCGTCGATTTGACCATCGATCCACATGACCTTCGTCACAGAGGACTGACTTTCACCATGGGTTTTTTGACAACAACGATCCGCTCCCGGATCGCCTTTCTCGGAACTGCGATGCTCGCCGTCGCAGTCACCGCCGCGCCGCTCGCTAGAGCACAGGAAAAAGCGGCGAAATTGACGGATGGGTCTCAGCCCCCGGTCGTGATGACGATCGGGTCGCTGAACAAGTTGATGCAGGACACCAACTACATCACGGGTGTCGCTGGACAACCGCAATTCGGTGGGATGTTCGCGATGATGGCCGGTGGCTTCACTGCCGGAATCGACATGGACCGTCCCATCGGAATGGTTCTTCCACTGGTCAACGGGGCTCCCCAACCGATCGTTCTGATCCCGACGTCGGACATCAAATCAATCCTGAAACGCTTCGAAGCGCAAGCAGGTCCCGTCGACGAACTGGACGACGGCACGCTCGCCATTTCAGTAAACCAGATGACGGTTTACATCAAGCAAAAGGGTGACACGGCGATCGCGGCTCAGGATCCAAACGCAATCGATCTCATCCCGGCTGACACCACCGGCATGTTTGCGGGAATGGGCAACGACTACGACATCGCTTTGCGATTGAAGGTCCAGGAGGTCCCCTCAGAAATCCGCGGCATGCTGATCGATCAGATGCGTCAGGGGTTCGAACAAGC
>JBCBOT010000219.1:0-13723 GCA_039821165.1 Planctomycetota bacterium | reverse complement strand
ATTGGATGATGTCGTAATCAAATCAATACCAGAGCCAGGGCTGGCTCTCAAATGAGCGCAATAATCAGGACGTTATCGGAGTGGCACGCTTGCAATTGACAGCCCTGGCGATAGCACTCACGATCGCCACAGTGTTGAAGTCCAGGATTATCCGACTACGTGAGTCTTCCAGCAACTACTGCATGACAGGGGTACGGACTGTGCGAGGGGCTGCTGGCAACAGTCGTCCTGGCTAATCGGTGACATCACGCACATCGATCATGAAATGGTTGCGGTAGGGTTGAGGAATCTTTCGCGCGGCGGCGGGCAGGCGAGTCTGGATTGCTTCGCGCATGTCCTTGATGACTGGTTCGGCACTGGCAAAGTAGCCGTGACCAAGATCGAACGCGCCAAAACCCCCGACTTCGATCGTGTCCATTCCTTCCACGATCGTGATCGGGCGATCGTCGGAAACGTACCCGACTCGGTCCTGCTGACCATGCTTTTCATAAGATAAAAAGACGGCGCGGTCCTGGGGAGAGACCAGCAACGTGCGGTTTTCGTATCGATGAGGAAACTCGGTCGTCTTGTCCTTGAAGGTGCGCACGTCTTCATCCGGGGCGCAGAAGAACACTTGGCCGAGGCTCAGTTCGGGATAGCCTTTGGAGGCGATCCGTTCCATTGCGCTCAGCAAGCCTCGGTTCCCCATGCTGTGCACAAACAGATGGATGCGTTCCGCGTTGGAACCTGTCGACAATTCGTGCAGGAACTTGGCGAGATGTTTGACACTGGCGGTGATGGTCGCTTCGTCGGCGCTGTAGGCAGTCACGGAACCGCGTGAGGGCCAACTGTAAAAGGCCATTTCGCCGGGGACTTTTAAGTCGTACCCGATCTGTGCCGCGTGGACGGCCGCGTCCTCAAAACTGACGTTGAAACCGTGGAGATAGACGAATAGATTGCGGTCGCCCTCAGGCCACCAGGTGTTCAGCTTCTTCGCCAGCCCGCTCCAAAATACCTCTCGCGGGAGATTGTGGACACCAATGAGTTTCAGCGAGTCATCTTCTCCCAGGCGAATCCAACGCCGCCACCAGGACGTTCCCGACGAGCCGGGTTTGTGGCTCTTGGGAATGAACACGTTGCAGACGCCGTAGGTGATTTCTTCCGCCGCCTGTAAGGAACTCACATGATGGACGGCGTTGCCATCCATGATGGGCTGGCGGTCGGTGCCAAACCAGACGCGCACGAGCCGCCGGTCGGGATCGATCCAGGCACGGCCGTCGTCTGATTTTTGTACGCCGGCAAACGTCTCGTGTTGCTGAGACAGCGGGTAGAGGAAACGGAACAGTTCGTCGGCCAGCTCTTTGCAGGCCTCTGGGTCGAGTAGATCGTGCAGGAGCAGGAATTCATCCGCGCTTGCCAAAATCTCAGCGTTCGTGATGTCTTCGCTGCCGATTTCATCCAGCAACGGTCGCAAATCAATCAGGCATGGATCGGGAATGACGTGTGTTTCGGCGTCGGCTCGCAGGGCATGTTGCGAACTACCCGCCGCATGAATGGCGGACGGGCCGAACCACTGGAACGTGGCGACTTCAGCAGCGAGTTGGATTTGCAGGTGGAAGGGTTTCATTGTTCGAGTCGCTGGAGTGCAGGCTTAAGCCGCTTACGATGTGCTTTCATGCTGTGATCGGCTAAAGCCTGGACTCCAACGTTACAGCTCCGGTGGGTCCCAGTCTTTTCCGTAGTCGTATAGCGGATAAGAGTTCCAGATTCGCAACGCTTTTTCTCTTCCCAGATTTCGCAGGTATTGTTGTGCGTTGCAGTAGGGCCATTCATTCCACTTCACTACGTATCCATGGTGCACCGCGTTGTGCAAGACGTAGTTTAAAGAAGCGTAGAAATGTCCTTCGGACTTCATTGCTGTCTCGGCGGCATTGCACCAAACCTGTCGTCCGCGCTCGTTTTCTTCGCCGTTCCAATCGAACGAGTTGCGACCGTGCAATTGGCCGAGGGCTTTGAGGAGAGCCTTCACGTTCAATGTATCGACAAGAACGTGATAATGATTGGGAAGCACATTCCAGGCGAAAACCTGCGTGCAGTGCTGGTTCAGCAACTCGACCAGATCACCTTCAAATTCTGCCATTCTAATTGGCGAATGACCAATAACGTGGCGGTGTTCAAAACACGCTGCGGTGATCATGTAGTAAGTCGTTGTCTCGCTTGCGATGTGGGGAACACTGTGCCGAGGCCGACCGTGCAGCTTACGGTCTTTCAAGACTTCCACCCGCTGTTCTGCGGTCAACTTTCGCCAACGATACATGGTGGCTGGATCGTGCGGCATGTTGTTTTCTCGTTGGAGTGCAGGCTTTAGCCGCCTCCTGGATGGGGATATGGTGTAAGCGGCTAAAGCCTGCACTCCAACGGTCATTCGGTCGGAAGCAGGTCGGCTAGCGTGCTGGGATCGTCAATCGCGGCCAGGGTGGTTTCGATGATCATGGAGTCTTCGACATCAAGAGACTCACAAAGTGTTGCCGCGTCGCGTTCTCCGTCCAGTATGTGACGCATAGCACCTACGAGGTTCGTCCAGCCGCGTTCTTCCATCTTCGACAGTGCCGCGCGAAAGTCGTCTGCCGTTTCGGGTTCCTGGATCGCTCGTAAGACGCCCTGGATCACAGGGAGGTGTTGTTTCATCTCATGGGCCGTGCCGGCGAAGTTGCGTTTGGTTTCGCGAGCGAGACGGCGGTACTCGGCGGCTTCGTCCCGCCTGTCTTGCCGATCAGCGATTTGGGCCAGGATGCCGTAGGTATTCCAAATCTGTGCGGCGTTAGGATCGAGGTTCTGCTTGATCGCCAGCGCTTCCTCAGCCAGTTCCCGGGCTTCGTCCAGGCGTCCCGGTTGGCTTTGCAGGAGATTGGCGAGGTTGCTAAGTGCTTTTGTGGCTGACACGTGATCCCCGGTTTTTCGGCCGCCGTCGATTGCCTTGCGATACCAGGTTTCCGCAGCCTCTGGCTTTCCGGCGGACTTGGCTACGATGGCCAGTTGGTTCCACGTTTGTGCGGCGGCCGCTAGGTCGCCGCGTTGTTCTTCCAATCGGGCCGATTCGCGATAATGGTGCTCGGCTTGCTCCCACTGCTGTGCTCGCTGAAACGCCACGCCAAGCTGGTGTTGGATGACGGCTTCGGACGCGGGTTCGCCCAGTTGCTGGAACAATTCGAGGGCCTCAAGATAACGCTTCACGGCGTCGGCGAGTTCGCCTTCCTGCAGGGCTAGTGTGCCGAGTTGACCGAGCGTGACGCCTTGAGAACGCAGATCGTTCAGTTCCTTGGCTGGCTCCAGCCCTAATTCATATTGCGCACGGGCCGCGGCGTAATTGCCTTGAGCCATCAACACGTTGGCGAGGTCCGTATGGAGCAAACCTCGCTTTCGTTTTACTTCGTCGGTCGAATCCAACTGCTCCGTCACCGCTATGCCTTGCCGATATGCCGCTTCAGCCAAATCAAGATGTCCACCAGATCGGTAACAGCGGCCAATATCAACGAGCGTTTTTGCGCGATTAAAACTGGGTTCCTCGCCCAGCGATTCCAGGATGTCCGCAAAGATCCGTGCGGCTTCACCGACCTGGCCGGAAGCCCGCAGTTGTTCCCCGCGATTCGATTGCGCCAAATACCACGCCTGCGAACCACGCTCGCCGCCGGCCTGTTCGGCTCGCCGGGTCAACAAGGCGGCTTCGCGGGTCATGCCGAAATTGTTGAGGAACCTGTTCACGCGGTCCACAAAACTGACCGCGTCGGCATCGCGGGCGTTCAGGGCGGCGCGGACGGCGTGCAGCAGATTCGGCAATTCGCGGCGGACGATCGATCGGACCTGATGGGGGTTCTTGCCGTCTTCGTGGTAGAGATAACCCGCCAGCGCGTAATAACGCTGCCGATGGGCGAGCGTCAGCGCGTCGCGTTCGTCGGGCGACAGGCTGGCCCAGAGCATGGGCGCTAGCGTGGGGTGAAAGCGCAGAAAAGGCGGGCCGACGCCGGGGATCGACTCGGCTTCGATCAGCGCCGCCGCTTCCAGACCGCGACGCAACCCGGGCCAGAGATTCTCTCCCGATGGCTCCGGCAGAGCCGCCAACCGGGCGCGCAGTTGCTCGATGTGTTGCTGAAGTTCGGGGTTGTTCGTGATTTGCTGTAACAACTCCGGCGGAACCTCCGCACCGTCCGGCAGATTCATGCCCATCATCTGCAGCAGCACGCGGGGATCGCCGCCATCGAGCGCCGATAGCAGCGACTGAAGCTGTTCACGCTCCTGATTACTCTCTCCCAATTCCGTGATGGCCAGCAGGTCATGTTCCATCGCACCGCCCTGAAACACGCCGAGTTTCCGTACGGCGTGGCGTTCTTCTTCGCTCAACCGTTCCAGCGATAACTGCAGCGAGGCGATCAAACTGTCCGGCGTCCCCTCGTCGGCGATCAAACTGGCCGCGTCCGCCGATAACAGTTGTTCCAACCGGTTTTCGATCTGGTCGGCCGAGCGTGTCTTTAGCTGCTGGACCAGCACGCAAATCGAGAGCGGATGAAAACGCACGCGGTCGAACAAACGGATCAGGGCGTCACGTTGCGGGGGCGGAACCTGACGCGGCTCGGCGGGCAGTTGATCGAGCTGTGAAAACCAATCCAGCGCATCGTCCGGCGCGGCCGCTGAGCCGAGCCCTTCAAGCTGAATTCGACGATGTTGGAAGGTGCCCTGGACGGCAAAGTCGAGATGGCCGGTTTCCGGCCGACGACTGGTCAACAGCACACGCGATTGACCGGCTAGCGACCAGGCTGATGCCACGGTGAGGAGTCCACGCAGCGGTTCGTCGTCGAGCGTTTCCAGGTTATCCAGGATCAGCAGGGTTGCCGTGGATTTCAGCTCCCCGGTCACCGCGTCCGCATCGATGAACGATTCTTCCAATACTGACGAGATCGTACTGACAGCCACCGACACGGGATCATCCGACTGCGCATTGGCGTAGTCGATAAAGACGGCCTGTTGAAACATACCGGTCTGCAACAGCCAGCGTCCCGCCTCCAGAGCGAGTTCCGTTTTACCCTGGCCGCCGAAGCCGGTGATCGAAACGCGTCGCGTTTCTTCCCGAGGATTGCCCTTCTGCGCTCGAAAGGCGAACCAGCGTTCGATGTTCCACAGTTCGTGACGACGACCAAAGAATCCCGCCCTCGCGGACTTTCGCAAGTTGTGTTGGAGTGCAGGCTTTAGCCGCTCAGTCTGGGCGGTTGCGTCGTCAGTGTCTGCAGTGCCGTCGGCGGCTGAAGCCTGGACTCCAGCGCTATCGATTAACATCGGTGAGGATGGACCGCTGCGGAACAGCGTCGGCACAAACCAGTCGTAGAGCTTCAGAACTTCGCGCTTTTCACCTCGGCGAACTTCGAACTTCTCTGGATTGTGCGCCAGGAAAACCCGTGCATCATCCAGGGAACGGCCAATAGTACGTCCTCGCGCGAGGCTTTCGTAGAACTTTCCGAACAGGGTTCGGGTGGTGGCGACCAGAACAGAATGGGTCATCGCCAGGATGGCCGGCGTCCCGGTCGATGTCAGCCGTCCTGCCACGCTCGCCATCGGGTCGCCTTCTTCGTCCAGCGATGCCGTCTGACAGGCAGACAACACGACCAGGCTCACCCCCGACTTGTACAGAATTGTTCCCAGGTCTTCTGCCGAAATGTACTGCTTCTTTCCGTGATCGTTCTCAAAGACCAGAAAGCCGATCCCCACCGGTTTCCCAGCCTGCCCTTCACCACGAGTCACACGTTGTTTGACGATTTCACTCAGGACAGATTTGCCGTACAGGCTTTCTTCTTTCTTAACTTCGTCTTCTGATACCTGGCGAAAGACGCCGTGCCCATCGAAGTGAAGAATGTCGACGGCAGGCTTCGTGTCATCATCGAGTCTCGAATGAAGGGCATTCAGTGTGGCAGGATGCAGGAACTCGACGGTCACCCGGTCCGCAGCATATTGATGGATCGCATCCAAAACGGCCCGGGGGTCGGCTCGCGGATCGATGAACCCCGCATCTGTCGGACGGCTGACGACGAACAACAGATGCAACTGCTGTTTGGGCGAAACTTTGAACGGTTCGTTCCCCTGCATCGCCCCGCTGATTCTTCGACGAACGCTGACGTGAGGTTGATCATGGAACAGAAATTGGCCGTCTAGATCGTGAATCAGCTCCCATGGAATCGAGAGGACGGACGCATCGCCCGATTCGATGGTGATGACTCGGTCGTTAGCCTCACTCTGTTGAAAAGCCGTGTATCGCCTGAAGGCGGCCCTGTTGTCGAACACGGACTCAAAAAGGGCCTTGCCAATCACCGGCAACCGAGCTTCGATGCGCCGAGCTTCATCATCATCCGGCTCGGCCAGAGAATCGGCGCCATACGTCTCGACATACCAACGGATGTCCTGGCGATCTTTGTCGCTGACCGGATTCGCAAAATCGGCCCACCCCGAATCCGTGCCGTCAAAAGAAACGTTGACTGCCTTTGAGGGTGAAAACTGAAGGATGAGTTCCGCTGATGCCACAAGAGTTGCCCTTTCTCAACGGCCGCAATCTAATGCGACCAACATCGCTTTCAATCGACAAACTTGGTTCGTCAGTCGTCACACAAGCGCGCCGTGCGCGTAGACTTTGCCCCGGCCCATATTTCCGAGTGGTCGGGTCGGAGACCCCAGCCGCTCTGGGCAGGAGCAAAACATCTTATAGAATTATCCGTGCCTATGGAGGCGGATCGCATCATTAACGATTGACAGGCGATTAAGAAGCTATGAAGACATCAGCCACGATTCTCGATGTTGACCCTCGGGAGGCACGAGAATCTGCGCTCCGGTGTGAAGACACCGTCGGAGGCCAAGGGCATGGCTGTGTGGGTGAGAGTTGATGAGCGCTCCGAAGGTCTGAGTGCCGGCGACCATGGGCGGGATGACATCTCAACGGCAGGCAGAGCACCTGCCGATGAACCTCGACAGTGGTCTGCCAAGCTTACCGAGTCGACTGCGATCGTGGCGGGGAAAGTCCATAGACTTGTGAGTGAGTACCGAAGGAGGGACTCGAACCCTGACTGGATTGGTCCAACTGTATTTGAATCCGGCGTTGTGATGAACCGATCTCTGAGTAAGACGCTTCGCCTCACGCTGTTGATTGACCGGCAGCTTGCTTTGCGGATCGATGAAATCGGTGGCAACGGACGATCATGCTGATCGATGCGATTGCCCCGGCCGAACTGACTAGCTGTAGCGAGAGAACGGGCGAGAACCTCGTCGGAAGCCAAAGCGACAGGTTGGTTGCGTCGAAAGTCAATAGAATCACTGGGAACCCAATCGCGTAGAACGAACACAAGACTGCGGTCCACGGAAATCCTTGAAACGACCTCCGATGAATCGCGATCGCATTTCCCGCGATCACCAACGCCAGTAGGTCGATTGGAAGACTGTCAGTGAGTGGCGAGACCGCGATGGGCCAGAGAAAGTTGAAAATGCCGAAGGTCCGAACGACCCATCGAGTTTGACGAAGAAGGTCCTTCGGTAATTCAGGGCCGACGTACTCGTCGACCGGTGATTCGGGAACCGTGTTTGGCGGCCGGAAAGGATTCGTGTCAGCCAACAACGTCTCTCCACTCACGCCGAGCTTACTCTTTCCAGGTTCCGGTGAGTTTGATGTCTGCGCTGTTCCAAATTTTGATTTCGCCGGACTGCCCGCCAGTCAAGATTCTTGCCCCGTCGCTGGTCGTGCCCAGCGTAAATAGGAACTCTCCGGCAACGGCCCTTCGCAGCATCTGTCCGTTGTCGACATTGTAAATCCTGACATCTCCATTGGCGCAGGTGACAGCGACTTCCGAGGAGTCTTTGAGGAATTGAATGGCGGTGAGTTCATCGGGAATGCCGCCGATCGTCCGTCGCTGTCGAGCCGTGACCGCATCCCAGACTTTGATGGTTTTGTCCGCACTTGCACTGGCGATCACTCGTCCATCGCGTTTCCAAGCCAGCGACATCACGTGATGGGTGTGGCCATCCAAAGCTCCGACGACTTCGCTTGATTGAACATTGACCATTCGAATTGTTTTGTCGGACGATCCACTCGCCAGAATGTCACCGTCGGGCGAAAACTTGAGCGCGAGGACGGTGTCGCTATGCAAGGAATCAAATTCCCGCAGGATGGTTCCGTTGAGTGATGCGACGAGCACCTTGCCACTCCGGCTCGGCACCCCCGTTCCGATCGCGAGTGCTTGTCCGTCGGGACGGAAGTCGAGCGCTGTCACGCGATCTGGAATGAGCCGCCCGTCGAGACCACCTATCGTTCGTTCAAGACTCCAGGTCCGAGCAAGTTGAAGTTCAATGGGG
This sequence comes from Planctomycetota bacterium, assembly GCA_039821165.1. Lineage (GTDB taxonomy): Bacteria > Planctomycetota > Planctomycetia > Pirellulales > Pirellulaceae > Stieleria. Next base: position 5,365 of record JBCBOT010000219.1, on the reverse strand, counting down.
CGCACCCCACTGCCGAGACAAATGAATCGCGATGCATCAAGCGGATAGATTTCTGTTGCTTGTTGCATGCTGCCTGGCAACTGAAACCTTGCCGTGGCTCGCCCCGACGTGACGTCGAACGTTCGGAGTGTCCGGTCACTCGCGATCACCGCGAGAGTGTTTCCATCCCCGGTGAAGGTCGCTGAGTGAATCGGCGAGCCGGTTCGATTCATCCGCTCGTCCTCGAGACGCTGATTGGTTGCCGCGACCCGACTCGCCCGCCGACGTATTTTGGCTTCGTGTTTGGGCACATTCGCGGCGGCTCGTTCACGCGTTGCGGTGGCTGTCACGAAGGCTTGTTGGCGTTTGTCGACTTCGGTTTTGCGTTTTGCTTGTTCCGCCGTGGCTGCGTCGAGAGCCATTCTTTGAGCATCGAGGGCTTTGGACTCACGATCGATCTCGGCCGTCGTGTCCGACACGGACTTTTTTGCCGCCGCGAGTTTGGTGTTCAGGTCCTCAAGCCGCTTCTTTTCATCCGACACCGCCTTCTTGGCGTTCTCAACGCGGGTTGTGACGGCCGTCAGTTCCGTTTTCGCGGCTTGCAGCGCCCGCATCGCTTCGGCCACTTTTTGCTCCGCTGTTTTCAGCCCCGCGTTAGCCGAGATCGCTTCTTGTTCGAGGGGAGCAACGGCCGCCGTCAACGTCTGCATGTTGGCTGTTGCGGCGGTGATGAGCTTTGTTGTGGACTCGACGTCGCTCTTGGACGAGTCCATTCGCGACTTGGCGGCGGTGAGTTTCTGTTCGGTCGCCGTCACGGTGTTCGTCGCTTCCACGACCTTCTTGGCCTGCTCCTCCAAAGCCGAGGTTGCCTTGTCGAGGGCCTCCGTCACCTTCTTGAGGGCGGCGTCTTCTTTTTCCAAAGCCTTTTTGATTCCATCCCGTTCCGACTCGAATTGTTTGAGCCACGAGGTTTCCCGTGCGGAGTCGCGCTGGGCCCTAGCGAAACGCAGATTCGTCAGCGGCTCTCCCTCGAAGCTCCTCAAGAGCTTGCCGTCGGCTAAGTTCCAGAGCTTCCCAGCACCGTCCGCACCGAAGCTCACCAATTGTGGCAGAGTTGGATGGATCGCCAGCGAGTTCACGGCGGCGCCATGTGCGATCGTTCTCGTGACCGCGGCGGTCTTGGCATCGATCAAAAGGATGTTGCCGCCTCCGGTCGCGACTGCAAAGGACGGTGATGAATGTGGAACGCCGAGGATCACGCGCGCATCCTCGATTGCTTTGACAGACGGTTGCTCGACGAGCTTAAAGTCGTGGAGCCAATGAAGATGTCCGTCGATCGTTCGAGCAAGAACGGTCGTCGCATCGTGACTTGCCAGTTGAATCGGCGGTTGGCCGAGATCGAGTCTGCCCGCGACTTGGCCATCGAGTGCCGAAAGTGAAACGACGGCCCCGCCCTCAAACCCGACGAGCAATTGATCCTGTGTCGGCCAGGCAATCGCAGTGACATTCCCCTCGTTCGGCGATTGTGAGAGTTGGCGAACATCATCTGCGAGCGACCAGACTTCGAGATCCCCGATGGCGTTCGCAAAAGCCACTCGGGAACGGTCGGGATGGAATGCGATCGGTCCACGTGCCGACGCAGCGTATTCCCTGGGAATCAAATCCAAACGGTTCTCTTGTCGCCACAGCCGTACCGTTCGAAAACCTCCCGTCGCGAGACGGTCGCCATCGGGAGAAAAGGAGATGGCTTGCACGAAGTCGTAGTCAGCAACGCCGGCGTACGGAAGGTTTTCATCCGCCAGATGCTGAAGGACTGTGCCCGTGGCCGTATCCGACAGGGTGACTCGGTTGGCGTGAGCGATCGCGGCGAGCGAGTCATCGGGAGAGACTGCGAGTGTGTAGGAGCTTCGAATGGACTCGGGGATCGGCTGCCAGCCTAGCTCTTCTGCCTCCTTCTCATCAACGATTGCTCCTTGGTCGATCCAACGTCGCAGTAACTCCAGTTCCTGTGTCGTCAGCCGTTCGGCGCCGACCGAATTGTCGTCCGGAGGCATGATGTCATCTTCATCCGTGACACGCACGTAGAGCAGGCTCGCGGCTGATTGCTTGATGTCAAACAACTCACCGGAGTCGCCTCCCGCTTGAAGAGCTTCCGCCGTCTCAAGTGATAAGCCTCCTTCGGCTTGGCCTTCGCGATGGCACGCGACGCAATTCCTTTTGAAGACCGGCGCGATGTCTCGCCAGTAGCTGACAGGATCGCTCGGGGCGGGCGTCTCCGCGCTGGCGAAAGAGAGACCGACGATCGACAGAAGCAAAAGAGAGAAACGCATCGTCATTCGATTGACTTGAGGAGGGAGCCGTGGAGGATCGGCCTGGCGGGAAGGATCGGAGGCCCTACTATTTTTCCTTGACGTTCAGCGTAATCACGGGAGTCGCGACGAAGATCGTGAAGTCCCGTGGTGCGGTTTGCTTTTTGATCGCCTCAATCCGTTTATTCGATTCAGCGATCGCTTGATCCAGTTCAGCGTGTTTGTCCGCTCGCGCAGGATCTGCGCGGAATTTCGTGAGCTTGGCGTGGTACTCGGTCTCGCGGGTCAGGGCTTGCGGATTGACCGCAAACTTGACTTTGGTTTCCGCTTGAGACCAAAAACGGTATGTGCCCGCTTTGGTTCCCGCAGTCACATCGATCGTCCATTCCGCATCCGTTTTGTCGCCGCCCACGGTGAGATCACCTGCCTTGACTCCGGCGGGCAGATTTCTCGCACGGAAGATCACGTTGTTCTTGGTTCCGTCGGTGCGCGCGACTTTCATCGCCACTTTGACCTTGTTGCCTTTGACGACTTCCACCGGCTGGTCGCTCGACGGTCCCAGTGCGACGGGTAGGGTGTCTTGATCCGTCGCGTGAAGCCACAGTTGATCCATGACCCGTGTGCGAATTTTGGGCTGTTGGCCGTTTCGTTCCCAAAGCACTGACACGGGGACAGCGATGACGTTTGTGTTTGCTTCGTCGGTGCCATCACCCAGATTGATTTTTCCAATCACCTCGACGGCTTGAATCACCGCCGGTGTGTCGGCGGCTGAGTGGACGATCAGATCCGTTTGGCTTCGATCGGGTGTAATGGTTCCCGGGACGCACGTCAGTCCCGTTGGTAGCGATTTCAAGGACACTTCGATCGGTCCGGAATAACCACGGCGGAGTGCGAACACGCGAACCACGGCTGAACCGCCGCGGGGGACGTGGACGCCGGAAGGCCGCGTCGTGTTGATGTCTCGATGCGGGTAGAGATGGTAGGCAAAGAGAATCGGGTCTCGTTTCGGCTGATCGATGCTCAATACGTAACGTTGCCGCTTCGATAAGAACTCACCGGTGTCCTGGTCTGAAACCGTGATCCGATAGTCGCCTTGTTCGGGAGCCGTCCACGTGAGCTCGGTGTCGCGTGAGTTGAGATTGACGGCGGTGTCTGAGACGGCTTGGCAATCGTCGCCAGCAGCGACACGTTGCCAGCTAACATTGCCTTGTCCGTCGGTGATCGATCGATGCACGACGATTCGTGTGTCCGTCGGCTCGCCAAGACGATCGGAGTAGCAGGCAAGCGTCAGTGTTTGACCTTTGTCGAGTGAGCAAAGGTATTGATCCTTGTCGGTCGCCGAATCAAATTCGGAATCGATCACAGTGGGAATCGTGATCCGAATCGGATCGGTCGACTCAGCCATCGGTTGAGCGTTTCCAAAGCGAGCGGAAACACAACGGGCGTCTTGAGGTTCGATGAGAGTTCCAAATTCATCTTGTTGATCCTCGCGACTGAGTCCGAGGACGTAACCGTATTGTGGTCCACCGCGATACAGCAGATCTTCGACGGCGATGGCGATGCGACTCACGCCTTGTGGAATCGAGATGGAGCGGAAAACATCGCCGCTCGCATCGCCGACGGCGGAATCAATCACACGACCGGATTCGTCCGAAACCGTTACGGAGCCGCGAAGACGGGAGTCAACGACCTTGGACATCAAGGCGACGCGAATCACTTGCCCCGGATTCACATTCGCCCAGTACACATCGGAGCGTTGCGGCGATGCGTGACGGTGGTAGAGCACACCGAATTGGCAGAGTGCCGCCGAAGTTTTGTCGTGGCTGATCGCCGTGACAAACTCCGCTCGGGCTCCTATCAGAATGGAACGCGGATTGGAGAGGCCGAACCGACCCACGGCGCGCACTTCATAGCGTCCCGGCGGCACATCCTCAGCCACACGCAGTCGAAAGTAGCCGAACTTTGGGACGGGAACGTCATCGAATGGGAGCGCGGCACCGGTCACCAATTCGGCGCTGATGCCGGGGTGTGAAATGCGAAGCTCGGCGACCTCTTCGATCGAAGCCCCCAGAAGATGGATGTCCGCCTCTTCGCCGGGTTGGAACACCGAGCGGGAAAGGGCATGCAATTGAATGACCGGTAGCTGAGCCACGGCAGCGTGGCAAAGGAACGCGGTCGCGAGGAACAGCGGGTAACGAAGACGGGCCAACATCAGTGGTTGAAGAGGAACTCTTTGGAGTTAACCAAGGCCCAAATCAAATCTTCCCAGGCTTGTCGTTGATTTTCGTTGCCCGCCAAATACTCGGACGACGCACGGACTTCCCGTTCCGTGGGTTCTCGGCTGAAGGTGATTTTGTAGAGCCGCCTCAGTTTCTGTTCCGTCGAAGTCTCACCGTTCGACGCAAGCTGAGCGGCCCGACCCGAGTCGTTGGTCAGCTTTTGATGCATCTGTTCCGAATTCAAAAGATGCAGGCTCTGAGCGAGGTTCGCTTCGGAACTGCGTTCGCATTCGCAAGCCGTCTTGGAATCCGGCTGGCCGAACACCGTCAGAAAGTAGGAGTTGAATCCGGTGTCGGGCAGTTCGATCGCCCGTGTGCTGGCCGGCATTCCGCTGAAGCCTGTGGTTGTACCGGCGACCGTATCAATCGAGTCCAGCAGCGTTTCGGCCTGAAGACGTTTTGGATAGTAACGCGAGTGACTGCGTCGATCGATCACATTTTCCGCTTCGGCCTGCGAGGACGCTTGGTAAGTCTTGGAGAGGCAGAGGGTGCGAACCAACGAATGCAAGTTGTAGCCGGAGGCGACGAAAGATTCCGCGAGGGCCTCGAGCAACTCGGGATTGGTCGGCGGGTTGGTGACGCGAAGATCGTCTTCCGGTTCTACCAGGCCTCGACCGAGAAAGTGCTTCCAGTATCGGTTGACCAGCGACTTGGCGAAGAACGGATTGTCGCTCGCAGTCATCCAGTCGGCGAGGGCGGTTCGTGGGTCCGCCGTTTCATCGATGGCCGTTTCGTCGCCATCTAGACCGGCCGGCTTGAAGCTTCTGCCGTTGCCGGGATGTCGTCCCGCAGCATTCG
>JBCBOT010000218.1:0-13725 GCA_039821165.1 Planctomycetota bacterium | reverse complement strand
GCAGGAGCCGTATGAGACAACACTCAAGTACGGATCTGTGCGGGGGGCGGTCGGCAACGGCCGTTCCTACCGCGACGCCTTTTCACACCGCGCCAAAAAAGGCCAAGCTACTCGTCACGCTGACGGCACGTTACGGTTTGGCACTCCGAAGCAAATTCTGCCTTGCCGAAGAGACGCGATTGGAACGGCTCGCGCGAGAGCAGCCTGGGGATGGCTCCCCTGAAACAACCCCTCACCATGTTTCAGCCAAGCCATTAATCATGTCATCCATCAAACAATACGCCCGACGTCTGCGTGTTGAACAGACCCAGGCGGAGGGACTGTTGTGGAGTGTGCTCCGCGCCAAGCAACTCTGTGGGTTGAAGTTTCGTCGGCAACACCCAATTGCTGAATTCATCGTCGACTTTGCTTGCGTCGCTCGAAAACTGATCGTCGAATTGGACGGTGCCTATCACGATTGCATTCAAGCAGAGGATCTTCAGCGGCAACGCAAGCTCGAATCGCTGGGATGGAGTTTGATTCGATTCGCTAACGAGGATGTTGAGAGCAACGTGGAAGCGGATGCCCGTTCGATCGCAAGGACACTTGAATTGGACTATGAGTTTCGAAAACGATCGGGAACCCCTTCGGGGATGAAACGTGACTCGGGGGCTTAGTGACGGTCACCCTCCCCGGCATTTGATTGTGCGAGCACAATCAAAGTCCGACCCTCCCTCAAGGGAGGGTGAATCGCCCGCTTGTCTTTGCGTTGTTGCTGTGAACCTTTCGCTCCACCCTCCCCCTGGGAGGGTCGGAGTTCGATCGCATGTACGATCGAACTCTGGGGAGGGCCATTCCGACTCCGTTCAGTCGTTAGGCTTCTTCAATACAGACTGTTTCACCCGACGATCAATCTCGAGTCGAAAGACATCTGGCCGCGCATAATGCCCGGCGACGTCAAAGTCCATCTTGCCGCGGACGATTTCATTGAGATCCAATTCGGCCGTCAAAATGGTCTCGCAACCAAACGATGGCCCGAAAAGAATTTCGCCGAGTGGCGAGACAATCACGCTGCCGCCGTTGATGAGCACGGTGTCTTCCGATGATCCCTGCACGGTCTCAAAGCCGTTGGGCAACGATTTCCGTGTCAGAAACTGAGAGGCGGAAACGACGAAGCACCGGCCCTCGAGTGCGATCGTCGACATCGTCGAACTCCAAACCGGGCGATCATCAACCGTTGGAGCGCAATAGATCTGCGGTCCCTGTGCGTACTGGCTCATCCGCAACATCGGCATGTAGTTCTCCCAGCAGATCACCGCCGACAATCGACCGCTCGAAGTGTCAAAGCAATCCAGCGTCGAACCGTCACCGAACCCCCAAACCACTCGCTCAGCGGCGGTCGGCATTAACTTGCGACGTTTGCCGAGCAAAACACCCTTGGAAGAGAAACAGAGCGCCGTGCAGTACAGCGTCCCTCCATCGCGTTCGACGACTCCGACGACGATATCCGTTCGGTGATCGCGGGCGAGCTTAGCGATTTGTTCTGTTTCTGCGCCCGGCACGTCGATCGCGCTATCGAAGTAACGTGCGAACCAATCACGCCCTTCGTCAGACCGCGATCCGATGGGAGCACCGAAGTAGTTGCCTTTGGGATAGCCGCCGACAAACGCCTCGGGAAAAACGACTAAGCGAGACGAGCCGCCGGGCAATTGACCGGCAGCATCGGTTAACAAGTCACCGAATTTTGCCAGCGTGGCTGCGGTATCAAACAAGACCGAACCGGCCTGAACAACAGCGACTTGGGTCATTCCTGCGAAGTGTCCGTGTTTGACTTCGAGTCGGCTTTCGAATCCTCACGCGTGTCCTTCAGAACACTCCGGCTAGCAAGATCGTAAGCCGAACCCTCGGGCAAAGCCACGTAGTCGTGGCCCTCGTCGTTACCCTCAGCGTTCGCATCATAGAAAAAGACGCGTCCTCGACCACGAACTTTCGCGACCGACTGTTGGACTTCGATCGCAGGGGCTTCGTCCAAGCCGATTCCCAGCAGTTGTGGATAAACCTCGATCAGCCCGGTCATGTCTCGTTGACGACCGCGCTGCGTGAAGTGCTGATCGATCGCGACCCCGGGGAGGAAACCAAGTCCGCCTCGCTCGTACCCCGGTGCCATCAACTTGAAATTACCGATCGGTGTTGCTCGAGCGAGATAGCGTCCTTGGATCGATGCTCCCGCCGAAGAACCGGCGATCACGCCTCCACGCTTGAGCACGTCTTTCATCAAAGCATGAGCCTTGGTGCCATAGTACGAGTCGGCGAAATTCCATTGTCGGCCTCCGCCAAAATAGATCCCCGTTGCATCCTGCAGGGGTTCGAGGAAGTTTTCGTCGGTGTTTGAACGCGTGCGATCCTTGGTGTGAATGTAAGTCGCATGCTGAACGCCCATTCGCTTCCAACTCTCGATGATCCCGTGGCGGTCCCCAACGGAGTCACTCTCCGAACAGGGAACATAGACGAGCCGAGCCTTCTCAATGCCACCGGCCAATTCAACAAAGCGGCTCATGTGCCCCCGCGGTGAACCGCCTCCGCCGACGATGATCAGCGTCCCACTTTCGACGATTGGCGTCGGCGGGTCATCACCTGGAAACGGTGGCAAATCACGATCGATGGCCATGCGACGCCACTGCGTCAAATCGGCCATGTAACTTTCTGGGTTTCGGCGTCGTCCATTTTCGGCTCCCGAAATCGTGACCGTAGCCGATCCGGTCGCCGTACCTTTGGCGACGGAGATCACTGCACGACCGCCGCCGTAAGCAATCAGTTTGCGACCTGAGAGCACGAGCGCGGCATCTGGCGTCAACGTCACGCCGACCATGCGAGGATGCTCGTTCAGAACATCGGTCATGACTTCAGGAGCGAGCGAGGGCGCGAAAATGCAGTCCGGTAGAAGTCCTAGTCCCGACTGAGTTTCAAGCGAGTCAGGCGACGTGATCCTGAGCCGTCCCAGTCGCTCGCCCACTTCCGCATCGACGATCAGAGTGCCGCCACGCCGAAGCAGTCTCGCGAGCGGTTCTCGGAGTTCGGAGGAGGTATCGTCGTCATCGGGAAAGTCGCCCAATACAACGCAGTCGGCCTCGTCGAAAACTTCAGGGCTGACGCCACTCGAATGGATCGTGATGCTGCCGCCATCGCCGATTGAGCTCCGAAGTGCTCGCAGCCAAGCGTCATCGACAAGTTGTTTTGGCGACTCCAACACGACAACCCGTTTATCGCGTGCGACGCGTTGCAACGTTTGCTCAAGGACAGTCGGATTGGTCAGCTCATGGTGAATGAGTATCCGTCCGTTAATTTTGAGGTCTTCAGGCCACCAGTCGTACTGCTCTTCCATCAAGACAGTCGACTTTTCTTGTGCCGCGGCGGGGGAGGCAACTTCGAGGCTGAACCCAATGGAAGCGAGGACACAAACGAATTGACAAAGGCACCTGTGGGTGATCGTTGGGGTCATTCTGCGGTTTCGCATCGTGGCTTGGTGTTGGACAGAATCGTGAAACGTGGCGCATCAAGTCGATGAAGAATTGATGTTTAGATCAAGGCCCCGCCACGCAAAGCAGGATAGTCGAAAATCCAATGTCCCAGAGAGGTGTCGCAATGGGGCGACTTCTCTCGGATCGAGCGAGCGACGATGATGCTAGTCCGGGTCCCGATTTGATAGGGTGACCGGAGCATGTGATGCTGCCATCCGCTCGTATCCCTTGGAGGCGTCCCAAATCTTGATGCTCGAATCGATACCCCCGGAGGCAAGCCTTTTCCCGTCAGGACTCCACGCGACCGCTCGAATCGGTCGTTCGTGCGCTCGGAACGAGAGTGTCTGCTGCCCTCTCTCCACATCCCAAATTCGTACCGTAAGATCCTGGCTACCAGTCGCCAGGCGTTTCCCGGATGGATGCCACGCGATCGATTCAACCGCTCCGGTGTGTTCGGTGAGTGTATGAAGCAGTTGGTTGTCGTCGGTGTTCAGTATTTGAACCGTGCCGTCGATGCTGGAAACGGCATACCGCCGATCGTCGGGGCTGAATCGGATGTCGCTCAGCCTGTCGTCAAAATCGGTCACGATGTGTGGCGGTTCGTCGCTCGCAAAGTCCCACGATTTGACAACGGAGTCGTAGCTGCTGCCAATCAATAGACGCGTTTCATTGGGATGCCAATCCAAACAACTGACGAACCCTTTCTCTGTGTGTTCGGCAACAATTGCCCCGGTTGCAACATCCCAAATCAAGACTCGGCCCTGACGGTCTCCAGTTGCAATTCGTTTCCCGTCGCGACTCCAGCAGACGGATTCGATTTGATTGCCGTTCTTTTGATGTCCTTCAAATTGTCGGACAATTACGCCGGATTGCACCTCCCAGATGGTCGCGATCGCATCATGCCCGACAACCACGACGCGATCACCGAGTGGATCGAATCGAAGTTTGGAGCCAAAGTGGGCGCGACCCTTGAATTCCCGTTCGGTCTCCAGGGTTACGGGGTCCAGCAGGATCGTTTCTGTGGTCTGGCCTGCCGCCGCAAGCTTATGACCCTTCGGGTGCCACTGGAGTGCAAAGATCTTTTGATCCCAACGTAGCTTTTCAAACTTCCTGACACGATTAATGTCCGATGAATGAGGCTTCCAGATGCGAATCATTCCATCGAAGCCTCCTGTCGCAATGCTTTGACCGTCGGGACTCCAATCCAATGCCCAAAGGGAATCGGTGTGACCCTCGAAACGAGCAACCTCAACTCCGCTTCGACCCTCGAAAAGTCGCAGCACTCGGTCTTCCCCCACGGTCGCGAACTGCTTTCCTTCCGGATTCCAGCAGACCGCGGTGTTCTGGCGTCCGGTGTTCAATTTCCAAAGCACCTTCTTTGAATCGGCTTCGATCGCCGTCACGCCGCCTCCTACGTCGCAGCCCGCCAAGATGCCTTCGCTTTGTTCCGCTCCGAAGACGGGTCGATCAAATTCACTAAAGACTTGTACCTCGCGAAGCGGAGCCAGTTCCCAGACTCTCACTGTTTTGTCGTGGCAGGCAAACGTAAGGGTGGTCGCGTCTTGGCTCCAACGGATCGATTGAACGCCGCGTCCGACCTTCCATGCTTCAAGTTGAGTCTGCGTGGCGACATTCCAAAGTTGAATTCGGCCTCGGATGTCGGCGTAGACAAGCACATCTTTGTCCGTCGGATGCCAGGCGACGGCCAGCACATGATCCTCGTTGGGAAACGCTGCAATTTGCTTATTGTCATCGAGCCTCCAAACCTTGACGTCGTCATTCGGCCCGCATGCCGCGAGTCGGTCTCCTTCGCAATTCCAATCGACTCCACGAACTTGGGTACCGATTCCGCCGACACGATAATGCGATTGGTCACGCGGCTTTCCCGGTGTCCAGATCGCGACGTGCCCCGAGTTGCCGCCGAATGCGATTCGCTTGCCTTGCGGGTCCCACCGCAAGCACCAAATGCGGTCAACGTGCTGATGAATCATCGCCTCGCGGTCACATTGCGACTGCAGGTAAGCCCATTCCCAATCTCGGAAGTCACGATCGGATGCGTTCGGCGTCCACTTGTTGGTGAGCTGTTTGATTCGTCCGATGCCCCCGCCGAGGCCCAAATTTTGGCCGGCAAGGTTCATCTCAGCGATGTAGAGCTGCGCGAGGCTTTGATCGCTGAGCAGACGTAACTCATCACGCTCTGTCTCGTACAGGCGCGCGTTTCGATCGGCGCGCTCACGCGCTCGATCGGCCAATACGTAGAGGCCGATCGAGACAACAGACGAAATCGAGAGGAGCAATAGGAATGCCGCGCCGGCGAGTGCCGTTTTGAAGTTGCGGCGAAGCACCTTGCGAATGACGTACAGTGAACTGTCGCGTTTGGCTTCGATCGGTTCGCCGCGAAGATAGCGTGCGATGTCATCACCCATCGCGCCGGCCGAGTTGTATCGACGATCTTTTTCCTTGTGCAACGCCTTCAACAGAATCGTCGAAACCTCGCCGTCGATCCGGTTCCGCTTCAGAATCTGCGAATCGGGCTGGACGTTTTTGATCGCGGAAAGGTTCTCGGCTAACGAAAAGTCCAATGCATAGGGAAGTTCCCCTGTTAGCATCTCAAAGAGCACCACGCCGAGTGAATAAACATCCGAACGGGTGTCGATCTCTTGGTTGTTGCCAGCAGCCTGTTCGGGGCTCATGTACGTGAGCGTCCCCATCACCTGTCCGGTCATTGAGACCGTGAGGTGATTCTCCACGTCTGCGACAAGCTTCGCTAACCCAAAATCGAGGATTCGTGGTTTTCCGCGTCGGTCAACCAATACGTTGGATGGTTTCAGGTCACGGTGCACCACCCCGCGTTGCTGTGCGTAGTTGACAGCTTCGCAGACTTCGACGAACAACGCGAGTGACTCCGGGACCGACAAGCGTTTCTCTCGAACGTGTTGATCCAAATGCACGCCGTCGACGCACTCCATGACGTAGAAGTACTGTTCGTTAGCGAGTCCGCTATCGAAAACAGGCACGATGCCGGGATAGTTCAAGCCTCCCACCAATTCGACTTCACGTTCGAAGCGGCGTTTCGTTGAATCATTCGCCAAGCGCCCCGCGATCATGAATTTGATTGCGACCTCTCGCTTCGTGCTCTCTTGGATCGCTCGGTATACGGTCCCCTGTCCGCCCCGATGGATCTCTTCAATGAGCTGATAGCCGTCCAGATGCGAGGAATCCATCGCATCGGTGGACAACGCAAGGCCATGGACCGGCGGACGCTCAAGCTCCTCCTCGGCGCCCTGGTAGGCATTGAGCAATTCTCGAACTTCGTCCCTTACCTTGCTGTTGCCCGCACATGCGGACTCAACGAATCCTTGCACTTCCTCTTTGGGAAGCTCCAAAGCCTCGCCAAACACCTTTTGAATCTGAATCCAGTCGTTTTGGTCGGTTGCCATGATGCCCGTTACCGCCGCACAAGTCGGATGCTTAAACTTTGACGCTCCGTGGAGTGCCGATCAAACGTCTCTTGTCTCTTTGCCGCTCTCATTCGAATTTGGTTTGCATCGTTTGGGGATACAAGTCATCAAGCGGCAAACCTTCTGCGCGTTCAAGGATTTCTTGGACCGTGTGATTCACCATCCCGGAAGATCGTAGCGGCCCCTCTGGCCCGGGATCGTCGATTCTTCCTCGCCAATACTTGGCGAGGATAGAAATCTCTTCACGAGACGGTTGGTCACGAAAGAAAACGGCGAGTTCATTCATGGTCTCGAGGTCTGCCCTGGCTTTATCACTGAGTGCAGAGTTGAAATCGGTGAGGATGAGATGAGCGAATCGTTGCACCAACTCTTCGATCAACTTTGGCGTCGTTTCTTCCGCACGGATCAGGCTTTCCAACGCTCGCGTTTGCAATTCCAATTCGGACTCGGTGTACGATTGGCCCTCGGACAATGGGCGTAGCGGCGGTGGAATCGGAGGCTGTCCGGCCGAGTCGAGATTCATCCAAGCTCCGATACCGATTCCAACCAGCAGCGCGCCGAGCATCGAGAGCCGCAAGATGTTTCGCCGAACCTGTTTGCGAAGGATGTAAATCGCACTGTCCCGTCGAGCGGTAATCGGCTCGCCGCGAAGGAAGCTCCGAATGTCAGACCCGAGCTCATTCGCATTGGCGTAACGGCGCTCCTTTTCTTTCGCGAGTGCCTTCAGAATGATTCTGGTGACGTCTGAATCGACGCGAGTTTTCTTGAGCAGCGACTTATCCGGCGGTGCTTGCTGGATGACGGAAAGCTTGTTGGGAAGCGAGGCGGGAAGTTCATAAGGCAGTGAATCCGTCATCAATTCAAACAGGATCACCCCGAGCGAGTACACGTCGCTCTGGCAACTGGCAGCGTCCGGTCGCCCCGAAGCTTGTTCGGGACTCATGTAAGCCAGGGTTCCCATCACTTGTCCCGTGACGGAAACGGTCAGTGATTCCTCGGAAGGAAAGTCGCTCTTGGCTAAACCAAAATCGAGCACTCGCGGACGACCATGCTGATCGATCAGGATGTTCGAGGGCTTGAGATCCCGGTGCACGATGCTTCGTTGATGGGCGTGCCCGACAGCATCGCAAATGTCCGCAAACACGGTGAGAAGTTCTCGCCGATCAACGACTCGATCCGTTTTATACGCTTTGTTGAGCGTTTTCCCCTGGATAAACTCCATGGCGAAGAAGTACTGCCCATTGGCAAGCCCACTATCAAAGACGGGAACGATTCCCGGGTGCGAAAGTCGGCTCGCTAGTTCGACTTCTCGTTCAAAGCGGCGGCGGTTCGCCACGCCAGCCAACTCTCCCGAGGCCAGAAACTTGACGGCGACTTCGCGCTTGGTACTCCGCTGCATCGCGCGATAGACCACGCCCTGGCCGCCGCGAAAAATCTCCTCGAGCAACTGGTAACCAGCGAATTCCTGGTCGGTCGAGGGAAACGCGACCGGGGGTTCGGGGCAAATCGGTGTGATCTCGAACTCGCTCTCGGCAGGGTCGAACGAGTCCAATAACGATTCGACTTCGGTACGCAGGTGGGCTTCGCCATCACAAGCTGTGTCGAGAAACGCCGCCCGTTCTGGCTCCGGCAGCGTCACGGCTTCGGCAAACAAATCCTGGATCCGCAGCCACTGAGCGGAGTTGTTGGTGCCGATTTGAGTTTTCGTTTTTTCGTCGGACATTGGAGTATGCGAAAGACCGTCCGCTGATCATGCGTTCCGAATTTCATTAGCAATCGTCTCGGTGCGCGGCTGCCAATCGGTCATGCAAGATATTCTCGTTCGCCGGCTCATCAATCCGCAAGTTTTTCGGTTTTGTTCGGCGATTGAGTCGTGCATCGCCGTAGTGTTCACAGCGAGGGCGGCACGTACAATGCGGCAGGCACCCATTGATCATGTCGTGAGCGTCATCAACGCCAACGCGGCTCCCTGCATGCCAAGGGGCTTCGTCAAGGTTGACCGTCTGAGGCTTTCATTTTGTCTAACTCGAAGCCTGATTCCAGGGAAACGATCACACAGTTGCTCGGTGACACGGAGCGTTCGTCATCGGCGTTGGCGGATGAATTGTTACCACTGGTGTACGCGGAATTAAAACGGCTTGCCGGCCAGCAGATGGCGCAGGAGAAACCTGGCCAGACCCTGCAGCCGACGGCTTTGGTTCATGAGGCGTATTTGCGGTTGGTGGGAAATCCTGATCTCAAATGGGAAAGTCGCGGACACTTCTTTGCTGCCGCCGCGCGTTCGATGCGCCAGATTTTGATCAATCGGGCTAACAAGAAGAAGGCGATCAAACATGGCGGAGGTCGCAATCGCGAAGAGTTGCAAGACATCCCTTGTTTGGATGAACCCGAACCTTCGCGGATGCTTGCCATCGATGATGCTCTCAAGAAGCTCGAGCAGTTGGACCCACGAAAAGGAGAGATCGTGAATCTCCGCTATTTCGCCGGACTCAGCATTGAGGAAACGGCGCAGGCACTCGATCTCTCACCCGCCACGGTCAAGCGCGATTGGCAATTCGCGCGAACATGGCTTCACCGCGAGATCCAGCGCTGAGGCCGGATCGGAGTCTGAGCTGACAGCCTAAAGGTCGATCACCGGTTCTTCGCCAACGACATGACGGAGCCACCACTCAGAAGGCGAAATCGGATTCCCGTTTGAATCCAGAATCGACAACGAGGGACAACTTCCGCCCTCACCCGCGATGGTGATCAAATCACCGTCAAAACTCTTGAACGTCGTTTCGATTGCGTCGCCATAGGTCGGTGCCTGTTCGAGCAGGATACCGACGGCCACTCGCTCTCCCATGCGAAGCGAATCGTAGTAGTCGGAGTAGTAGTGGACTCCCGCCATGTTACGACCGATCGAAATGTTGGCCGCGAGTTTGTCCAGTTCTCCCTGGACGGTCAGCGGTTCCTTGATCGCAACCGAACGCAGAGCGTTCCCGGTGGCGTCGGCTTCGTAGGCAATCGCATTCCCTTTCCGATTCAGAAGTTTGCGTTCCACTCCGCTTTGATTGTCTTCGTACATCTCAAAGAATGCTTTGAGCATCGTCACGCATCCGCCGGCGACGGTGGCGTGCCCCGCACCGTAAGCGGGGTGCATCGGGGAACTTTCTGGAAACGCCATCGGAAGCAGCAGGTTCGACGCGGCGAAGGCAGGTGCTTTCGCTGGCAAACGCCCCGCACAATCGCACTTGAGGCCACGCATCGCTTTTTTCGTCGCTTTGTTTTGTTTGGCGTTGTGATCGATCACCGCTTGGCGAAGGATCGGCGGGAGATCGTTCAGCGTTTTTAGGAACGCGTCTCTGGTAGCACCCAGTCTGTTGGGGTTGAGTTGGGCAAGCGTGAGTCGGCCGCCAATCGCTTCCGGTCGCGCCCGACGGTGGTAGTTAAATTTTTGCCGTCGCACGGCCTTGAGGCATCGCGTTGCGACTTCCGTCACGAGCGACAGGATATGTGGCCCACCGAACGTCGCGAAAGCCGTTCGCACACCGGTGCTCCCTTCAGGGAAACCCTTCGACGCGGGGATGCCCATCGAGAGCATGATGAGGCAGGCGTTGAGATACGCCTGGTAGAGCGCATCGAAATGGACGTAAGTCGCAAGGTCCCGAGGCGTCGTGATGAACCGGCGAGTCGATTCGTACTGTACGATACCACCCACGTTTGCACCGTTTTGGACGTCCAGCCAAGAACACCAATCGGTCATGTAATCGAGGCAATTCTTGTGCGTCAAATTGCGTTGATCGATCAACTGGGTTCCGTAGGGGATAAAACCATCCTGCAAACCCCACTGTGCATCGAGCCCGGGGAAATTCGATCCCGTGTTATTCTTTCCTGCTCGCGAAACCGCACCAATGAGCATGAACTGCGACAGGTAGGGGCCCGCAAACGCTCCCGGCGTCGAGCCGCGAAAGATCGCTGATGTGGTCAATCCGGAATTGCCTTGAAGTCGTGCATCGCGGCGATTCCGTTCGAAGCGATTGAGTCCCGTCGCGTCAACAAACTGGGGCGTCGACGATGAGATTGCCTTGCCTGAGAAGAATGCCATGCCGTTGAGCGCCTTCACAATCTCTTTGGCAGAGAGTTCTGAGGTGCCCGACTGATTCTTGCCACAGAGTTTCGCGTTACCGCCCGTCGCGATCGTGGAGAACGGAACGTCCCGCAGCAACGCCAGGGCATAGACCTCCGCCATTTCGGCTGCGAGTTCACTCGAGCCGACACGCGGCGCGGGCGCCATTCCGACCGCCCCCGCGTCAGGACCTTCGAGGTCATACGCGTGCCCGGACCGTGGACTCTCCCATCCCCGCCACTCGAACGGATCGCCTGCTTTCGTCGTGCAGGCAAAGTTCGCAGCATCCGCCGTTTTGACCTCGGTTTCAAACAGAGAACGGACCGGAGAATTGATCGCTTCAACGAATCGAACGTAGTCCTGGGGCTCAGCGAGGAGTCCATCGTCATCGTGGGCCAGCCCCTTCGTAAAGTTGGCCGGATAACTCGGCGGTGCCACTTTCGCCGGCTTGGTCTTCGTCTTTTTACGACTTCAAATGGGATCCCATGATCGGTCTCCTCGCCATTCGCTTTGGTCAGCGCCTGAGGCTGTAGTCGGGAGATTTCAGTCGCAAGGTCTCGAGTCTTTTTCGCGGTCAGTGCTCGTTCGGATCCGGCCGGATCGGGTTCGGCATAAGGAAGTTTCATTGGGGGCCCCGGGTCGTTGAAGTCGTAAGGAGTCTCAGGGGGCGTCGCGTCAAACTGCGACGACTAATACAGGCTAGACACCCCTCACCCGAACAGTCACGCACCCCCAGGTTTTATCGCCCATTCTTCGGAAAAAACCTGCAAGGCGAACTGAACAAAAGTGACTCTGTTTCCAGTTTTGCCGCTCTGATCGTGCGAGTGACGGAGCGGATGCCCAAGAAAACCCTTAACGATTATTCCGTCTGATTATTCGACTCGTATGGAACCTAACGAACATTCACGGGAATCGTTTTTGGGACGCAACGGTCTTGTCGATTACCCGGGCAGGTTTGGTCCACAGCGGCTTCGAACACGGGCTGTCACCAACGATCCGATTTTCACGGAGGGTCCGATCTCTCCGCACGATCAAAAAATAGACGAGAGAATTGTCATGCGGCTATCGGCGGCGATCGTGGTCCTGATGCTCACGGGGGCGACAGGATGCACTTCTATTTCGAGTACGTTGCTTAACCGAACGGAGTCCGACGAACTGATCGGTAACTCAAACGGGAAGAACGGCAAGCACTGCGAGACGCGACCTTTCAAGGGCGTCCCGATCACGTTGCGAGTTCCGACACACGTCGACGTTGCGATCCAAGAGAAGGTTCGATTCCGTCTCGGAGATGGAGGTCTTAAACGTATCGATTCATCGCATCGCAATCTTTCCGTCGCGACCGACTTGATCTACACCGACAAAGTATTCACCGTCGATGTGAAGCGGCCCGCCGCCGGGACGTCGGACTACACCATGGAGTTCGGGACGCGAAACGAAGACGGGCTGGACAATAGCCAGTACTTCAAGTCGCTCGAAAACAAGATCGTTGATGAGACGATCAAAGACATCACCGGTGCGATCGACACCGTGTTTTCAGCCTTGCCTTCGTCCACAGACGATGAACCGCAAGAGCGCGCGGTCACCTACTTCCATGAATGGCGCACCGTTGCCTGGAAGCGATTCGACATCGACGAACTTGATTTTGAGGATCAAGTCGGTGCCTTTGTCGAACGGCATCTGAATGGATGCAATAGCTGCACCGCCTATCGTCCAAACAATCTGACAACGGCTCCGGTGTCGATCGAACCGCCGATGCATTCGTCTGCACTCCAGATGAACGATGCGGACTCGCTCACGGATTTGCTGGCTCCCGCCAACTTGCTCGAGGAATAGCCATGAAATATCGATCTTTGGCAGCGATGGCGATTTTGATTGCGGCCTCGTCGGGCTGCATGTCATTTTCAAGTACGCCGTTGAAACGCTTCGACAGCAATCAGTTCTCGGGCGAATCGAACGGGCAAACCAAGTTGCACGAAGCGGCTCGTCCCTTTAAAGGGATCCCGATCACGCTTCGTGTCCCGTCCCATCTTGATATCTACATCGATGAGACCTATTTCTTCAATTTGGAGTCGGCATCGGAGCCGCTCGATGGTCAGGCACGGCTGTTGAACGTTCGAACCGAGATCATCAAGACCGACAAAGTCTTCACGGTCGACTTCAAACGTCCAGGATCCGGAACGCTCGACCTGAAGCTGACCTTTGATGAAGAAGAACAATACTTCAAGAAGATCGTCAGCAAGCTCGAAGACACGACGATCACGGATTCCGCGGCGTTGGTGGCGTCCGTCGTAAAACGCTTCGGCGCCTTCTCTGCGTCGACGGAGAACGGGGGAACCTCGGAGACCGTTGCGACGAGACTCACCGCGGCGAAGATTGAGCGCGACAGTCGCGTGGTTGCCTACAAACGCTTCGACATCAATTCTCCCACCTTTGAGCTCGATGTTGAGTGCTTCGTCAATGAGCATCTCAACGGCTGCAATGAATGTTGCAAGCGACCCGACTACGATACGACCGGCTCTTGGGCGAACGAGTAGGCAGAGTTCTCCAGGGGATATCCCGGCTGTCGAGGAAAGGTGTTCATGTCAACGCTCACAAAACAACAAGCCTCAGGTGCGATCCAGGCCGTCAAAGGAATCGGGCCGGGGCTTTTCGAGCGTCT
>JBCBOT010000217.1:0-13762 GCA_039821165.1 Planctomycetota bacterium | reverse complement strand
GTCGCCCTGACCAGCACCACTCCTCTGAGCACGATGCACATCCAGTTCAGAAAGGTGAGTGGCGATTAGCGTCGATCAGTGTTCCCCATCTCCCTTTCGTGTCTTTGGAGTGTTTCGTGGTTCGTCTCCACTCGTCGCCCTGACCAGCACCACTCCGCTGAGCACGATGGCACATCCAGTTCGGAAGATGAGTGGAGATTTGCGTCGATCAGTGTTCCCATCTCCGATTCGTGTCTTTGGAGTGTTTCGTGGTTCGTCTCCACTCGACGCCCTGAGCAGCACCACTCCTCTGAGCACGATGGCACAGCCAGTTCGGAAAGATCAGTGGAGATTAGCGTCGATCAGTGTTCCCCATCTCCCTTTCGTGTCTTTGGAGTGTTTCGTGGTTCCATCGTCTCCCGCCTTCCCGTCACAAACGCGACTGATAGATCAGATTGTCCCCAAGAAGTTCGCCGCCACTCGTCCGAAGTCTTGCCCGTCGACGTCGTCGTCGCCGTCGGAGTCGAAGATCGGGTTGAAACCGGCTTCGCCGAGAGTCTTCGGGAACGAGAGTGCGAACCGTCCAAAGTCTTGGCCGTCGACGTCTCGGTCGCCATCGGAGTCACCGAAGAAGCGGAAGAAGCCGTCGACGTCGTCCGTGCCGAATTCGATATCGGATTCGAGCGAGGGACCTCCACCCGCGAGTTGAATCAATGAGCTGTCGATCGCCAAGACGTAGTTACCATCGACCAACGTGTGCTCGCCGTTGGCGCGATCGAACACGAGGTTACCGCCGGCGCCGAAGGTCAGCGTGCTCACCGTTTGGCCGGCTCCATTCACAACATTGCTGACCTGCAATGTGTCGAGCACCGTGCCGCTCGAGCGATCACGGATTTCGAACGCATTTGCCGGCGCGTCAACTTCGCTGTCAAACGTCACCACGACTTCGGTCAGCAGTGAACGCTGTTGCTCACCGCCGTTAATCGAAATCGAATCGACAATCGGACGCGGCACGATCGTGACCACGTAGTCTTCGACTTCACCGTCGGACGCGAAACCACCGATTCCAAGGCCACCGCTTGAGCTGACCCGGACCCGAGCAAATGTCTCGCCCGTCACCGCGTCATCGTTGACCACGTAGTTCAGCGTCTGAAGACCGCCGAACACGACTCGGTTCGTGAGAATCTGCTCGTCGTCTTGAAAGACACCATCGGCATCGAAGTCGATCCAAGCGTTGATTTGCGCCGTCCCTGCATTCTGAAGGTCCACATTGACGCCCGCCATTGTCATCCCGACACCAACGACTCCAAACATCACGCCGTCTTCATCATCCACGCCGTCAGTGTCATCGCCCGTTGCCGTCAGAGAGTCGAAGCCATCCAGTTCTGTGTCACGCAAGGCACCCAAACGCGGCCCGGTTGCAAGGTGCCATGGCCCGAAACTGCCTGTCAGGGTTCGGTAGGTGTCCGGCGCGTCACCAAAATCGAGCATCGCGCGGTCGACAACAATCAACGCGACTTCGTTTCCGGTTCCGCTTTGATAAGTGATGCGGGCATCATGATTGCTGCCGAGGAAATTTTCGATGCGAGCTCCTTCGGGCAAACCCACGAATTCTCCATTGATGGGGTTTGGACCCAAGTTGTCGACGATGATGAACTGGTCACCGATGCTTGGAACGAATCCACCGCTGGGTTGCGTGACGAGTTGCACATTGTTTTCAATGGTGAAGTCGTCCGTGGTGGAGACCCGGTCAAACTGAATCGTGTTGGTGCCTTCAATCGTGACCTGGAAGACGTCATCGTCGGACAGAGTCACATCACCTTCAACAACAAGCGTACCCGTTGGATTCGCGGCCGAGATCGTGCCCGTGAGTCGCAGTGAACCGGCCTCCACATTCGGGACGTCGAACAGTGTCGTGTTATTGATTTCACCGCCGTTGGCGATCAGTTCGACCGGGTTGTCGTTGGCGGCCAGCGTGCCTTCGAGAGTGACACCGCCGCCGATGATGGTCAGCGGGTCATTGAACGTCACTGCATCGACCGTCACCTGCCCCGATCCATCGGAGCGGCCGATTGTGATCGAGGCAAAACCATCTGCTAGCCTCAGCAACTCGTCAGTGCTGAGGTTGTGCGTTCCAGTGCCTGTTCCGATGCCAACACTGACCGCCGGATCGAGGGGTTGAATCCGCAGATCCCCAGTTCCCTCAACACGGTTGGCATTGCTGATGTCCAATGTGTCAGCGGTAAGTGTGATCTGTCCGGCACCCAGCTGTGAACCAATGCGTGAGCCGTCTTGAACCACCAAGTGCGGCGTGCTCGTTCCCCGGGCAATCAGGCGGGTATCTCCTGATTGCGTCGCTTCGATAGCAGAGCCTCCCTGTAAGAAGATACCTGATCCTCGCAGGCCGGTGCCGTCCAACTGAATGTCGCCCGTGCCTTCCGAGAACAGGTTTCCCGAAAAGAAGATGATGCCTTGATGACCATTGCCGACTGCATCGCCCACGGTTCCAACCAATGAAAGGTCCCCATCAATCGTCGAAATCTGAGGGTTTGTGCCGGACAACTGGATGCCACGATTGAAGTCCGCTGCGGCTCCTCCCACACCCACGATGGTGACTGAAGCTGCGTTCGCACCGGTTCCGATCGAACGAACGCTGCCTTCATTGGAAACGAGTACGCCAAAGTTGAAGTTGCCCGTGGTTCCGCCCATTCCTTCGAAAAAGATGTCACCGAAAGTGGATGTGACCGCTGATTCTGCACCCTGAACCAGAATGCCGATGTTCGAGTTGCCTCCCGAACCACCAATGCCTTCGAGTGTGATCGTCGCGTCCCCAGTCGATTCCACTGTCCCACCAAAGAAGATGATGCCCTGATGGAACCAACCATTACCGACTCCTCCGGTGCCACGGAGTGAAATGTCTCCATCGATGGATCGAATGCGAACCTGGTCACTACCGATTTGAATCCCACGCATACCGACGTCACCCGAACCGCCGGTTCCAGTCAATGTGATGGGTCCGCTTTCCGATTCGATGACGGTGTTGTCAAACAATCCAATCCCGCGATTAAAGTCTGTGTTTGCAAGTGTTCCACCCCGCCCGGTTATGGAAATCGCACCGCTGACCGTGGTGACGGTTGCGTGATCAATTTCGATGCCATTGAAATCACCGCTTGCCTGAACCGCCGTTTGATTGCCGATCAGGGTGATGTCGCCTGATTCCGTCCTCAACAGGGTGTTGTCGTCGAGCAAAAGATTGCGTTCGGCCTCGATTCGAACTTCACCATTCCCTTCGGTGAAAAGATTGACGCCGTCCAATGTGACTTGATCGCCAATGACGTCGATGGAACCTCCGTTCAGATCGTAGGAACCAATCATTGTGATGGTGTTGTCCCCAACGTCGCCGCCATCAATGGTCAATGTTCTTCGGGCGGGAAGGACGGCGATGCTTTCAGAGAGTGAGGAACCGATGAGGACAAGCTCCTGTTGCAAACCAAATGGTGTGACCGAAAGCGTTTCAGCAGCGTCCGAATACGCGACCGTCGTGTCCAAGGCGCCAAGTGAGCTCACCACCGATTCTGTGGAAGCGAATGTGACGGCGTTGCTGTCCACCACGATGTCGCCAAAACCAGCATCGATCGGTGTAATCGTCTGAAGGTTGGGGGAACTCCCAGTGAGGTAGAGCGTGTCCTCCTGATTTGAGTCTCCGCCGTCAATCAGTAATGACAATGGGAAATCACCGAGGCTTAAATCGAGAGTGACTTCATCGTCTCCACCGAGAGTTTCAACGATGATCTCGAGAAGAAGTGGTGAGAATGGAACGGTGACCTGTCCCGTCCCGTCGCCGACCGCACCGCCAACACTGGGGTCCACCGTAAACGTTTGATTCAACGAGCTGAAAACGAACTGGCTATTTGCGACATCGGCTTGCAGCGTGACGTCGTCTCCAAAATCATCCACTCCCGTGATGGACAGTTCGCCGTTGGTGGAGTCGAGTTCAACAACCAAGGGTTGCGTTGCGGCTTCTAACTCTTGGAGCACGTTGTCGAGAGTCCACGCGCCACGGCCCATTGTTGCCACCACGAGCACGTCATCCGCTTCGTCATATTCCATGTCAAAGACGACGCTATTTGGGAAGTCGCTGCCCAAGAGCACCCAGTCCGTTTGGTCCGTCCGCAGCGAGTAGATCCCAGACTGAGTGCCCAAAAGAACCGTGTCGAACGAGGGCCCCGAAACAAATTCAAGTGCGCGAAAACCGGTCGCACCGAGTGTTGGCAAGTTGCCTGTTAAATCGGACCAGTTCGCTCCATTATTCGTGGTCACGAAAACCGAGTTGAAATCGATCGCAAAACCACTCGCCGTGGAGTTTGGATCGAGGACGACATCACGAATCGTTGCGGTGGAAGAAGGATCGGGATCTGTTTGCGAAAACGCGCCTCCACTGGTTGTTCGGATATGTACGTTTCCCGAGAAGTCCCCGGCATAGGTCAAATCCCCATTTGAATTCGCTCCGTAAGCGAGCGCGTTACCGCCAGTGCTGCGTGTCACCGAGATTCCGGCTGCGACCTGCTGGATGGTCTCGCCTTGGTCAAACGACTCATAAAGCCCATTGTCCATACCGAACAGCAACCGCGTCGGATCGGAGAGGTTCAATTCAACAGGCGTGCTGAAGGCTGGATCGAAAGCTGGCCCGCTGGTCACGGAGAGAGCCGGGAAAAACTCGCTGATCAAGTTCCCTGCCGCGTCCCATGTCGACCTTCGGAAACCACCCAGGTTCTGAAAGCTGGTGTAGCGAATGGACTGGTTGGTGGCCGCGAGAGATACCGTGTCCACGACAACGTCGCCACCATCGCCGCCAGAAAGAATCTCCCAAAACGTCGCACCCTGAGTCGGTTGATACAACGTCCCGTTGTCCTGCAGGCCCGCGATCAACGTATTGGAAAGCGTGTCATAGGCGATGTCATGAAGTTCGGTTGCCGCGAGATTGCCGACCAGCGAGTGCCAATCCCCCGTGTTGTCGCGTGGGTTCGTTCGAAGATAGATCCCGCCATCGTCGACTTCGACCAAGTTGCCGTTGGCGTCAAAAACCATCTCCCGTGAATCGGCATGCGGCGCGCTGTTGCTGGCAGTTCCCCCTTCGGGATCAAAGTCGACAATGTTATTTGTCAGGTGATCCCACTGCGGTGAAGGCACGACATTCGGGTTGCTGGGGAGACTCGCGTCGCCGCGAAAGATAGAACCTGAAATATTGAAGGCGCTGATCGCGTTGGGAGAATCGTGTCGGTCACCGCCGAGGTACACAATGTCCTCATTGGTTGGGTCGGCCACAATCGAGAAGTGAGTGCGGCCCTGGGCACCGCCTTCCGGTTCATCCTTGGGCGTCGGGCTTGGCGTTGCAACCCGGGTCCAAGTGCCGCCACTGATGTAAGCACCGTTGCCCGTCGTGTTGGTGAGTTGGAATTGATCCGAATTGATCACGTTGATTCGGTGAAACCCATTCGCCGCGGTGTTCCCGGTCACACCATCGATGACCACGAATGCAGCTCCACGCGCCGGGTTGACCAGGCCGTGTTGGGGAGAAGTAATAGTGATCGGGGACGTGTTTGAAGCGAAGGTGATCGCGGTCGCTTCGCCCTGAGGTAGGACGGGAATGTCCATCCGCGTCCACGTCGGCGCCGCAGACAACGAAGTGTTGGTGTGATACACGGCTTCCGGTTGGCCGCTGAGCAAGGCCGCGACGTACAGTCGGCCGGTCTGGGGTGAGACGGCCATCTCGATGTTGTTCGACGTGATCAGAAGATCGTTCATCGTCGAGTCGATTGCCGAACCGGTGATCTTGGTCCAGGTCAGACCGAAATCTTCACTGCGATAAATGCCACCCGGACCACCGAGTCCCGCCTCGCCCGTGTTGGCGGCGTAAAGACGGTTCGGGGCCGTTGGGTCTTCGACCAGATCGCTGAAGTTGTCGTTGTCCGCGAAGTCGGACGAGTTGATCGAGGCAAACGTCGCGCCGCCGTTAGTGCTGCGAAAGACGCCGCCTCCACCGCCGCGTGATGTGACCACGATCGTGTCACGGCCATCGCACGAAAATCATGCTGTAAACAGGAGTTTTTCGAGGAAACGTGTGTTCCAGCCTGCTCGCTTTCGTTTGCCCTTCAAGCTTCCGCGTGAAGTGTCCCGCTTCAGTAGCGTGGTGATGAACTTTCGTAGGAAGCTTAGATTCTCGGCCGCGTAGCCAGTCCGAATGCGACTCGAATCCTCGTGAAACACAACGTCCAGAATCCAGTGCATGCTCTCGATACTCCAGTGGCTGCGGATTGATTTCGCGAACTCCTTCACGCGCGCTGGACGGCTGCTGAGATAGTACCGCACCTCCGTCACCGTCCCGCTGTGACTCTCGCTGATCGTGATCGCCTGGCCGATGCTCTTCAGGCCTGCCCATTGCGAAGCCATCGATTTCATCGCCCTGGGAACCGGCACGACCGCATAGTACCGTTCATCCACTCGTCCCCGTTTTTCCTCCACCGTCTTCAGGCTTCGGACTTTGGTTTGACTCAAGTCCCCTTCATGAGCTTCCTGGAAAAACGACTCAACTGCCTTGCAGAAATTGGGGTGATTGTCTTTCAACGCCAAGATGTAATCGCCTCCTTCATCGACGATCTTTTTGGCGATTGACTTCTGGCAACCCAGTGCGTCGAGGGTCACGATCGTATCCGAAAGGTCGATCATCTCCAGCACTTGCGGGATCGCCGTGATCTCATTGGACTTTGAATCGACGCTGCGTTGCCCCAATGTCACCCCGGCCTCGGAGGCCCATGCACTGACAACATGAATCGCGTTTGACTTCTTGCGGTTGGTGTAGGAGCCGCGCGACGTCTTACCATCGATCTGGATGTTGATCGGACCATCCTTCTCGGGAATCATCTGGATCTGGCCGATCCACTCCAGGAACGCGACCTGAAAGTCATCCGGATTGATCAGTCCAAGTAGCCGGCCAATCGTATCGTGAGAGGGGATCCCTTCGGGAAAGTCAACGAACTCACTGAGCCACTCCTCTTTCTCGTTTCCAAACTCTTCGATTTCCGATGGCCCGTCAGCTCCAGCAATGACAGCTGCGGTGATCAGAAAGAGAAGCGAGTGCAGAGGATGCTGACACTTCCCTTTCATTCGGGGATCATCGATGCACGCAAAACACTCGTGAAACTGAACGACTTGTCGACTCGCCATCGGGCTTTCCATTCCGGGTTCAAGAAACATTCTTGCCCGATCATTTCCCGGTCACTTGCCCGAGACAACTGAAGCTCGAATACTTGTGCTGAATTTCATGCGATGGCCGTGACGATCGTGTCCCCTCGTGCCGCGACACCCGAGAGGTTTTCGCCAACAATGCCGTTGCTACCGACGTCACTCCAATTGTCTCCACCATCCGTGGTGCGATACACCAATCCGCGTTGACCGCTCACACCACCGAAACTGCTGTAGCCTGCCGTCGTTGCGACAAGCGTTTCAGAATTGGAGTCGGTAACATCGAACGCCATCGCGCTGATCGAAGGAGACTCCAGCATGTCGGTTTGTGGGAACCAGATCGGTATCGCACTGGTCGCGTTGGTCGTTTTCCAAACACCACCGTTCACCGCGCCGATGTAAAGCGTGTCGGCATCGGTCGGATGGGCCACAACGGTGTGAGTCGCACCGCCGATCGAGTTTCCACCCGTGATGTTTTGAAGAAACCGATGATTCGCGCCGATCGGGCCTTGGCTCTCCCAACTTGAGGGATTCGACGTGCTTTGGGCGGCCGAACTCGCGATCGCCGAAGCATCCTCAAATTCGAATGGATTCAGGGCGAACGACTCACCCACCGGTGCGGCTGCGAGGGGAGTCCGTTCTTCCTGCTGTTCGATGAATGCAGCGAGAAAGCGGCGACGAGTCGATGCAACGCGATAACGGATGGTCGAACGATTGGGCATGGTGCACTTCCCAGGCTATCCAGTGAACGCTAGCAGGTGGCGGGTGGTGCAGATATCGTAGCTAAGCGGGGCTCGCGGTGGGGCGTCCTCAAATCATTGCGAAGTTGCTGGAAAGTAACGATTCGACGTCCCGCTCGAGGTTCTCGATTCCCGAGAAGTCGTGATCATCGCCGAGCTTCGTTAGGACTCGCTGACGCAAGAGACGACGAAGCCATCCAACGCTGATTCGAAGACACCACGGTGTCGTCAGTGTCGTTCTGCGAGTGTTGTGCTTCAGCCCGACCGAAGACATCCTTTGTCCGCCTACGAAGATCAGTGGCACTCCAAAGTCCGCCTTTGACTTCAAGAACCCGCCCGCGCGAGAGCCAAACGATCTCACCGTCTCCGTGAATCAGATTCGTTCCACGCGATGCTTCAAGGTTCGTCCACCCCGGTAGTTCACGGAGTTGGCGATAATGACGACCGATCTCGCTGCAATCCACAAAGTGGAACCCGACGGGGTGTTCGGGTTGTCGTCGATGGAAGTCGACAAAAAACTCAGCAAAGACTCTTCGCATGTAGTGTGAGTTGGGGGACCAATTCATGTGGACAAACACAACCGCGTTTTCGCTCTGAGAGGCATTTCTCAAAACACGGCGAATATGCTCTTCGTCCTGCGACGTCGAGGCAAAGTGATCGAGCATGTCCTCGATCGTGAAGGACTCCTCGATCACGTCCGTGCGACCACCTTGCTGAGACAATCCGATCAAAAGCACTAAGGCAGTCAATAATAAACGCCCCATTTCGCTGACTCCCATTGAAAGGTACCTGTCACGCAAACGCATTTCGTAGCAGTTCGAGACTCTTCGGGATCGCGGTTTCGTGTTTCTCTTTGCCCTCGAACTCGAGAGAGATGAAACCACGGTAGTCAACGTCGCGCAAAACTTTCGCGACTCGCTCATAGTCGATGTCGAGCGTGTACCAGGTGCCGCCACCGAAGTAGGTCTTCGCTTGTACAAACACGGCTTCGGGTGCAAGCTCCGCGTATTGCTCGTACTGGTTTTCCAGGAAGTTCCCAGTGTCGAGCGTCGCACGCAACCAAGGCGAGTCGACGTCATTGATCACACGGAGTACGCCCTCGGCCGTTCGCCCAAGACCCCAGTGATTCTCCAAACCCATCACGACGCCACATCGCTCGGCGACCTTGAGGCACTTTTCAAAACCGTCACGCACCCACTCAAACCCCTCGTCGTCGGTGTAGCCTTCGAGTCGCGGTTCGATTCCTTTGTTTGCCATCAACGCGTCAAAGTTCTTTGATGTCCCCCAGCGACCTGTATTCACGCGGATCGTCGGAATGCCCAGTGCGTACGCGACTTCAATACAATGGACCGTGTGTTCGACGTTCTTCTTTCTCTCGTCGGCATCAGGGGACACAAAACTTTGGTGCGTTGAAAGACCACAAAGCCCAAGTCCATGTCGAAAAGCGCGTTGTTTGATTCGCTGAAGCGCCGCATTCGAATCGTCCTGCATTTGAACGTGGAGGACCTCGACGGCATCAAACCCCGCATCCGCAGCCAAGTCGATGCACTCCTCGATCGTCAACTTGCTGTCATCGCGGTAACGCCAGTACGAATAGGTTGAGACGGCGATCGGGTTGGGGTTGCGGGGTTTCTCAGTTGCTTCGGCGGCATGGGATGTTTTGCCGCTTACGCTGAGAATTGATCCGCCGGCGACCGTCGCGACTCCACGCAAGAGATTTCGCCGGCTGAACGGAGTATTTTCAGGTTGCATCTCGTGTTTCCTTGAGGTGTGAAACTCGATTGTAGCTACGCCATCGGTTCGGCGGCAGACGCTCCGCGTTGACACCCGTGTCGTCAAATTGCTATTTCCCATCGGTGGTGCGCTAGCTCGAATCGGATTCCCTCGTCATTCGGCCATTGCTGTGACTCAACCAAACCGATTGGTCGCGATTGTTCTGCTCTTCTCCTCCTTGTCATTCCTCGGTTGCAGGACCATCCCGCGTCAGCAGTTCGCTGCGTTATTGGGTCCGCCTCCGGAACCAGTGGGTTTCGCCGAGCCCGCAGGCCCCAAATCCACGGGCACCAAATCGACGGGCCCCGAGGTCGTCACGGTCTCCGCCAACCTGCCGCGTCGCGAAGACACGAGCGAACCGAAGTATCCCTTGCTCGCATCAACGAAGAATGCGTTCGTCGGCACCACGAAGTTCGTCGCCAAGGGTTTTGGTTGGCTCGCCTGGAAGTCGTTCACGTCGTGGCTTGAAAACGATGATGGCGACCCGCAAACCAATCGACGAAACGACAGTCACTACTTTGGCAATCCCCAACAGAACCAGGGCAACTGGTAGGTGGCGGGCTCGCATCAGGTGTGCAGCACCCCAAGTGGCTCCAAGCCGTGTTCAATGACCGCTGAGTTCGATGCGACGTAACGCGACGTCGGCGACAAACAGCGACATCGCCGTCATCAATAACCAGGGCCACAATGGAACAGGTTCTTTCGCCACGCTTTCGTCGGGCTGCACCACCGCTTCGGGAGAAGCGTCGTGCTGGCCGCCGCTGACTTTCGCGATCCGCTCCAGGGTCGCCTCGGCGGTCGGCAAAAGCCGCAACTCGTCGGCGTAGCCAACCGAAACGCCGCGTGACGTTCGCTGCGTCGTGCCGTTGCTCCGTGTTTGTGCGAGGTCCAAGTGGTATGCGCCCCGGCGATCCGTCGGGATGGTTGCTTCGAATCGTCCCGGGGCGGTTTGCACCATCGCAACCTTCTTTCGATCCAGCGAAGGATCGATCAAGGTTAACTCCGTCGTCGCGTCTTTGATGAAGGCACCGTTCTCATCGACGCTGTCGAGTGAAACGAAGGTCTTGTCGCCTTGACGCCGGACGTCGACAAACACACCCCGGTTGTCTTCCTTGCGCATCGCGTGCCGAATGATCTGTGCCCAGAACGTCCCGAACTCGGGCCATGTGAGCCATTCGCCCGCCCAGCGATTTTTGGCGTCGCTCGTGAAGGCGACCGACATGCCCAGTCCGTATCGCCACCATGCGAGCAGCGGATCACCTGATTCGGTTGCGAGAATAAACTCGGCGGTCGGTTTGGGACGCGTCACCACGTATCCCAATAGCAACGGCGACAATTCCAAGTCGACGCCCTCGAGAACCTCCGTCGGGCGGACCGTTTGAGCCGTGAACGGCAATTCGTTGATCGCAGACTTGCTCGCCTCGACGGTTTCCTTCGCGAACACCTGAGGGACCGCGTCGGCCGAATCACAGAAGTAGTATCGGCCGCCGCCGATTTGCGAAAGCTCTTCGAGCAAGGCTTCACTCGCGCCCTGTCCGAGCGCGACAGTGGACAGCGTGATTCGGTTGGCGGCCATGTCCGAAGCAGCACCTTGGAAATCACCGGGCGAAGAGACGCCGTCGGTCATCAGAATCACGTGCTTGAGCTTGGCCGTTGCGCTTCGCAACGCATCGAGTGCATCGACCATCGCCGGATACATGTTGGTGCCACCGGACGCCTCGATCGTGCTGATTGCGTCGATGATTTGACCTTGGCTCGCCGTCGAACGCAGTTCGGAAACCGTGTATGCCGCTCCATCGAACGCGATGACACCGATGGAGTCGCGTGGGCCGAGCAATTCCACGGCGGCTTTCGCGGCATCTTTAGCGAGTTCAATCTTTTGACCGCCCATCGAACCGCTTTTGTCGATGACCAGCATCATCGCGAGCGAAGGCTTTTCGCGTTCTTTTTCAAAGTTGCTGCGGACCGGAAGAATCTCCTCGACCTGAGTTCGGTAGTAACCGCCGAGCCCGAACGATTGGTCGCCGCCGAGCATGATCAATCCGCCGCCGAGGTCTTTGACGTACAACCGGATCAAATCCATTTGACGCATCGACATCGCGGTTGCAGGCACGTTCGAAAGAATCAAACACTCGTAGCCTTGCAATTCGGTCAGGTCATTGGGAATGCCCTCGGGCGGCCGAACTTCGACGTCGATCGATTGTTCATCGAGGGCCCAACGGAGCGAATCGGTCTGGTCCACATCGATGTCGACCAGCAACACACGCGGGCGACCCTGAGCATAGACCACTGTTTGCGATTCGTTGTTGTCCAGCAACGTGTCTTCGAAACCACGCAGTCGGGCCGCGAAACCTTCTTGACGTTTGCCGAGGATCGTCTGGCGGAAACGGAACGTGTTTTCCCCCTTCTTGATCTCAACGGGCTTGGGCTCTTCGTCACCGATTTGGATGTCGCCGCGATAGAGATCGATGTAGCCCGTCGTGTCTCGGTTACTGCTGACCACGACCTCGACAAAGAACGGTTGTCCCTGCCGTACCTGCGTCGGCGCATTGACTCGAGTCAGTTGCACCTCGGGCTCACTGCGAGTCGGCAGCGGCACGGTCCAAACGGGCACGCCTGCTTCGGACGCCGTTGCGACGACATCGCCGCCACCGGTGGCGTTTCCATCACTGAGCAAGACGACGCGCCGAACCCGTGAAGGCGGCATCGATGCGATTGCGGTGCGAACGGCGGCCTCCAAATCGGTGCCTCGGCGCGTCGATTCGGGGGCTTCGGGTTCCGGCAACGCAGCGCCTTCGCCATCGGGAATTTCGGTGTCGTCATCGGAGGCGACTTCGGGATTTTCCGTAGGTTCCTTCTCCGGCAAGGGCCATGCTTCCGAAAGTGCATGAGGCTCGCGATCGAACTCCAAGAACCGAACCTCCGCACCGCTCTTCTTCGCCGCCTCCACTGCCGAAGTCAAATATTCATCGGCAACTTCACCCGCGGCGGTGTCGATGCTTTCGCTCCGATCGATCGCGAACACGATCATCTGTTGATCGGTCATCCGCATCAGAACGGGGCCGGCGAGCGCAGCGATCAGCAACACGACGACGATGCCGCGAATCACCAAAGAAACACGCTTTTGCCAGACGGGAAAATCGCTGAGCGATCGCAGGTGATACCAGACCAGAAGCGGTATTGCGGCGATCAGCACGAACAACCAATTGGGGTTAGCCCACTGCAACGCTGTTCTCCCAAAGTTGTCGATCGATCATCATGCCACCACTCGACGTTGAAACAGCGCCCATTCGGTCAAAACAAGTCCGCACGCGGCAACGATCAAAAAGAACCACGGTGAGCGACTCGCCGGAGGAAGCGCCGCGTCGGTCTCCTCTTCGATTAAGGGTACCCGAAGATCACTCTCATTCGTGTCGCAGAGATTGACGGCGATCAAGGCGTCCGCTTCGGCCAGTGGCGACTCCAATTCCTCATCGTCTTTGCCGCTTTCGTCATCGAGCTTGGGTTCGCCGGTCCGGAGGCCGTAGACGCCGACAATGTCCAACGCACCCACCTTGGCTCGATCTTCGTCAAACGTGACAAGTGTTTCTTCACCGCCGGGAGCGATCAAAGTTGCGATCCCGTCCTGCTTCTTTTCTTCCGCAATGTCCCACGGCACATCGGTTGCAACACCGGTCGCCAGCGCGGGACGGATCTCACCCGTTTCGCGGAAGAACCAGTTCATCGCATTGGTCATCATCACGGGAAACGCGATTCGAAGCGGAAGGTCGCTGGTGTCGAGATCGCAGGCGAGTAGCAACACTCGACCCGCGGGACGTTCGACCGAGACACAGACCCGGGCCCCGCTCGCGGTTTCGAGCAGTGTTGTCGGAGCACCGAATGTTTCGCTGACATCCAGGTCTTTTCCGCCCGCCAGGATCACATTGTGGAGTTGAACGTGACGCATCAGCGGCGACGACTGTTCTTGTTTGGCGATGATGGGGTTTTCGATGCCGTCACCCAGCACCCAGGCCGATGCCGCGTCGTCG
>JBCBOT010000216.1:0-13762 GCA_039821165.1 Planctomycetota bacterium | reverse complement strand
CCACGGCTGCAGAAGTTGAATCATGCCCAGCTAACCATGCATGTCTGCGAAAAAAAAGCATGCACTACGCAGCGACGGAGACTCAGGAATTCTGAGGAGTCTGAAGGAAGCGAAGCGGCTTGGCATGATTCAACTTCTGCAGCCGTGGGTAGTGTATTGCGACGAAGTGGCTACTTCTTCGCGACAATTGGCTTGCAGTCTGCTGGGTCGGGCTGGAACGCAATTCAGACTCTCATCGCTTAAGCCATCGTTCGCGAATGTGGTGGTTGCGAACGCTCTTCAAGAGATGCGAGCTGGCCGACTGGAAACGGCGCGAGCGTCAAGTTGATCACCGGCAGATGTCTCGGACGTTCAAGTCACTGAGCGTCGCAAAGATCGAGCCGGTTACGCCGTTCTGAAAATCGCAACTTTTCTGAATGTGCCTTTTACCAGGCTTTTGCCCTTTTCTTGACAGGTTGTCTCTCCAGCGATCGTAACCGCTGCACGCGTAACCCACTGCTAGATGTCGGCCCGAGCTGATCCGCAGGCAAGTCACCGGAGAAACCAGCGATGAACCATTCCAAAATCCATGTCCAGTACCGCGATGGCAGCAAAGCGGCGGGCGTCCGCGTTGTCTTGTCTTTCGGTTGCCTGGGCGTTTCCAAGCCAGCTTTCACCGATCACTACGGCGTGGCAATCGTCAAGCACGCGGCGACCGGGCAAGCGAACGTGATCGTGAAAGGCTCGACCCGTGGCACTGTCCGCGCACCAGGTGAAACCGTGGTGTTTGTTTAGTGCCGATTTTTCATTTTTGGTTCTCCCCCTTCGTAACCTTGAGGTGAAGTGATGCAAATCCCATGTCAATACTGTCAGTCGATGATCGAGCACACCGATTTGAGTTGTTCGGCTTGTGGTTCTAACTTCAACGCCGCGCCGTCGATGAGCGTGGTCCGTCCGGCTGGTCGACCGAAGATGCAAGTCGAGGTGGAACTAGGGTGCACAGTAGATCGGACTGGTAGCAGCCAGCGATTCGCAGATGGCATCCGCAAGTCGTTCCCCATGATCACTGCACAGATCGAAGGTAAGGCTCGCAGTTTGTCTGTCTATCTGCAGAGTCATGGTGATGAAGACTACGGACAGGATCCCGTCTTATTGACCAACGGCGGGACCGCTGACCAGGCCACCGAGGATCTGAACAAGATCGTCTTCGAGGGCGGCGGGGATGCGGAGGAGCATCACTTGAGCGGCATTGAGGAACTGGCCAACTCGGTGCCATGGAACTCAGACCCGCAAAAGGCGCGCGGTGCAGTCCTGGCGTACACGACCGCGGACTCCAAGCCCGCTGGTTCGGGCCAATCGGCCCGTGAGCTTGGTGAGTCACTGCGCAGCCGCGGCTTGCTCCTGTATTTGATCTGCGAGCCGAAGCCGCAACTTCGAGAGCTGTGTGAAGGGGCTGGCGGATTGATGTTCCCGATCAGCAACGATCCGGATCCCAAAGAGATGCAAAAGATTGCTGGTCAACTGTCGGCCAGTATCGTGCAAACCATTGCGACGGGCGGCACGGTGCCGCTGTCGGTTTAGAAGTATTTGAGAAGTCATTGACACAGGCTAACAACCTGCGCCATGGCCCCCTCCCCGTTTCCAATCTTCCAACATCAAGGATTCAATCATGACTTTCGACCCACAACAAAACGATCAGCTATTTCAAGGTGCTGGCAATAAGGCGTTCTCGCAAGCTCGGTCGCAAATGAGCGTTCCACGATCGGGGGTCAGCCGACCAGCGTGGTTGTCCCAATCCAGTAAACAGGTCGCGGTGCTCGTCCGTGATTGTTCCGGGTCAATGGGCGGCGCGAAGGCGATCGACGCGACCGCGGCCAGCCAGGGTTTGGTAGACGAGTTAGCCGATCCAGCGAATCGAGGCGGCTTTGAGGCTGCGGTGATCAATTTCGAGAGTTCGGGGAGTCTCGTCAACGATGTGACGCCCGCGACCGAACTAGCTGGCCGCGTTACGCCGATTCACGGTGGCGGCGGAACAAATGTGGCATCTGGATTGAAGATTGCCGCTGAAGTCTTGGGGCGATCAAACTTTCAGTCGGAAGACTACCTGCGTCCGGTGGTGGTCGTGTTCAGCGATGGACAAACCTCGGACCGGGACAAAGCTAAAACGTTGGCGACGTCCATCAAGGCGGGCGCGGACCTAGTTTCGGTAGCATTCGGGACCAACGCGGATGAAGACTTCCTGCGGTCGATCGCGACTTCGCCGGAGCATTTTTACCGCTGTAATGACGGCCGCAGTTTGCGTGCTTTCTTCGCCGCAGTCGGGGCGACGATGTGTACCAGCTTGCAACGTGGTCAAAACGCGACGCAAGCGTTGTCACAAGTCCGATTCTGACCCAACTGCCTCTCGAAATGCCGAAACGGAGCTGGTCCCCGTCGCAGCGTAACCGTCAATCATTGCCCGCGAAGTCTGGCCCCATCCACAAAGGAAATTCTAATGCGAGTCGTTCCTGACCACGAAGTCATCGAGTACCTCGACTCGATCGGTGTCAAATCTCCAGCGACCAGGGCCTTGTCTGCGGCTTCTCCGGTAGCCAAAGCACGGGTTGCGAAGCCACGAGGCGACAATTTGCCAACGCCCAAGTCACGGAAGCAACCGAACCCCAAGCCGACACTAGAGCCAAAGGTCGATAAGCGTCCGCCGGCAGCACGACCCGCCAACCACCAACATTGGGCTATCCGGTTGTTAGTGACGTCGGTCTCCCTGTCGTGCAGGGCGGTGGCTGGCGTTTTCAAGTTCTTGTGGCGACTAATGTTTTTGGTCTTGATGGCTGTATTCCTATTCGGGATGCAGAACGGTTTGGTTGCTCAGGATTCGGCGCCACTGACGATTAAGTCCTTGCCCTTCGTCCCAGCCGACCAGGCACCCACCGAATCTGGCGAGAGCGAAAATTTTCACCCGCCGCTGTTTCCGATCCTTCGGGATTTCGCGAATCCAGATGGCTGGAGGCCATGGCACGCAGGCCGCGACCCTCGGTACGAAGAATTGCCATTCATTGAATTTCCGATCTTGGTCGACCCTAACAAGGACGTCGGCGATAGCGTTGAAGTGGAAAACCAAGCACCCGATCCTGTCGCTACACCGCCCGAAGAAGAGGATTCAAAAGAAGCTGTCGGCGAGAATACTGGCGGAAACCTACCGTCTGCCTATGGGGAAACGTCGACAACGGAACCGTTAATTTCTAACTCAATATCTCCTAGGCGAAATCTTGAGACACCTCGGATGGAGACGCCCGTCCTCTCACGGCGTCCCGCGTGGGACCGTCCCGCCATCACGCGGAGCGAGTCGCATGCGTCCCCAACCGGACCGTTCAGCTTTGTCGTTCTACTGGCTTGCTTCGGTGGGCTGATGATTGCCGTCTACTTCTACCTCGAAAGGGAAGCAATCAAAACCCAGTGGGCTGGCGCTGTTGGCTTGATCGGTCGAAGAACAACGACCGATTCACACGACATCCCGACACGTCCCCGCGCGACGCCACAGCCGACAAGCGACACAGGACTGTCACTGCCACAATCATCAAGCGTTAATACGCGAGCTTGGCGGCTTGGTGTCGATTCAATCAAAGGGAACGTGCGAAGCGAAAACCAAGACTCGTCTGCGGCTTTCGACTTGAACGGCAATCAAGTTCTCTTGATTGCGGACGGTTGTGGTGGTGTTGCTCGGGGGGAGGAAGCGAGTCGGTTGGCGATCGAGGCTTGCGCGACCGAGCTATTTCGCAAACTGGTAAACAGAGAGGCATCGGCTGCAGACGCGATCGCCGCCGGGTTCGCTGCGGCTGGCGACGCTCTGGCGAATCGAGGGGCCGAGCTAAATATGACGAACCTTGGCGACGGTTTGCGAACGACGTTGATCGTTGTGGTTGGTGAGCGAAGCCAATTTTGCTTCGGTTACATCGGTGATGGTGCCATCAAGGTTGTTCGCAACACCGGTGACGTTGAGGACTTGATGGTCCAGCACCGCGTCGATGCATCGGCGACAAATGTACTTGCCGCTTCACTGGGGCCGACGCCACACGGTGCGGCTGAATTTGGCTGCTCACCTCGCTCCGTTGGGGATGTACTACTTAGTGGCACCGACGGAGTCTTCGACCGCGTTGACGATCGGTTCGTTCGAGAGTTGATGCGGATGGCGATCTACCAAAGGGGCGACTTGATGAAAACAGTCAACGCCTCGCTGGAACAGTTGTCAAACATCGTTGACGGAAACGGCGGATTTGTTTGCGACGACAACTTGACACTCGGACTGATGGCTGACGGCGCCCAACCTGAGTTTCAGCCACGGTTTTGGAAATTGGTTCGTTCTCATAACCACCAACACGGGACAAGACGATGATCAATCGGGGAACCCAATTCAAGACACGTAGCCACGGCAGGATGACGGTCGGTGAAACCTTGGCTGCTGGTGGACAAGGGACTGCGTTTGATGCAACGGCGGACGATGGATCGATGCATGTGCTCAAGGTTTATCGGCCAGAATTCCAGGACAAGGATTCGCGGCGGCGGTTGGAAACACTGATCTCGCAGAAATTCCAGGCGGAAAACGAAACGATCGTCGCCCCGCGTGAATTGGTTGAGGTTAACGGCACGTTCGGCCACATCAGCACGAAGGCACCGGGGATTTCGCTGGAGGACATGTTGACCGGCGGTGGATTCAATATGCTCGAAGGCATCCAGATAGGATGCGCGTTGGCGCGCTCCATCAGTGTCATTCACCAACGCGGTTATGCCCACGGTGATATCCATGCCAACAACGTGCTGGTCTTCCGAAATGGAGTATGCCGTGTATTCGTCATCGACTACGACAACTTCGCTGGGAAGTCTCTGCCAATCGCTCCTTGCCTGGGGCACAATCTGTACATGGCCCCAGAGATTCGCACCAAGAAGGCATCGCCCTCGATTGAGGCGGACCGGTTTAGCCTCGCCGTTGTGATTCACGAACTGCTCACGCTTCGTCACCCGGTGCCCAGCGATGCCTCTGAGGAAGAGTTCAACGAGGTGATGGCGAAGGGCACTTGGTTGGGTGATCCAGCCTGTTCAAAGACGAAGCGCCGCCCCGATGGCTACCCGGCCGAAGTTCTGGATGCTGATCTGGGACGCTTGTTTCGTTTGGGAATTAGCAAAAACCCAACGGAACGACCAACAGCACAGCAGTGGCAGGATGCACTCTACACGTCGCTCTTCAAAATCGACATCTGCCCATCCTGTTCAGCACCCAACATCGTCGACGCCTCGAAGAAGCGTTGTGCCATTTGTCGCAAGGACTACCCGATGCTCGCGTTGCACGGCAGTTTCGGAACAATCCGACTGGATCAATCCAGTGTGGTTATCGGACGTGACCAACTTGGCGGATCGACGCAGGCCAGCAAACGCCACGCGGTGATTCGTCGAATTGGTCCTGAGTACCGGATCGAGGATTGCTCATCGAACGGTGTGTTCCGAAAGACTCCGTCGGGATGGTTGGCCTTGCCCAAGGCGACGGAAGTTGACCGACAGCCAGTATTGAACGTCGGCGACAAGATTCGATTCGCCAACGTTGAGTGCTCCGTAAAGGCGGGGTGATTCAAGAACGCCTACTTCCTACGAATCAAACCGTGGTTACGGACGATTCGATTTTCGCGAAACCAAGTCGTGACGGTCGCGTCTGTGCGGTCATCGATTCACAGTGCTTTTTGACTGCTATCGGGATAGACGTTTCTTTTCGGGCGTAACTCCGTCCTGCGTAACTCGCTCTTGGTTGCAGGCAATTCATCGTTCGCGTTCTCGTGCGAGGCTCACAGAAGGATCAACAGGTCCTTGGCGAATCAGATTGAACGATCACGTTGGCCGAAGGCTCGCAATTCAAATAGCGAAACACACAGGAGCCCAAAGGCATGGAGATCATGAGCAAACAACGGAGGAACTATCTTCCCTCACATTTTCAATCTGATCCGTTAATCGACGAAACGTGCCTGATGCTTGCTGAAGACATTACGTTGCTTCAGGAGTGGGGCTGCCTGACATCGCTGGATCCTTCGCTGGAAGTTCGACAGGAGGATCTGCTCGACGTTGTCACCGAGGGAGGTAGTCTGAGCTTCCTGCTGTGGTCGGAGGAAACCGTTGCGACGGCGGATGCGGCGTTCAAGGCAGTCCGTGGTGTCGAACGAGGAGTTGCAACTCATGAGCACGCTCGCAACGCCATCGCGGAATCTCTAGGCAGAATTGGTCAAGTCGCAGACCAAGTGGCGGCATCCATCGAGGACCGGTCGACATCTTACTTTTTGGTTCAGATCGCTGAGCGGATTTCCGGGTACCTGAGTTGGTTCGTTGACGATTTGGTTGACAGCAAGCGAGTGTCACCGTGGCTTGAATTTCAAACGATTCAAAATGCTGAGCATTGGCTGAACGGCTTCGTTTCTATGCATCACGCTTCCGACGCCTTGCAAACGATCCCGCGCATTCATCGTAGCCTACGCGAGTTGTCCATAAACGGTGCTGCGATTGCCGAAGTTCAGATCGTAACGGATTCCGGACGATGTCTCGCCCATCTCATCAACATTAGTTTACTCGGTGAAAATGCGCGGGTTGCGAATTGGAACCTGCTCACCCACATCGCACAGTGGTGGGCAAACGAAATTTCGGCCGGAGCCTTGTGCTCAGCCATCAAGCAGTGCATCTCGGCGAACGATTCACTACCGCCACGATCATGGGAGGCTGCGTATACGGCTTGGTCGGCTGTGTGGATCGTTGTCCATGGTAAATCGCTGGGCGGTGCCTTCGAGAGTGATCTGCCCAGAACTATCACCGATGACATCCGCTCTTTGCTCGCTCGGATTACGCGAGTTTGCCGGTACCTATTGGACTAGCGAGTTCTATCGGAGCATTCGATGTCACACCTCGCGACGAACCTTCCGGTTACGGACCATAGAACTTTTGGAAACTTCTCACCCATGTTTTCACGGATGACTTGAGAGTAGACGTGGCTTTTCATCGTAACCGTCATGCCGTAACTCGCTGGTAAGTAGTGGAGCCAACTTGCTCTTTCGTTAGTCGCCATCGATTAGGAATTCAAAGATGATCCGTAGTTCAACCCTGCTGACCGTTGTGACGCTGTTTCTCGCTTGGCCTTCGTCGAATGCGAACGCGCAGTTTCGTGGAGCGATCCGCCCGCCTGCCGTTCGCACCGTCGCACCCAAGCCAGCGGTCAGGCCCGCCCCAAACTCGGCGATTGCACCTAAACCGAAGCCCGTCACCAACAAGCCCACCCGAGCGATTCAGGGCAACTCTCTGAAATCGAACAAGCCGCAGCATTTGTACGGAATTTTCAAGACGAATACCAAGTCCGGAAAAACCAGTCTGCACAAGTTCGGCATTAGCGGCGGACCAACGAAGAGCGGCGCAAAGATTCCGACTGCGATTCGCAAAAACAAGCTTGCGGCAGGACGAGACTATAGCAGTCGTGCGATCAGTCAGGTGTCGAAGTTGAACAAACAAGCCGCAGCCAAGAAAGCACCGGTGAAATACTCGACTCGGGTTCTCAAACGAATCCCGTCCCAGCCGGCTGGAAAAAGTACGTCCAGGCAACTGGTCGTCGCTGCCGAAAAGCAAGCTGTCACAAAACATGCCGTGAACCGGGGAGTGTCCCCTAAAGGCAACTCGCGACCCTCTCCAGCACCGTTCTCGCCAATCCGCAAATAGCGAGTACGCACACGCCCGCAGAAAACCAAAGTCTCAACGATGGTGGCAACACGCTGCCGCACTCTCCCCGTGAATCGAAGGATATCAAACCATGTTCAAGCGTTTAGTCAGTACCGTCCTCTTGGCGTGCATCGTTGTTCCGACGTTCTTTTGGGCGAAGGACATGATCGCCGTATCTGTCAAACCGACTTCGCTAGCCAGCAAGGTTTACGACCTCGCATATTCGGCCAAGGCCAAGGTGCTCGACCTCGCCTCAGATGCACAACGCGAAGCTATCGATTTGGAGTATCAACAGATCGCTGAAGACATTGAGGCGACCGAGACATTGATCGCTTCCCTTGAATCATCGCCAGGCAACTCGCGCAAAGTCGAGGCACTTCGTCTGGATCTTGCGGATTTGCTTCGTCGCCGTGAACGCGCTGCTGCCGAGAGCGCCGAACACTTGGCAAGCCTTGATACCGAACGACTCGAAGCCGAAAAATACTTTTTGGTCAAGCTGCGCAGCCGAGCCGCTAAAGAAGAATGGAACTCCGTCTCCAAAATTGCGCGAATTGAGAGCTCGATTTCAAGTCATGCGTCCGAGCGACAGCAGGAGGACCTTGCGGCGCTTGTGAATGACTTCATCGAAGCTGTGGTCATGATGGACATTGAATCCGCCAAGTCACTCAGTACGCCAGAGCTCGCATCCGAGATGAGTCTCGCGCGGATTCGTTCAATGCGACGCAACACGCCGCTTGAGTTGGAAGAGGGATTCGAACTGCGAACACCGGAGTTTGGAAATCACATCGAAGTTTGGGCTGGTGACAAAATTGCGTCACTCTGCTCCAAAGATGGTGACTGGAGATTCGCATCAGCTTGGGATTGAAAACGATCCGATACCGAGAGTCTTCTGATCGCCGGAATCGCTGGCGAATAAGCCAGTCGAAGGCATACGCAAGGCTAGAGAATCTCAGTAGCTGTTAACCTCAGATCACAGTAACTTCTTCGATGGTGAAACTACCGCTGGTTAACACAACGCCGTTAAGCCACTGCCAAAAATTCCGCGAACGTCTGGATGGCTACCAGGCTTGACCGTAAAAGTCGGATTTGCTGTAATGCCATATAGCTAGCAGATTACGAAGTTCGGCGTACCGAGACAACTTCCGCAAAGCGTTTGTTTCGGGGAGCTGTTCAGTCGGCAAAACGCTTGGGTTTATAAGAAAAACCCCTGTCCCGCGGCCTTCTTGCCGCTCTGTGCCGGAGTCTTCTGCGTTCTGCTGATTCGCTTGGTGATAGGTCGCCTGCGAGTGAATCGCCCGGTGCACCTCGGGCATCTTGTACGACTCGGAGGCTTCAACCCTTCGGTGGTGCTGCGATTGCACATAGTGCTTGGCGGCGACCTCAACGCTGTGACCGAGCCAGGGTGCCACGTCACCAAGTGGGTGCTTTGCAAGCAGTTCGCTCTCCCACGATGATCGCAGGTTCTGAAACAGTTTGTCCCAGGGCGTGAGACCGACTTTTGCGATGGCCTTCAAGAATGAAGTCCGGTTGTTGGCACGGAGCTGGCGGTATGCCGGGTTTTGGATCACGTAGACAGCATCAACGGACGCGTACTGCTTCGCCTCGCGCAGATACCACTGAAGGTGGGCAAAGATCGGAACCCGTCGAATTGCGCCGCCTTCGTACTGCTGCGTCTTCTTGGAGTGAATGGTCATCCAGCCCCAGCCGTTGGATCCGCCGAGCATCTCGCGTGGATTGTCCGGGTCAACAACTCCAAATTGAACGTGCTCCCA
This sequence comes from Planctomycetota bacterium, assembly GCA_039821165.1. GTDB lineage: Bacteria > Planctomycetota > Planctomycetia > Pirellulales > Pirellulaceae > Stieleria. The sequence continues at coordinate 4,280 of JBCBOT010000216.1, read as the reverse complement.
TTTCAGTTTGACCAACTCCGAAGGACACCGAATCCCGGCATACCTGGCCAAGGCAATCATTGTTCGAAAGTCGACCGCATTGGAGTGCGGCCGCTTAGTTGACGCATTGGGCAGGAACACTTGGTGCATCGCCGCTTGGCACTGCTCGATTGCCTCATGAGTTACAAACACCATCCGTTCGTCGTTGCGGATCGTCGAGGCCGGCATCTTTCCTTTCTGAACGAAAGGGTTGGCGGTGATGATTTCTTGTTCAATCGCGAAATTGAAGAATTGGCGAGCCCGGCCAGTTCGGCGGCGAACCGTGTTGTCCGCCATCGCTTTGGTCTCGCCCTTCTTCACTCGACGGTTGCCCTTGGCTGCAAGCTGTCTCCGCCAGGCGCGCGCTTCATCCTTTTTGATCGTGGTGATGTCTCGATCCGCGCCGAAGTAACCAATCAGGTTCTCACGCGTGAGGTTCAAGTTCTCACGCGTCGATTCGCCTAGATCACTCGCTTCGGTATCCATGAAGTGGTCGAGCAAGGCCCCGAGCCGCTGAAGTGGGTGTTCCGCCAGCTTGACATTCCGCGGCTCGCAAAGACCCGTTTTGGCTATCCGCCCATGAAGGATGTCGTCGATCGAAGTGAGCCACAATGCAGTCTCGGTTGGAATCGCCGACCCCGCACACTTCGCCGCGTTCAGATACTCGATTTGGGTTTTGATCCGTTCGGCGGTTCGGATGTCACACTTGCCGAGACGAATGGAACGTCGACGCTGATCCGCACAAACGACCAGAATTGTCTTGCACCCGTTGAGCTTGCCTTTGTTTGGTCCGCTCTTGGACCTTTCTTTAACGATACTCGCCACGGTGGTTCCTTCGACGGAGGTCTCTTACGATGGGAGGGGTTGTGACACAGTCGGTCAACCGACACTGAAGGGTGTTTCCCCACGGATGGTCACTTTCGGCCAGCCCGCGTAGAATTCACCGGAGAAATCTGGGAACTTACGAACACTGACCGGACGTGTCACGAGATGGGGCTACCCTTAGGACAGAACGAGGAGGTCGCAAAAGCAGCGGCTGACACGGCGAAAGAGGCTTTCAATGTAATGGGAGGGGGACCCACATTTTGGCTTCTCCTCATCATAACCGGGCTGGTTTTCTTTCTGGCCCTAAAGTGGCTGAACTGGTACACAACGAAGAAAGATGAAGCGATCGAGAACCTGCGTCGCGGATTGGAAATGGCGGTTCAGCGCGCTGCAGATGACGCTCGGGAACACAAGATTCTGTTTCACACACAGGTAACAGGCCTCACAATCGAACAAGCAAACGAACTATTTCGAAAGGCAAACGCGAACACCCCTCAAGAGTCTCTTCGCGAACAAGAAGACACCGAAACTTCGGAAAATTTGGGGCTAGAGGAGCGACGACCATGAACTATCTCTCAACAAACGAGTTGTTAATCCTGGCATCTATCTGCCTAGGTCTAGGCACTGTTCTTGTCTTGCGATGGACCCTTGCAAACCGACTTTTGGCGAAGAAAACCGAAGGACATGTGACAGAAGAGGCAACTCGCGAAGCGTTCGCTGAGGCTCGCCGTGAATTGGAGAAGATCGCCCGTGAAGGCACACTGAGCCCCCTGTCTCAGACTTTTGAGTTGCTCTATTTGATGCAAACGTATGTTTTGCGGCGGCCGCATGACTTTGAGCAAATCGCGTCTGATTGGGCGAACAGGTTAGAAACGCTTGACGAGGACCGAACACTTGCAGAGTCGCTCGAAACCCGCCTAAGCAAAGAGTCACCTGAGTGGCCAGCGGGTGTTCGGGAAGTTATCTCGCAAACCGCCGACGCGATCGAGTTGCTGATTAACAATCATCACAAGAACAAAGACGTTCGCCTGAACCTTGACGTCGAGCTGATGAACGACGCCGTACGCACTCAATTCGTCAACGCAATTGACTATCTAGAATCGATCATAGAAGCATTGCGAAAACTGGCAGCACCGCCAGCTCGTCAACAGCTCTCCTGGTAGTTTACTCTCTACTTGTTCGGCTTCTGGTTAGGCCGTCCTCCGCTGTACCAGTTTCTGCCGGGTGACTTGTTGGCATCCGTGGCTTCGAAGTGCGCATCCTCGTGTGATGGGTGCATGAACTCAATCATTGCGAAGTTCGCGGCATCCACAAGAAACTCCGTATTGCCAGTGCGCTCGTACTCTCGCAGCCTAGTCTGCAGAGACGCTATAGCGTCAATTTTGTGCGGGTAGGCTTCCTTCACAGGCCCGTATTTGTGAAATGAGACGAGCATTCGCGACTTCATCAACTCAACAAAGCGTTCGCTAAATTCGCTCTTCGGTACATCTGCCATCGAGTGCAATCCCCTCTCAACAAGAACAGCAGGCTAGCTTTCTGGACCTTTTGTATCGCCTTCCTCCCCAAAGGCAATGCTGTGTCCCTGCTATTTGGCGAATCACCACGGCTTCTTTCGGTGGCTCCGCGGGCTTCTTCAGGGGGCCTTACTTGACCAGATTACTTTGCGTGATTCAGCACAAGCAGGACTAGGGGCTGTGGAGTGGCCTGACGTTCACAAGACCCCGACAGGCCGCCCGGTATTTTCCGATGCGGCCTTCGGAGTTTTCCCGCTATCAGGCTCTCTCGCGTGGCCCGCGGAACTTGGCCAAGACCTCATCCGCCGTTGGTGCACGAGGCTTCCGACGAATGAGGTACGGACTGTGCCGATCCTCAACGTGCGGGTCCGGACGCGAGCGTCACACATCCGCAGCGCGGCATCTGATTTCGTCCGGTGTCGGAGGAGCAACTCCCCAATTCATCCGCCTTGGCTCATCAGGAAGGCGAGTCTTATAACCGCAGAGCCGACACTTGAGATCGACTTTGCGTTTACGCCCACCATCTTCCCACATCAACACGTCACACTTCGGGCATCTTGGACGCTCCCTCACGATGCTACCCTCCACAGGCCGAGAGACAGCACCGACACCGCGAGTCGAAGCATCGGTCTTCTGTCTCGCGAAGCTTTCGCTTTCGGCGTCGGTCTTCTCTCTTCACGCTCAAGCCTCTGTAGCGTCTCACATGCCAAAATGACTTCGTGAAGGTCTCGACCACTGGAGAACTCACCAAGCGCGACCGCAGCTCTTCTGAGGTTCAAGTGTGTGATGTCATCGACAACACCACGCACCTTCAAGTCCTCAAGCTGAGCGTTCATGCTCCGCCCGTAGTGCTCGGGGCAAGTTCTTCTGTGGATGAGCGACACCGCAATCGGAAAACATCCCCGCGCGGCGTACAGCCCCGATTCGGGGCTGCCGCTATGCCTGGCGACATGCATCGTCAGGAGACTCTGGCCGATGTAGTCACGAAGTCGCTGGTCGCGTTCGTCGCCCGTGAAGCTGGCGCGCTGCCGAGTCTTTCGTTTACTGGTCATTAATTTGGACCTTTGCACAACATTAGTTGCGCGCACGCCCAAGCGAATCGACACGCTTAGCAAGCCGGGCGCTAACTCCCGACCGAACAAGGCTTCGCTCCCCGGACTATTCCGGATCGTAACTTTGCGCGGGTTCACGCATCGATTCGCTGGGGCATTTCATCTCGTCAAAGAAGTTAGCGTCGTGGCGTTGTCGCCAACCGGGTGAACAACCGGTTTGGCCAAGTCTTCCGGGTTGCTAAGCCCGGAAAAGCTGCCTGACAGATGTGTGGAAGTATTGCACTTCTCGCAGTCCAGGTCAATGGTGGTGGTGGCTGGTGCATGAGTGACAACCGCGGCGATGTTTGGGTTCACCTTGTCAGGATTTGGCCGGGGGATCTGCGCCCTATGACCGTTGAATTCAAACTATGATCTTTCTCGATACTCACAGGGGAGACGATGCAGAATAAGAAGCCACCAACTTGGAAACTGGTACTCGGGACGTTGATGATCCCGGTGTATCTATTTGCGTTTTACAGCGTCTACCAAGCAGTGACTGCGCCGCCGCCAATGGGGTTTGTGAGCTACGACACGCTCAACATGGTCGACAATGGAATGACGCGCGATGAAGTATTCACGATTCTGGGGCCCGGCTATGAGCTTGGAGATGGTAAAGGGGTTTACACGGAAGTTTGGAAGTGGCGGCACACCGAGGCGGGACGGGAAGTGATGATTATCTTTCGTAATGGCCTTGTTGAAGGCTACACGCCACCTCCGAGGAACTACGCTGGGCGATAGGGGATCATGGTCCGATTACCAATCCTTTGCGGCGAATCTTCCGCATCTCCTCAACCATGGCTTCCTGAAGTTCTTCTTGCCGTTCCTGCGATTC
>JBCBOT010000215.1:0-13797 GCA_039821165.1 Planctomycetota bacterium | reverse complement strand
GATCTGAATCGTGTTGCCGATGATCTGGCTGTTCTTGACCCGGTCGATGACGATGCCGGCCACGATGGATTGTGAAATGACGTTTTCGCGAACGGAGTCAACGTTCGATGCGAAGTTTGAAAGGGTCGAGAGTCGGATGCCCGTGTCGTTCCTTAGAAGCCGATTGGCTTCGATGCGATTGCCCGACGCACCCTGTGTTTCAATCGCGGTCGTGTTTCCGACCAAGTGGTTGCCGCTGGCGACAGATCGGGTCAATAAGAGTCCGCGATCGTTGTTGTCTAACGTGTTGTTGACGGCTGTGACGTTGCTGAGCAAAAGGCCCGTTGCCAAAGAAGAAGTTGCACTTCGTTGGTTGATGACGGTGTTCTCGCGAACCAGGATATTGAGCAAATCCGCGCCATTGGTCGAGTTGGCTCGAAGCCCGACGGAGGTGTTGGCGTCGAAGATGTTGTTCTCGACCAGAACATCAGACGCCTGGACGAAGACGCCGGTCGATGTGTTCTGTTGGAAACGGCTGTTTTCAACGACGATGCCCGTCCCGAATAGCTGGGCTCCTGTTTGGCTGCCTCTGACGGTGACACTGTCCAATCGATAATCATTCGCATCGATATCGATCCCAATCCGCTGGTTATCGTCCTGTGACCCACCGGGTGTTCCGTCGAAAGTCGAATCCACGATCAGCGCTTGATCATTCGACGTTTCCAGATGAAGGCCGGCCAAGCGGTTGTTCAAGACGTGGACGTCGCGTACGGAAATGCGATCACTGTCGGCACCCGTATTCGCATACACAGCCGTTTCCGCAGTGCTGATCGAAAGCGATTCGATTGTGACATCATCAGCCCCCGTGAACTCGAAGACATAGCTTCCGAAGTCGACATTGTTTCGGGTGAGATGCGTGAGATCCGGACCCGTACCGCGGATCGTGATCCCCGAGAGCGATTCATCCAGGGCAACATTTTTCGGGACGGTATAGGTCCCACTGTCGATGTAGATCACGTCTCCCGCTTTGAGCACCGAGCGATAGGCGTTGATCAGCGCCGACAAACTCGCCATCGGCCGATCGGCGTCGGTTCCGCTGTTGAGGTTATCGCCAGCCGACGCTGTGTAAGTGTCACCCGTAGTATCCGCGTCGTTAACGAAGTACTCGCTCGTCGGTGCCTGGATGCTGAAGAGGCCACTCGTCGCATCGACGGAGTCGGTACCCGATTGCCATGTCGCTTTGACGACCGCCGAGTTAGCCGCAGTTTCCGAGGTGGGGATCCAGTTTGTGCTTGCTCGGCCACTTGCATCGACGGGGATGCTCGTTGCAATCGTGGCCCAGGTTTGACCGCTATCGATCGAAAGGTCGAGGCTCAGGGTTGCATCGGCGGGAAGGCCCGATGTGAGTAACTCGATTTGAGAAACGTTGCCCGTCACCAACTTGTCAGCGTTTGCCGGTGAGAGCACATCGATGGTGCGAATCGCACTGTTTGTCGCCGACACGGTGCCACCGAAGGCTCCAGCGTTGATGCGGTTCCCGTTCGGCGTCGGTTCGTTCACAAAGGACGAATCGGGATCACCGGCATCGATCGCGATGGATCCGGTTGTAAGTCGAAGATCGCTGGTCGGGTCTGTCAAACCCGCATCACCCGAGACGCTTCCTCGATCGAGATCGAAGTCGAAGGACCAAGCCGAAAGATCGTTGTAGTACACCCCATTCGCGATGGCGAGTTGTCCCGACGAAATTAAGTCAAAGACGTTGTAGTCGCTTTCCAGTAACACACCCGTTTCATCGGCGTCGAACTGGAAGACGACGCCATTGCGAACATGGAAGATGTTGTTGCGCAGTTCGGCGTCCACGTCTTCCATCGCAACTGCGATGCCCGTTTCCTGAACGATCGTGTTGTTCAAAATGATTGGAATCCCGCCACGCAATCGGACTCCGGCGGTATCACTCGCAACAATCTGGTTGTTGGCGATCGTCACTGTTTGATTGGACGATCCGAAGTGATCAATGCCGATCGGGCTATTGGAAATCTGGTTGCCGACAACTTGTGTGCCCGTGTTCGTGACTCGGATGCCCGAGACGGTGGTGTCGTGGACGGTGTTGTCGATAAAGGTTCCGCCGCCGGCAATCATTCCCGTTTCCAAGTTGGAGATCGTATTCTCAACTGCGCGTCCAGACGTTCCGGAGAGTCCCGTCGATATCGAACCAGACATCGAGTCACCCGAGATTCGATTTCCTGTAACGAGAGAAGACTGGAATCGAATGCCCTCACTCGCGATTGTGTCGATCACGTTGTTGTGAATCTGAATCCAATCGATTTCGTTGGATCGGACGCCGGTCGTGCGGATCGCCGTCTGATGATCGGCGAATCGATTGTTGTCGACTAAGCTTCTGGCACCACCGATTTCGATTCCAATCGAATTGGCGACAAACCGTGAGTCGCGAATGGTTGCGTCGGCACCAAGTATTTGGATGCCAAACGAGGCCCCCGTTGGGCCATGGCCCGAGATGGTGCTCCCGCGTATCGTCGTGTCGGTGTTGCCGTCGAGAACTCGAATTCCATACTGACCGTTATCAAAGACTTCGCTGTCGACCAACGAGAACCGATCCGCGTTGCTATTGCGAGGAATTGAAATCCCCGTTTGGGCGCCGGTCAGGCGAAGGGATTGAAGCGTGACATCGTCGGCACCGTTGATCGAAAAGACTGATGTTCCGGCAGCGGTGGAGTTGCGGTCGATCAGCGTTGACTTTGTGGGCTGGTTGGGTTCTGCAAAGCCGACAATCGAGACACCGCTGTCCTGAGAATCGATGACGATGTTGGTGGCGAGCGTGTAAGTTCCGTTGTCAACGCGAATCAGATCACCTGGCTGCAAATCGTATGTCGCAAGTACCGAAGCAATGCTTGCCTTGGGGGTCTGCGGAGTCAGGCCGTCATTTGAGTCATCGCCGACTTCGGTTGTCCAATCACCCAACTCGACGGCATTGTCGTTGACGTAGAAGACCGAAACGGGAGGCGTAATCGAAAAGGTTTCACTGATGCCGACGGAGGTTCCATTGGTGACGCGAACTTGATAGTCGTTGTTCGGGATGATGCCGGGGTCGACGTTCCAAACATACTGGCCGATTCCCGCCGCCATCGTATCGATGGTGGTTGCATTCGCGCCTTGGACCAGTTCGATCAGTACTGGATCCGAGTTGTGAGTTCGCCATCGGATCAACGTGCTTCGCCCGGCGGCGATCGAGTCAGCGAGTTCAGGGGCGAAGACGCTTACGTAATCGGACGGGCTGACCGAAGCTTGTTCGGTGCCACCGAATGCTCCCAGGTTGATGGCGTTGCCACGAGGGCTCGGTTCACTGGCAAATTCGCTGCTGGGATTGCCTCCGTCCACACCGACACTCAAATCAGTGTCGACCGTGAGTGATCCATCGTTTCGGATCGGAAGGCCGTCGCCGTCCAGGATAGGTGCCAGCGATCCTCCGTGAAAACTGCCGTTGGGACTGACAAGGTGAAAATCTCCGTTGGATGGATCAACGAACTGCGCGGTGGCTGAAAGGCTGCTTGCATCGTCGTTGATCGCAGTTTGCCAATCGGACAGGGTGTCGCGCTGCTCACCACCCGCAAATCCCGGGACCGTGTCGTTCGAGAACAGGTTGAAATCGCTTTGCAAGTCGATTGTGGCATCGGAATCCAAGTCGAAGGCGAGTCCCGTCGACATCGAAAAGATGTTGTTTTCAAAAAGCAGATCACTCGCAAGTTGCGTGCGTACTGCGTTGCCATGCTGGGAAACGAAGGTGTTGTTGGCCACCTCCACGCTATCGTGAGAGATCAGCAATCCGGTCTGCATCGTGTCCGTGATCAGGTTGTTTTCGATCCGCATGGTGGCGAGTGGGCCGAACAGAGTCCGGATGCCCGTTTCGGCACCATCAATGACGTTGCGCGAGACCGTCACGCTTCCATTGGTTAACAGGGCCAAGTCGCGATGGTTTTCGATGCGATTGGCGACGACATTGCCACGGGCTTCGATGCCGCGGTTTCCGTCGGCAACCACGTTGTTTTGGATCAAACCTTCCGCAACGATTCCGACCGCGCCGACCCCCGTGTGACCCGTGATCGAGTTGCCTGCGATAATCGACTCGCCTCGGACGAAGATTCCGTCGCCACCAATGTCGAAGACCCGGTTGCCTCGCTTGGCGGTCAGATCAAGCGAGCCGACCTCGACAGCATCGTTGAAACCGACGTTGTCGACGTAGATACCGGCTTCACCACTCGTATTCATTCCACCTGCTGAGACGACATTGCGAGTGATGCGCGTCGGCCCGCTCTCTTCGAGATAGATACCGGAGGTGATGAAACCGCTGATTGTGTTGTTGTCGATTTCGGCCACCAACGCATCGGACCAAATGCCTGCTCCGCCGGCGGCAACAATTGATCCATCGAGAATTCGGGAGCCGTCGCTATCGTTGTTGATTCGGATGCCGTGCGAGGCTGTTCCTTCAACTCGCAATCCGATCGCGGACATGTCGGTGCTGGCATCGGTTGCGTATAAACCGTGTGTTCCGCCTCGGAGCGTCAGATTTTCCAGGGTGATGGAATCCGCGTCGTGCAATCCGATCACGGACTGATCGAGCAGCGGATTGGCAAGGCGTAAAACGGCGGAATCGTTCGCCACGCCACGCAGGGTGAATCCTTCGTCGTCGCGCGAGTCGACATCGCCGGCAGCCGTTTCATACAAACTCACGTAGTCACCGGCATCCACCAAAATGGTTGATCCTGGGCCGATCGTGTAGCGATCGAGAATTGCGATCGGCAACGGTTTGGGCGATCCAGGATGGGTTCCTGTGTTTCGGTGATCGCCAACGCCGGTTGTCAACGTGTCGTTTGCGAGCGATCCGTCATTGACGTAATAGTTTGAGACGAGTTCTGGGACCGTAAAACTCTCCGCTGCGAGATCAGCCGTTGCCGAATCTCCGCCGAGGCTCACGCCGATTCGCAACCCTTGCGTTCCTGCGGCGATTCCGACGTTTTCCGGGATCCAAAGAAAGGATCCATCATCATCGGTGACCGCCAAGTTCTGTAGGAACTGTGGACCATGCAGCGAGTCTTGAAACAAGTCGATGTGAACGAGTGCACGTGATGTGTTGCCCGTGGTTTGCCAGCGAATTTCGCTTTCACGCGATCTCACCGCGTCAAAATACAGATCCGGTGAAATCAGACGGATCGAACTCTCTGCAGCCACCTCGGTCGCCTGGAAACCATCGGCACCAATTTCTGGCAGTTCGTTGTCGCCGAGCAGGTAAACGGCTGCGGAGTCGAGATAAGCGTCCAAGTCGTTGGACGAATTGCGATCCGCATCGAAACGATAGGCAACGGTTCGGCTGCCCGCGGGGAGTCGAATGACATCACCCAGCAACTCCCACCGGTCATCGGTAGCTTGTCCGAAAACGGTTCGACTCTCGATCACAGAATCACTTTCGTCGCGGATCGTCAGCGTCAGTCGACCGCGATCGTTGAGGGATTCAGCCAGCGAACGAAGTCGTCCAGAGAACGCGATCAATTGGGAACCAGCATCCAGCGCTGCCTCGGTTGTGAACTGGGTCAGGTCGACAAGTTGCTCCGCAAACCCTGCGGGCACATCGCCACCGGAAAACACCGAGTTTCCATCGAAAGCTCGCAGCGGAGTGGGTGCGACGGCGGTTGCCGGGGTGTTGACCGTCCATCCAGTGGTACCGCTCTCAAAGCTCGGATTGGTCAGCAAATTGACGCGGGTCGACGCCGATCCGAGTGTCATCCGAGGGTCGGAGGAATCGATTCCAGGTGACGCGGCCTCCAGGCCTGTGATCGGCGGTGCGAGCGAGAAGTTGTTGTCACCGGCACCGACGAATCGAGGGCGGTGCAAGGTCGGGTCGATTTGTGTGAGCCCGATCGAATGTTGGTCGAAGTGACGAGACTCGACTTGCCATGCCAAGAGATCGTCGAACGACTTGCTGAATTCGATGATCGGTAGGGATGGATCACCTGAACTGTAGAAGTTGAAGTCGCTGAAGAAGCCGAGTTGGCTATCGTCTTGGACTTGCAAGTGAACACCGGCGTCAGACTGAACGAGGTTGCCACGCAGTTCGATCTCGGAAGCCCCAGCGGCAAGTTGGATCGCGGTGCCCGAGTCATGTTGTACCGTGTTGGAGACGATTCGGACTCGCGAAGATGCATGGACCTCGAGTGCATGCTCTAGGTTTCTCGCGATTGTGTTGCCGGAAACGATTGCGTCGTCACCCGGCGAGAGGCCAATTCGGTTGTTCAGGATGCGGTTTCCTGCGATCAACCCCGAGTTCGTGGGACCGACATCGTTACCAACGATTCGATTCCCAAGTTCTGCTGTGAGGCCGCCAACGGTTCCGGTTCCTGCCGTCGCGATGAGGTTGCCTTGGAGCGTTTGATTGACCAATTGACCGCCCGTCAATCGAACTCCCAGGTTGTTGTTTCGGATTTGGTTAATGCCGGCCTGTCCGAAGACGATCGGGGTGTCTGATTCATTCAGCCAAAGGCCGACTTCGTTGTCGCGAAGAGTGTTGTTCGTCCAAGCCGCGTTTGCGGACTGCTGGACTCCCGTTTCGTTGTTCCGAATCACGTTCTCGGTGAATGGTCCCGATTGGTCGGCATCGATCGTGATCCCGAGAAGGTTGTCGTCGACGGTGTTTTGAGCAAAGCGGATGGTGGAAGACGCCGACACATGAAAGCCGACATCGCTTCCATGAATCCGATTGTTCCTCACGACGCCGATGGCCGGTCCTGAGATTGCCAAGGCCACGCCGTTCGGATTCGAGAGGTGATTCGCGTCGATTAAGAGTCCGCTGGCGGCATTCGCCACGACGGTTCCCGTGATTTGGGAGTCCAGCAATTGGATGTTCGCGCCGCTTACCAGATCAATCGTGCCGTTGATGCTGAGTCGCTGCAGTGTCACGTCGTCGGCTTCGATTCGTATCGTTCCTGTGAGTATCACGCCGGGTTGAGCGAGTAGAGTGACTCCCGAGTCGGCTGATCTAATCGTGATGTCTTCGAGGACCGATTCGGTGATCACGATCCGGTCGTCGGACGTTAGCGTTTCGCTATCCAAGATCGACTGGACGGAGCTCGCGGTGTCAGCGAGGAACGTACGGCCCTGGGGCGGTGCATTTTGAAGACGCGCCCGAAGGTGGCGGTCGACGCCATCGCGTTCGGTCCAATAGGCGATGAGTTGGTCGCCGTCACCGGCAACGCGCAAGGTGTCGATACCGTGCGGCGTGTGATGGATTCCCGCAGCCGTTCCGGGTGTTGCTTCCACCCAACCCTGCGTTGTTCGACGCAGCGCACCGATGCTCGAAGTTGAATGCGTTTCTGAGGAGGCGAACAGCAATTCAGTGACGCTGGCTCGCCGCGAAAGCTGAGGCAGCGTCAATTGAGCGGTGGACTCGACGCCCGCATCTGAGAGGACGTCACGCACCAACTCTGTCGCACCAGCAGTCGTCAGCGTCGCGTAGCTCACAACCCACCGGCCTTCCCTCGCGGTTTGCCAAGCCACTTCTGCGCTGCCATCGTCGACGACCTGTATCGTCGGGCGTCTGCTTTCACCAACGGTATCGCTGATTCCGTTGTCCGGATCGATCGAGAGCACGCTCCAGCGATTGTTCTGGTTGATCGCGGCAAAGACTTGGCGCCGACCGTTGACGACCGCGGACCACGCGACGCCGATGGTGGTTTCGAACGCGTCGATCGTGACGTCTTCGAGATCCAATTGGCTGCCGGTTGTCGGTACTGCACCGAGAAAGGTTCCCGTCGTCCCGAGCGTCCAGACTTTGATTTCGCCGTTGGGAGCCGATCCTTTATCGTTGAACGCAAGCGAGATTTGGCTACCGCTGAAGTCCAGCACCGGGCCCTCGATGCGCGACGAGGTGGCAAATGGACCTGTGTTGTTTGCCGGGTCGTTTGTGACGGGCACCCAGCCTCCGGTCCATTGGCGAATGTGTAGTTCATCCTGTGTGTTGCTTCGTTCGATCCAAGCAACGATCGGCGCTCCCGTGTTATCGACTGAAACCGTCGGATCGATGGAGGCGGACTCGCTGGATGAAACCCCACCATGAGTCGCGGAACCGTCGAGCTCGTGCCACAGGGCGCCGTCGAACATCGCGACATAGATTTCCGGAGTGCCACTGCGGACATCGCTCCACGCCATGATGGTGACACCATCCCGCGTGGCGAGTGCGGGCTGCCCGATCAGGTACTGGGGTTCGAGGAGACCGTTCGGTGAGAGGCCACCCGCGAACCCGCTCCACTCTCCACGGGGCGCCGGTTGTGTTTCAACGGGAAGCGTCGCCGCCTCCACCGGCTTCGGTATCGAAACGCCCGGCGTTGGGGGAGCGGTTGGATTGGGTGGAACCAAGTCATTCGGATTGGCGGATTCGCCGGCTCCGAAATCGACTCGGTCGTCGTTGCCACTTCCGGCATCGATGAAGTCATCGCCCGGCCCGCCGAACAAGCGATCGTTTCCGCCACGTCCGAACAATTGGTCGCCACCGGCGGCCATCGACGAGGCTTCGGCATCATCACCGTACAAATGGTCGATCGCGTTATCGTCGGCAGTGTCGGCGTCATGCCCATCCAAGCGATCGTGATCAGCGCCGCCGACCAAGATGTCCCTGCCGGGGCCGCCAAAGAGCGTGTCGTCCCCGGCAAGTCCTTCGATGCGATCGTCTCCGTTGCCGCCATGGATCACATCGTTTCCGCCGTGCCCTAAAAGCCAATCGTTGCCTTCGCCTCCATCGATCGTATCGGCCCCATCGTCGCTACCTCGGATGACGTCATCGCCTGGACCGCCCGTCAATTGATCTCCATCACCGCCACCACCAATGAGCACGTCACGACCGGCACCACCAGTGACTTGATCAACTCCGGCGCCACCATCGAGGTAGTCATCTTCTGATCCACCAACGACAATGTCGTCTCCGTCGAACGCTTCGATTCGGTCTCGACCCGCATCACCGAAGAGACGATCGTTACCGCCGTCGGAGCCCAACAGGACATCGTTTCCGTCGCCACCGTGGGCTTCATCACCATCGCCGTCACCCACATCGATGCGGTCGTCACCGGGTCCGCCAAGCGTCAAGTCGGAACCGTTGCCCGCGTGGATCGTGTCGTTGCCGGGGCCGCCGAGGATTTGGTCGGCGCCGCCGAGCCCGTGAATCACGTCGTCGCCAGAGCCGCCTTCGATGGAATCACCAAAGCGAATTGCATCGGAGAAGTCTGCGTCGACTTCGGATCCTTGATTGCTACCGGTGATCGAGTCGTCACCGTCTCCGCCACGGATGACGTCACCGATGCCAAGACCTGCGATCAGGCGGTCATTCCCGTCGCCGCCTTCGATCAAGTCGATGCCTTCGCCTCCATCGATCCGGTCATTGCCTGGTCCGCCCGTGAGTGAATCCTGGCCGAGGCCTCCTTGGATCACATCGTGTCCATCGCCGCCGCCGATGACATCGTTCGCATCACCGCCGTCGGCCCAGTCGTCGCCGTCGCCGAGGTCAATGGTGTCGATGCCCGTTCCGCCACGAACTTGATCGTCGCCTTCACCCGCGTGGACGGTGTCATTTCCGTCGCCCGCCTCGACTTGGTCGTCACCGCCGTTGGCGTCGATGAAGTCGTTTCCCGAATTGCCGAAAACGATGTCGTCGCCTGCACCCCCAACCACATTGTCCGAACCTGTTCCGGCCACGACACGGTCATCTCCGGAACCGGCATCGATCAAGTCCGCACCCGCGCCGCCAAAGACGAGATCATCTCCATCACCAGCATCGACGGTATCGTCTCCGTCGCCCGCTTGAATGCGGTCCGCACCGCCACCGCCAATAATCTGGTCGTCGCCTTCGGCGGTGGAGACGTCATCGTCGCCTTCTCCGGCTGTCACGAAGTCGTTGCCGGTGTGCGTCCGAATTTGATCATCGCCGGAACCGCCATCGACGGTGTCGTTGCCGGTCGACGTTTCGACCACATCATCGCCACCACCGGCGAAGACCACATCATCACCACCGGCTGTCAGAAGGATGTCGTTGCCGCTGCCAATGGTGGGTGAAAGTGTGTCGCCCACTCGGACCGCGTCGTCGCCCGCAACGATGTCTCGGCCGTCACCCGTTGTGATTTCATCATCGTCTCGCTCGGAGAGATCCGTGGCTTGTTCGCTTCCTCCGATGACGAGGTTGTCGCCTTCACCTGCGTCGATGCGATCGTTGCCACGGCCACCCACAATCCAGTCATCGCCGGGACCTGCGGTGATTTCATCGTCGCCGCTGCCGCCCCGAAGTGTATTGTCGCCTTGCGTGTCCGAGATGACATCTTGTCCGTGACCGGCGTTCACATGGTCATCGCCTTCTCCCGAGTCGATGATGTCGTCGCCCGCGCCCGCGACGATCAGATCATCGCCCTCACCGGAACGGATCGCGTCATTTCCGGCACCACCGTAGATAACGTCGGTGCCCGATTCGGCTTGAATCAGGTCGTCACCGGCGTCACCGAACAATGAATTATCACCTTCGCCACCATTGATTTCGTCGTCGCCGTCGCCGCCGCGAATCACGTCGTTGCCCGCCTGCCCTGACAGATCGTCGTCACCAGTGCCGCCGACGATGTCGTCGTCGCCTTCGCCGGCAATCACCCGATCATCACCGGGCCCCGCATCGATCGAATCGTTGCCGGCCTCACCATAGATGCGGTCGTTTCCACCACCGCCGCGGAGCACGTCGTGACTGGCACTGCCACGAAGAACATCATCGCCCTCACCTCCATCAACGGTGCCACCCGCCGAACCAGCTTGGAGTCGATCGTTGCCATCCCCACCGCTCAAGTCGACGGTGACTGCTAGCAGAGGATCAACGCTGATCTTGTCGTTTCCACCGCCAGCTTCGGCGACGACATGATCGACATCAAAAAACGTTTGCGTCGCTCCAAAGGCACGAACGCGGATACGATCCGGAATCACGTCGCCGGCCTCATCAAAGGCGGGCAACAACTCAAACGCTTCGGCGGCGTCTCCATCCACATCGCCGTTGATTCGCAAGTGGGCGCGAGGGCCCATGTTCAAACGCAACGTTGAACCGGCTTTCTGGGCGAGCACCGGAACGGGTGGCGGCGAACAGGTGTAGTTGAAGGAGGCCAATGTCTCTTCGGCGAAATCCACTTCATAGACGGTGGTGAAGAAGGCTTCGGCCTTCGCGAACAGACTAGCCGTGATCTCGCCGTCGATATCGGCGAGGCACGTCGGGGAATTTTGGACGAGTTCATCGATCCGGACGCGACCGTCGTTGTCGTTGTCGCGGAAGTTCGCATCCAACCGTCCCAGGACGCCGCCGCCCGCTTCGACGGAGAAGCCTGGGACGCCGAGCCGTCCGGTGGCGTTGATCGAGGCGTGGATCAACGCCTCGGGAACATCGCGTCCGCCCGCCGTGCCGTCGTCGGTGTCGGCGATATAGAAGCCCATCAAGAGGTCTTCGGGCGACTCGAATCCGCTCTCCACGAGACGCCGAATGCCTTCGGTGTCGTAGCCCATCGCAATGTCCAGTTTCCCCGAGACGCCACCAAAGAGATGCAGATTCAAGAAAGGGGGGCCGAACGAAACGTCCAGCGGAAAGTCGAACGTGAGCGGCTGTGGTTCAAAGGTGAACAGGTCGACTTGGCGTCCGATGAGCGCGCCAAAAATGGAGGCCGGATCTTCTAGGATCGGGAATGAAAAACTCTCGGCGTCGGCTGCGTTGAGTTCTTGCATGAAGTCGGCCGCTTCGTCCGCTAGAACACTACCGACGATGCCGTTGATCTGATCGCCCACGGGTCCGAAAGTGGTGAGCACGTTTTCGACCGCCGATTCCAAAGACTCGCCACCCAAATCAACGCCCACCAGATCAAAGCTACCGATCGGTAGAATCAAGTTCTCGCCGTCCGCGGTCGGGACGCGGTCGATCAGGAGAGCCAATTTGGTCAGGTCACTGACGAGGTTACTGTTCGGTGGTCGATAGCCCGGTTGATTGGATGCTTCGGCTTCGTTGTGGAATGCCAAGTCGAGCAAGCTGATGCCCGGCTCTCCGTCCTGGTTCGAGACCTGGGTGACGAATTCGGGAAGCTCGCTGATTCCCGGAAGTGGTCGTGTTGCGACGTCGATGACGGGCTGGAACGGTTCCATGAAGTCTTGCACGCCCCGCAAAACGGGGCGGGCAAAGTCGCTGAAGAACGACCCCAGGTCCAAGGCGACGTTGTTGAATGCGACGTAGGGAGCATTCGCGAGCAAATCGATCCCGTCACTCGTGTTGCCGCTCACATCCCACAGGAATTCAAATTCAGTTTCGATGGCGGGGAACTGAGCCGAATCAAAGTCCACTCGCAGGTCCAAGTGCACATCGGCGGATGCGTCGAACGACGCTTCGACCAGACTCCCGAAGTCGTTGGTTAAGACGATTTCCTCGAATTGCAAGCGTCCGTCGCCGCTCGGGTCCATCAGGTCGACGGAAAAGGATGCCGCAAGCTGCGAGGATCGTTGGCCGTCTCCGTCCAAATCAATGCGGTCGCCATTGGAGTCAAAGTTGTTGTTCGGATCGTCGTCAGCGTCTTCATCGCGCGCGATCAAGCGAAGTGGTCCCAGCCGCCCCGTGGCTTCCAGATCGGGTAGTGCGGCCGCGACCTCAACGGTGAGCTCTGGCTGCGCACTATCTGTCTTGACGTAAAAGCCCTCGTTGATGTCGACGCCGAAGCCGATGCGGAATTGAAAGCCTGCGCCGAGCTGCACACTCGAATCGACTTCGAGGCCGAGTGCCTGAACGCCGATATCGAATCCGACGTTGGAGTCCTCGAGCGTCGCTGTCCTTTCCAAAAGGACATCGAATTCGACGCGATCGCTGCCTTGCTGACGGATCACGACGTCGGCCGCCGTGACCGTTCCGCTATTGTCGGTGTCTCCCAATACACCCGCGCCGATGAAGGCGTTGGCCAGCGCATTCTGAACGGCGGTCAACGCTTTATTGGGTGAATTCGCGAGCGGCTGAAGGCGAGCAATCACGTCGCGTCGAAGATCCGCGATGACTTGGGCGCCGTCCGCCAACTTGTCGCCCACGAGAGGCAGTTTGACTCCCAGAACTTCACCGTCGAGTGCATCCTGGATTCCCGCGAGCATGCCATCGAGCCCGTCAACAATCACACCAAGGTTGTTCAGCAAATCCAGCAACCCGAACTGCACATCAAAGTCGGGCGTGGTGACTTGGACGGAGTTGGAGGCGTCGGTGACGAACTCGCCGAGGTCCGGGATGGTGACCGTGAGGTTCGGCGTGAGGGGTTGGTGTTGGGTCGGGAAAAAGACTGGCAGATCGATTCCTGCGGCACCGTTCACCACAACTTGCAAATCGTCGGCAAACGTGACGAGCCCCGCGTCGAAATAGTGCCGTCCGTCACCATCCGAATCTTGAAGCCCGGCGGATAGCGTCGCCAAATCATCCGTCGTCGTCGCGTCTCCGTCACCATCCAGGTTCAAACTGCCGTCGCGGACGAAAATGCCGAGCGGACCGAGCGCGGCGGAAAAGTCGAGGTCGTTGCCAAGAAGCTTGGCGCTGAGCGTCGCGGATGTCGTGTCATAGAGGAAGGGACGCAGATGTCAGCGGGTCAGGCATGCTGGACGCGGAAGTCGGCGCCGCACTGTTGATCGACTTCGGCATCGATTTGCAAGACCCTGCGAATCTGCGTCCCTTCCTCTATGACACGACATCCGCGACGTTCACATTGAAGGAACGTTGGTCTTGTGCGCTAAATC
>JBCBOT010000214.1:0-13808 GCA_039821165.1 Planctomycetota bacterium | reverse complement strand
GTGAAATTGGTGAAACAAAACAGCCTCCACGCTTTGCAGATTTCAAGCAAGACCAATTCGTTCCCGCGGCACTAGTGTGTCGTAACGGAACATTGAAACGCGG
This sequence comes from Planctomycetota bacterium, assembly GCA_039821165.1. Taxonomy (GTDB): domain Bacteria; phylum Planctomycetota; class Planctomycetia; order Pirellulales; family Pirellulaceae; genus Stieleria. The sequence goes on along the minus strand of JBCBOT010000214.1, from coordinate 13,705 downwards.
CCAGTCGGATCAATCGTTTTCGTGATCGCCCCAGAGCTGTCGTATTCAGACGTTGAAAAGAGCAGTCCAGTCCCGGAAATTGATGAAACAGCCTCTTGTATGCCTACGACATTTCCTGCGTCATCGTAAGCAAACGTAGATTCAAAGGCGTTATAGTGATCTCCATCGGACGGGGCCGTTGTCTGATCGATCGTGACTTGTTCAAGCCTGTCGGCGTCAACAGGTCCGTCGTAAATAGTGTATTGCGCCTGGGCATCGAAGTGCGCTCGCGCCGCCCATGTCGTGGCGATTCGGTATTTGCCAGGAATCAATTCCCTGAAATTCCAGATTGCTCGGTTTTGGCCCGACAGACGCAAGGCGTCTCCATGAAAGAGCTTCTCTTTTGGGACAGAGAAACCCTGTAGTGCAGACGTTTCGAGCTGGAAACGACCCAAGTAGCTCTCCTCAGGGCTCAGGGGCGTATCGTTGTCGACGACACGCATGAGTTGCCCCAGGCCATCATCGTCGATGCGTTCAATTCGCACAGCATCCGCGAGCGCGTCACTCTGATCACGGTCCAACGTCACCGTTAACTCATTCCCAGTGACATCGAATAAGTCAGGTGTCAGTACACGCCATTCCAACGCTTCGTTGGTGAATTGATCGTGACTTTCTGCCAGTTGATTGAAATGCCCCTTGGGGGAAGTCTGCGTGTTGACAAACCCCGTCCACGGCCCTGTTTCGTAGTACGTCGTGAATTGAACCTGCCCGAGCGGATCCTTTGTCGACGTTCGTCGACCCAAGGCATCGTAGGTGAAGGAGGTGACTTGGTTCGCGCCCCCAGGGTCCCGTGTTGTGTCACGAATATTGACGATGTGCGAATATGCTGGGTCGGAGGGCACTGAGTAGCGATAGTCAGTCTCGACACCAAGTTTGTCGGTTGCTGTTTTCAAACGGCGATCGAAGGTGCCGCTCGTAAAGTACTCGAACACCTCGGTCGCACCGACTTCATCGGTCATCGACTTCATGAGATATTCTTCGTCGCCGTCGCCCCACGTCGTCACGATCCGTGATCGATCGTCGTGGATGTGCCGGAGAAGCCGTCCATTCTCCTGATGGATGTAGGTCTCGACGTTTCCGTTTTCGTCGATGAATTCGGTGGTGTACTTAAACAAGTCATAGTTGAAGCTGTGCTCCGATTGTTCGACAAATTCAGGCGTCGCACCAGATAGCCTCACCCCTTCTTTGACCCGAAACGTTCGACCATTGGCGTAGTACTCGTAATCATGATAGCTGCCGTCGGCTTCAATGATCCGGTTGATTCGCCCACCTCCAGAGGGTGAGTCGTAAAAGAATTCGACGACATCGGATTCAGGATTGGTGACCTTTGAAAGCTGGTCCGGGTTGATGTACTCGTAATGCCATGTTCCGACGGGTGCCTGATCAAACTTGACGATGTTTTGAATCGTCGTTGTTGACCCATACCCAAAATCAAGACGGCGGAGCGGATCTGAAACGTCATTTGCAATCGATGGGAGAAAGGTCGCAGTGGTGTCGTAGGTGAGTTCCACGCCATGCCCATCGCGGTTAAGGATTCGATCCAAACGCGCAACGTAATTGAGATCACTTGTTGCGGCGGCCGCTGCCGTGGTCGTGAAATGGTGCTCGATGCCGAGGTCCGATTTGTAGACGAACCCTGTTGCGGTTTCGCTGAACACGCCGAACAACTCAACTGGGGTTGTCCACGCTGCACCATTGCGTGTGAACGTGTAGCGCACTCCTTCCGAGTCGAGCCAAATCCTCTCATCCGGCTTGTTCGGATCTTCGAGCAATCGGTCACTGAAGCTGTGAACCCAACCCTTTCCAAGCCCAACATCGAACTCTGATTGAGAATCGTAGTGCCTACCAAAGTCCAGAGGCACGCCCCGATTTGGCATGAAAAGGTCGATCTCGTCTCGGAACATGTTTCCGTTGGCGAGATTCACCGGATCCCCCGCAAAATTCTGGATCACGCTACTAGCTGTATCAATGGCCGTGTTGACGGCGTTCACAACGCCACCAAAGAAACCACCGTTCATCACATTGTTGTTGCTTCCCGCGATTGCGAATTGACCAGTGGCGTTACCATTGAGGTACTCAATGTCGACCGTATAGGTGCTCCCCTCCCAGTGAGAGTTGTCATCACCCGCATAACTGAGAAACTGAGGGACAAGAATCGTCACCCGGCGTGTAGCGGGTATTCTGAGAGCATCCCAGATATTTCCCCGGATAGATGCGCTATGGCCGGCGAGATAGACGTCCAACGCCGACAGTGTGTTGATCGGTATGTTCGTCCTATCTGATCGATAGGGAATTGAATGCGCGGTTTCAGATGCCCGGTCTCCAATCTTCCCCCGGAGGTATGTGGTGGGTCGGTTGGTTGAAGGGTGACGCACTGTCTCAAATACCCAAACCGCGCTGACCGGAGCGGACGAAATCGCGGGATCACCTTGAAAGGCGTCTAGCAACCCAGAGACCGTTGAAACCGTTTCACCATTGGCCACTTCTTCGATGACCCAATTCTCAAGGGCGGATGCGATGAACCCGGCAAGTTGGAACCCTTCTCCTCTTTCTTCCTCTCCATGCGCCAGCTCGACTTGACCGAAACTCCCACCCTTTAAATCGACGGAAAGATTCTGTGGCACAATTGGAAACTGGAGGTGTGAATGGTCGCCGACAACCAATGCGTTATCGGCTCGCACAAGCCCAGATTGAATACTCGGCAAGACCATCGCCGTGTGCATTAGTTGCAGAACATTGCGAATATCGTGCTTTTGTTTCCGCCAGTAGTTGCCGCCGACGTAATGCAAGAGTGGTTCGATGTCGTCGATAGTGACACCGTCTTCAACAGCCGCATTGAGTTCGGCGCGACCACGGACCAACGATTCAATTGAAAACTGATCCGCATCGAATGAGACAGCGAACTTGCTACCTGCATCATCGATATCCAGCGTGTAGAGCGATGGAGCAGTGGTAATCCCACCAGGGGCAAGATGAACTATTTGAATCTGACTAAAATCGGCTGGTCTGGTCTCAACATTAGTGCCGTCAACACTGAAACGAAATTCGCCGCCCGATGACGCGGTGATTTCGATCATGAGTCGAGCGAATGGGTTCTCGGGAACCACTCCGAGATACTTCCAATCGTTGCCGCTGGCATTGACTTCACCAACTTCAATACGATGCGAGTAGAGGTTTCGATCAGCCTCCGTCGCCATGATGTCGTCGAATCCGCCCAGAATGATAATTTCGGAGGACTGCTGGGGCGTCCAGGGTTCACTTGACAGTGGCTCCCCCGATTCCGCGAGTTGGACAATGGGACCGTCATAGGGAATGTCAGCAATCGACCGATAGATTGCTTGTTCACGTAGATACGCCGCTAGCTCATCTTCAAAGAATTCGTCAGGTCGACGACCGGCTGCCTCGGCAAGATACTTAAATTCATCGAATTCCCCGTGCGACGAATCGAGGACGATGTCTACTCCGTCCTGAATGTTCTTGAATTTCCAAGAGGGGTCTATATCTATCGCTTCCAATCCATTGTTGGTTGGAACCTGCGTTCGCACCCAGACGTGCCCGAAGGTCACGTCTGCCCCCTGCAAGCTGACGATGTCGCTGTTTTGCGCGGTGTGACGTGTGTGAATCCGAGCGGCAAGCTGGACCGCCGCGTCTTCGTTCTTCGTGCCAAACCAATCTTTCAGCTCGGACTTTTCAACGGTGATGTCCCCCGTTGCGATGTCGGCCTCAAAGTTGATGGAACGGAGTTTTTCAACGAGCAGGGCGGCTTGGTCGAAAGAGTTCCCGCGGCCGGTTTCCTCGGTCGCCGCTGGGCCCTTGAGGAGTCCGGTGTAATGCTGCAGTTCAATATTGTTGTAGACGGAGTGGAACTCGCTGACGAGTCGTCGGTAAGGGCCATCCGTATCAATCCCACTTTCTGGCGAATAAAAGCCATCAAACCAATCTCCGAAATTTGCGGCTGCACCAAGTGTTTCAAGAGTCGTCTCGCCTGAAACATCACGCGAAGTCGCAACTCGCCAATAATGATTCGCGTTGTTCGTCGTGCTGTTTGAAGCGGAAAGGCTTTCGGCACTGACGAGATCGTCTCGCCCATCGCGATTCACATCTCCGACGAAGATGTTCCCCCGGAATACATTTGCCTCGTCATGGAATGAGCGGCCTGCGTCGGAATCAAATGACACCCCGTTTGATCCAAACGAGAGTCTTTGCCAAACGTCTTGCCAATCGCGTCTTCCGAGCAACTCGTCTGAACCGTCACCGTCAAAGTCTCCAACAAGAACTTCCAAATCATGCCACAGGGTTGCTTGTTCTGTGTCGTGCAACACAAAACGCGTAGATTCCGAAAAGGCAAAATTCCATGTATCGTCCTGATCCTTAAACGCAAGATCATCACGGCCATCACCATTGAAATCACCCGCGAACCAAGCCGGCTCCGTTACGTTGGCGATGGAAAGCCATGAAGAGGTCTCTGTGACCTCGTCACGTGCAATCGCGACATTTAAGACTCTGTTAACCGAGTCATAGAAGGCAGCATCCGCGCGTCCATCGCCGTCGAAATCCGCCTCCAAGCCCAACTGGGACATCGATGGCCGCAACCGCATCGCGTCGGCGACAAACGATGTATTTGCCGAGGAACCAGCGAGTTCCACTCGTATCAAATGATCGGGAACCTCGAAATCCCCGATAACTCTCCACCCATCAGCTTCGGTGGGTGTGAATGACTGGTCTAAGAAGCCGCTGTACAGTAACGCGTCAGTACCCTGATCGTAGACATTGATCGCGACATTGGGGTCGTATGACTGATCGGCCTCGAAGGTTGCGGATAATTCAAAGAACCCGGGCTCTGTATCGAACAGCCATGCGGCCACCGACCCAAAATTCATTGATCGGAGCTGGGACCCTTGATATCCGGTCGACACAACCTCCCAAGTGCCAACCGTCGTGACGGCCCGTTCATCCAGATCGTCAATCACGTACACGTTGGCGCCATCATCAATGGTTGCCGTGAGAGTCGCAATGAACGCCACATCGGGCGCTGCGTCAAAGAACACCTCGAAAGTCCCCGTGTGGATTCCGGTCGTTCCATCCACACTGAACTCAATGTCGACCCAGTCTCCCGGATCGATCGTGTCACCGACTTGCAACTCGCTTTTCAACGTAAAGGGTTGGGAGAGCCCGATATCGCTGACTGTTAACGGTACGTCCGCGTCATTCAACAACCGAGTAAAGGCGACCGGCGTATCATTGGCCGCGGTGGAACCAACCCCGGTCGCAAGGTTAAGAGTGCGAATGGGAAGGGACTCTTGTGTCGAACCGAGCGCCCGCTCAAGTTCGTTGATGACGAGCAAAGCATCGCGCGGCGACAACTCTCCATCTTGAGTCACATCGATTCTATACCCGATGACTTCGGGATTGATCGATGTCGCGAACGTCTCAAGAGGCCCCGTTTCGCGACGCCCCAATTCGTTGATGACGCGCAGCGCGTCACCGGGGGTTACGTACCCGTCTTCCGTCGTGTCATATCGATTTTCATTATTGATCCAAGAGCGGAAGCGATCACCTATTAACCCGAAGGAGTGTAATGAACGTTCGCTGATCGTGGGACGTTCCACAGTCTGCTGTCCAGGTTGAAGCCCGATCGAAGAGCTAGAACCCTCCGTACCAACCGGAGAGTCCTCTCCGCCGGACTGTTCTTCAGATGCCGATCCGACCGGTGCTGAACTTGATCCTCCAATGGTGATACTTGCGTCACCGTATCCGAGATCATCAGCAGGAATGGGTGTTTCTTCATCGCCGAATGCGAGCGCTGGCTCAATTGTCCCATTGTGTACCGGAGGAGTGATTGCGAACCGAACATCGCCCGCAGCAATGGCACGAAAACGCAAGGTTAAAAAATGGTCTTCACTTGGCCGCGGTGACGGCTGCTGCCACTTATTGAATACCGTCTGAATGCTCCGCGCGAAACCGAATTGCGCATTGTGATCGAATACCAGAAGGTTGTAATCATGTGTTCCGCTAGGCTCTTCGACCAACTCGACAAGTGACGGATCGTAAGCGAATCCAAGCTCAGCGGAGTAGAGGATTCTGCGTCCTTCAAATGGAATCGGATCGGAAGAAGCAGTCAGCTTCACAAGGAATTCGTCTCCCGACTCGAGCGACGTCAGGTCTGCAGTGTCAGTGACGTTCCGTAGTGCTAGGCCGAAATCATATTCGGGGTCGGCGGGCATAACTTCACGAACAAGTCTCATTGCGTCAGCAACGAGATATCCGTTCGCACCGATGTTTGTCATCTCAACCCGTGTCATCTGGCCGATCGGCTGAAAAATTGCCACCTGCCGCCAACCTTCCACATCGCTTGCGTGGGAGCCATCTGAAAGAGATTGATCCACAGTTGTTTGAGTGATCAGCGACCCGGTCGCTTCATCGATGATGCGTACGACGACGTTGTCAGCGTATCCAGCGAGCGTCTCAAATGTATTCCACAGTGAGTAGGATCCGGGCTCGGTATCAAACCGGTAAACGACTTTACCGGCATCATAGGATCCGGAACTCAGGTACTCATCACCTTGGAAGACGGAAGCACGCGTTCGGGCAACCCAGTTTCCATCGATAACCGAGAACCTCGAATCACCGTCATCGACAATTTGTTCGAAATCGCCACCCGCCCGCTTCGTAGCGCTGAGCCGCAACTCAAACTTCGAAGGACCGTTCTGATCGGCGATGACAGTTAGCAGTCCTTCGTGGATTCCCGCGATCTCGTTCACGACAATTGGTAAATCAATTGCCTCACCACCAGGCACAATTTGATTTGGGTTGAATGAGGCATCCACTGAAAATCCACCCGACGTCGTGATGCTCCGGATGGAAAGGTCATCGAAGGAGTAGTTGCGCAATCGGATCGTATGCTTGGACTCTGTCCCGAGCGTGGTCATCCCGAACAGAAGACGCCCCTTGCTTCCAATCGATTCTCTAGTCTCGACCGAGAGCGCACGCATCGGTGCCGTCCGAATGATTCGCATTGAATCCGCAACGACAAAGCCGTCGCTGCCTGTGTTTCTCATCTCAACAATGACACCGTTACTTTCGGCTCGAAAAGATCCGATGAAACGGTACTCGCCATCATCTCCGCGCCTCGTGCCTGGCGAATCCGTTTGATCGAGTGATCGCACGAACGGAGAGTCGCTATCGTAGAGCACATCTCGCGTCGCGCGATCCAACACGCGAATGCCGACATCTGCTGAAGCGCCGAGATACGTCGTGCCGAATGCCGAAGACAGGTCGTAATAGCCGGGAACCGTATCGAACGCCCATTCGACCGTCCCAGCGTAGTACGTCGAAGAACTGAGGTGATAACCATCGGCTTGCTTATACCATGTGCCGCCGGCAACGCGAAACCTAACATCGGAATCGTCAACGACTTGCTCCATCGCTGGCGTGTCGACGACGGTGGCCGATAGCGGCAACCGCACGAGCGGAAGAGTTGAACCGTCGACGGATAGTCGCAGTTCTCCGTCATAAACGCCAGCGACATCTGGCACCGATATCAACACGTCGACCGCCTCACCCGGGGCGAGCAGTGTTCCAACAGTGAGACCCGAAATCGAAAAGCCATTGGTGGCATCCACACCGGAAACAAGCAGAGGTGTCGGAGATGGGTTCTGAATTCTCATCAACCGCGATGATGAAACCCCTTGCTCAAGGACGCCGACAAGCAATGGATGATTGGCGTCGACTGTTTGGCCCGACACCACATCCAAGGCCGTCAACTCGGACAGGTCGAACACCCTTGTTCCTGCGGCAAGCGTTGCGATTGTTCCCGCGGGCAGTGCCGAGTCGAACAACGCTACATCGTCAATGTATCCATTGACTGTTGAGAGGGATGATCCGCCGACCAAAAGCTGTTGCAGATCCTTGGGTAGTGGTGACGCACCAACACCTTCAACTAGCAGCACTCCGTTCACCCAAATTGATTTGGATGGACCATCCTTTACAAATACGAAGTGATTCCAAGTGGTAAGATCGACTGTGTGGGCGGCAGCTAGTCGGTCGGATCCCCGTGTTTCAAAGGCAATTTCCGAAACCTCAGGGACCTTCGCGACGGCCCCTGCCCCGAACTGATCCGACGAAATGTGCACGCTGGACGCATCTTGTACCGTTTCGGACTTCTGCCAAAACGAAATCGAAAAACGATCGTTCTCGGCCAACGCATTGAGATAGGTTGCGTCGGCGACGGACATGTAACCATTCCGGGCATCCAAGGCACGATCGCCCACGGCGGACGACCGCCCTGCCCCGTCGGCTGTGTATGTCGCACCAACAAAGTCTCCGAAGCCAGAACCGACAATACTTCGTGCCCCCGTGCCAACGCTGGAATCATTGAAGTCGAAGAGTGTGACAAGACCGAAGGGATCATTCTGTCTCGTGATTTTCATGGAGTCTGCAATGACATAGGGTCCGCCAAGCGACTCAAGTTCGACCCGGACCATCCCACCAATTGCATTGAAACTTCCAATTCCTCGGTAGCCGAAGGGCTCACCATTTTCTGGAGGGGGCGTGCTTTCTTGATCCAACGTGCTGTCGAGCAAAAGCGTGTTGGTCGCCACGTCATAAACACGTACCGGGGCGTCTGTGTCATAGCCACTCGTGCCGTAGAACGAAGAGGCGAGATCATAACGACCAGGGTTCGTGTCGAAGTTCCAAGTGACGACCCCCGAACTGGCCGTGTAGCGGCGGTCGCCTTCGTTGCCTTGAGTACCAGTAATATGGTGATACCAGTTACCGTAAACCTCGGTGTAACGATCGCCCCCATCATCAATCACCTGTGAGTAATCGCCATCGGCAAGCACAGTCCCATAGGCTGAAAACGTTACTTCAGGCAGCGAGTTCCCCGAAACGAAAACACCTACATCACCTGTTACTTCGCCGACCATCGGATCGGCAACCAGGCTCAAATCAACGGACTGACCGGCTGCGACTGTCAACGGCAAGAACGTCATGTTTGAAAGACCCGATGGCAACGAAATGCTCGTTACCTCCATCGGCTCAGAGGACGTGTTGCTGAGCGTGACCACTCGACTCGGCGGATTAGAAACGTGCCCCACCCCCAAGAGCAGAGGGTGAGTGGAATCAACAACTGCGCCAGAACTCTGCAACGACGCGTTCAGCTTTGAAAGAGGACGCAGACGCATCGAGTCGGCGTACACTCCACCGAGTTGTGGCATGGAGTTGTGCAATTCCACTCGAACCGAGTGACTCATTGCCTCAAACTCCGTGATCGTTCGCCAACCAAACTCCTCTCCGATCTCGTGCTCTGGCATCGACGATTGGTCGAGGGTCGTTTCGATGATTAACTCACCCGTTGCGTTGTCACGCACGCGGACAGGCACATTGGGAGTGGGAACGACATTGCTCCACGGCAGGCCAAAGAATGAACTATCAAGGCCATAAGTTCGACCAGGCTCCGCGTCGAAAACGTACTGAGCGAAGCCGTCGTTCCAAGATGTCGAACTGTAGTGGCGGTAGCCTTCTCGAGCATAGTGACCGGTTGTTGGCCACGTTCCGGAGTTGATCTCAAAACGGTCACCTCCGTCGTCCAGCACCTGTTCACTCACACCCTCGGGAAGGATCGTGGAGAACAACGACAACTCAAAATCTGCCGTCGGTTTGCCATCGAAGAATAACTCAAACAAACCTTCGTGCGTTCCAACCCCCGGATCACTGGTGATCGCAATGTCGAAAGATTCCGACGGGGCAATCACCGTGTCGACAGCGACCGTCGGCGCGACGGCAAATCCACCGCTGGCGACAACGCCTGAAAACAACAGGCTGCTTGCGCTGTTGTTCGCCACACGGATGTTGCGAGTGAGAGTCTCCTGAGGCGTGCCAACACCAAGTGAGAAATTCTGGTGTGAAATGACATCCACATCACTCCCAGCATCCACTACGGCAACCGCGTCGTTGAGGGCAGGTGAGTCCGCGCGAGCGCCCTGGGCCAAGATCTTGATCTGATCTTCGGTCAACGCAGCGTCGAAGACCGCGAACTCATCGATGTAACCCTTGAAGGGCGTCGTTCCGACTCGACCACCCAACACCAAATCGTCGAAGGTGGTTGGCAACGAAGCTGCCCCACCCGCTTGATCGAGCAGTTCGCCGTTCACCCAAATCGATCGGGTCGATCCATCAAAAACGTACGCGAAGTGTGTCCAATCTCTTTGGTAAGCATCATGGTTGCCGCTGAGACGCTGCGTCGCATCGCAGCAGCCCGAGTGGTCGAGATAGATCGCATTGGTCGACTCGACATGGAATGCGGAGATACCTCGTTCGGTGTGGTAGCCAGGGGCTTCGGCATAGAAACCGTATGCGGAAGGAATAGACGTGTTGCCGACCGCTTGCTGCCACATGGAGATGGTCAGCGTGTTGTCGGCAGCGGCCGACTCCAGAAAAGTCGTGTCCGCCACCATGGCATGTCCCGGTGCGGTCCGGAGCGCTCGATCGCCGGGCTTGAGTTGATAGCCGAGCCCTGGATCGGTGAAGGTCGCCGATCCAAGCGCCGCTGTTGCGCTACCCACCAATGACGGGGAAGTCGGGTTCGGATCGTTCGCCGTACTCGCGTCATTGAAATCGAAGTAGGCGACAAGACTCTGCGCCGCGAGGAGCGTTCGCTGCTCCAGCTTCTCCGCCAGATGTCGACGAGTTCGCTTTCGTCGTCGGTCCCGCTTGCTCAAGAATCCGCCGTCTGTCCCGTTCCTTGCCATGGCTCAATCCCCGTTGTCTACCAATGAAATGGTCGTGGTCGGAGTCCAAGCGAGTGACCAAGAACGCGAGCGCTCACTGCTCCTTCATCGTGGGGTCCGACCACGGCTGGGCGGGTTATACGGATTGCGCAGACCGCTGCAATTCGCCTCGCAACGAGTCAAGTTGGTCTATTCGAACTGGTGAGCCAGAATATCCTCGCACGCGTAGCAAAGCGGGTACCAAACCACCCGATCAACACTTCCGGTATTGCGGCGCGGAACGCAAGTACCTGGCACACCGGACGATGCGGCGAGAGGTCTCATTGCCGCACCCTTGATTGTTAAGATTTGAAAAAACGAACCGCATGCGTGGCGTTGATTCGCCAAATCGCTCCGGGCGGACGGAGCTTTCGATAGACCCGTAGATCCAATCGCGTGAGACCCGATTCCCATCGACTTGATAACCGAATTCGGCGACCTCGCATCGAAACACGCCCGAGTCAAATTCGGCTTTCATCGCGGCATCGGTGGAGGATTCGTCTGGCCGGAACTAGGCTCTCTGTGAAGACCCTCCCCCTCTGGTACACCGATGAAACAATCGATTCACTGCCTCGCACTCGCATTTGTCGTCTGCCTCGCCGCCTCCGCCCACGCCCAGCAAAACGGCAAGGGACCGGCCTACGATTCTCCGCCCGCGAAGGATGCGAATTATCCGCTCATGGGAGAGTTCGTCGGCAAGATCACGATGGGCAAGCCGCAGACGCTGGCATTGCAAATTCGCCCGATCGCGGGCGATCGATTCGTCGCGATCGCGTTCTACGGCGGACTGCCCGGACAGCCGAAACATGAACCCGAAGAGATGAATCTGATCGGGCTGCGAAACGGTGACTCACTGATCCTGTCTGGCGGCCCCTGGGCGCTGTTCGTCGACAAGAAAGGATGCAGCGTCGTCAGCGCGGCCGGCAAGCGGATCGGACGGCTCAAACGGGTGCATCGAAAGAGTCCGACGCTCGGAGCCAAACCGCCCGAAGATGCGATCGTGATCTTCGACGGCAAGAGCCTGGACCAGTTGAAGGGCGGCGAAACGACCGACTCGGGCCTGCTCAAAGAAGGCACGCAGATCCTGCCGATGTTCCAGGACTTCAATCTCCATGTCGAGTTCCGACTGCCGTACATGCCGCTGGCCGATGGGCAACAGCGCGGCAACAGCGGACTCTATCTGCAAAGCCGTTACGAATGCCAAGTGCTGGATTCGTTCGGCACCGAGAAAATGTTCAACGGCCTTGGAGCGTTGTATCGCCAGAAAGCTCCCGACTTGAACATGGCGTTCCCGCCGCTGACGTGGCAAACCTATGACATCCATTTCACCGCGCCACGATGGGCCGCGGATGGAAAGAAGATTCGCAACGCTCGCATCACAAGTTGGGTCAACGGCGTCAAAGTTCAGGATGACTATGAACTGTCCAACAAGACCGGAGCCGGCAAGGAAGAGGCGCCGACGTTATTGCCGATCAACATTCAAGACCACGGCGACCCGGTGCGGTTCCGAAACATCTGGATCGTTGACCGCGGCATCTCCAATGCGAAGTTCCCCGTGATGGCGACCAAGGCAGAGCAATCCGCGGCCGCGAAGCACGAGTGGGAACTGGCAGCGGAAGAAGCGAAAGCCGCTGCGAAGGAGTCACAAGAAGAAGTAGCGACAGAAGACGCAGCGACAGCGGAAGTTGCCGAGTCCAAAGAACCAAGCCCGCCCGAAGTCGACAAGGCTGCAGAGGAAACTGAAAAGTCGGCGGAGAAAAAGGTCGACGAGCCAACGGCGAAAGATAACTTGGAAAGTGAAGTGGCCGCGGATGCCACGCCGGAGTGAGGTTATTTCGCCTGAGTGTTTCCGCCCTTTTCATCAACCGGTTTGAGCCAACCTAGATCGACGAAGAAACGGTCGGCTTCATCGACCGTCAATTCGTAATACTTGTTCTTCGACTTGCCGTAGTTGAAGAATCCGTGGCCTTGACCTTCGTAGGTCACCAACTTGCAAGCGTTGCCCGCATCGGATGAGAGCCTTTGAAACGCCTCGGCCCCCTGGAGCAATTTGTCTTTGGTGCCGAAAAACATGATGCAAGGAGGCTGCTCGCTCTTGGCATACGTGTAGGGAATCGCTTTCTCAATCGGACCACGAGCACGCTCATTCTTGCCCGTTGCGTTTGCGTCACCCATGTAGGGATTGAACAAGACCATGGCGTCGGGCTGAGCACTGACATCGCCTGGGTCTGACGGGGCGTCGAAGTCTTCGATCAGCGAGGTGCACGCGGCGAGGTGACCGCCCGCCGAACCGCCACCTGCGGCGACTCGTTTGGGATCGACACCGAGCGATTTCGCGTTGCTGCGGACCCAACGCATCGCCGACTTGGCGTCCTCGATGCAATCCTCCACTTTGACCTCGTAACGTGAAGAGACTCGGTACTCGACCGTGATCGCGACCATTCCGCGACCGGCGAAGTGTTTGCAGTGTTGTTCGAACTGCGATGGGCTGCCGTTTCGCCAACCGCCACCGAAGAAGAACACGACCGCAGGTTTCGTCGACTCAGGCGAGTGATCCGCTGGCGCGTAAACGTAGAGCGGGAGGTCCGACTCGCCGACGGTTTTGTAGACGTGGCGCTGACCACCCTCGGGTGCCCGAGCCGAAGACGGCTTGTCTCGCGCGCCGGAGTTTTGGCCAGCACACGAACCAAACAGGAGTACCGTCAATGCCGTCAGGGCCAGGAACCGGCTCTTCATCTTGCAACTCGATGTGTGATTGAGAAACGCTCGACAGGATCGCAATGGCGAAGCGAGAGAGCATAACACACCTATTTAGGCAGCAAGCTTTTCGGTCGCTTCCTGCATCATTCGGGTGAGGTCGCCGTCCTCTTCAAGAAGCGACTGTGTTTTGCGAATGG
>JBCBOT010000213.1:0-13864 GCA_039821165.1 Planctomycetota bacterium | reverse complement strand
CCTGCGCCCCGACGAATCATCCTTCGAATGGAACATGGTCAAGGCTTACGCTTCGATCTGGTTGCAGATGACGATGATCGTCGCCTTCGGTGTCATGTTCAGTACGTTCCTGAGCGGCCCCGTTGCGATGGTGGCGACCGCCGTATGCGTCTTGCTCGGATTCTCCGCCGAGACGATTTACGACACGCGGTACTACATCGACTCGAACATCTCTCGCGGTGGTGGTCCGATCGAATCGCTGGTGCGGTTGATCAAACAGGACGCGATGACAACGCAGTTAGATGTCGAGGGCGTTGCGAACGATCTCATCAAAACGGCGGATGCCGGGATCGTCTACACGATGGACGCGGTCGCGACATCGCTTCCCAACCTTCCCAAGATGGTCGAGACCGCCGAATACGCCGCCAGCGGATTCGACATCTTTGATTCTCTGCTCGCAAGGCACGGTGTCGCTACGCTCGCCTATTGCCTGTTGGCATTTCTGATCAGTTACTTCTTCCTGAAAGCTCGCGAGATAGCGGCATGAACCAGTCAACTGTTTTTCGTCGCAAGATCGTTTACCTCGTTGTGCTCGTTGCAACGCTGGTACCGCTCTATTTGCTCGGACAACCCTCGGACGGAACGTCCGACACTGGCGGCCAACTCGCAACGATGCGTGAGGAGTTTGATATTTCCGAGAGCGATCTCGGCGAGATCAGCCCCGCGAGCGAAACGATGAAGTTGGCATCGCTCGGATTGCGCGGTGTCGCCGCGACCTTGCTTTGGGAAAAGGCTCACAAGTACCGCGTGATGCATGAGTGGGATCGTCTGAAGGCATCACTCAACCAGATCGCCTTGTTGCAACCTCACTACGACAAGGTCTGGGAGCACCAAGCGCACAACTTGGCCTACAACGTTTCGGTGGAGTTCGACGACTATCGCCAACGGTACGAGATGGTCCGCGAGGGGACGGAGTTCCTGACCCGTGGTGTTCGACAAAACCGAAAGGCGCCGCGACTGATCTGGTACACCGGCTGGTTCTACGGCCAGAAACTTGGCATGTCCGATGAGAAACGCCAGTTCCGCAAGCTCTTCGCTGATGACGAAGTCATTCACGAAGCGCTGGCGAAAGAAGGAATCGCCGTCTACGGCAACGAGGCGCTTGGTCCCGACAATAAACCTGACAATTGGTTGGTCGGTCGACTTTGGCTCTATCGAGGTTACGACCTGGTGGATGCGGGGATTCGAATCCGCCGTCAAACACCGTTGAACTTTTACGAGACCGGACCGAAGTGGTCTTTCAAACACGCCGAGGCAATCGAGGCGGAGGGCATCCTCGACCAGAACGCCGAATTCGCGTGGACCAAGGCGTCCGAAGACTGGGACCGGTTCGGCCAGCGAAGTATTCCGACCACTTCAGCGTTCACGATCAAACTGGGCGCGATCGAAGACCTCAATCAACAGCGGGTCGATAAGTTCAATCAATTCGTCACGCTCTCGGGCGACATCTACGAGCAAGAGCGACAGAAGAAGATCGACGCACTGCCGGAGGACATGAAAAAGGTCCTTCGCAAGAAGCCGGAGGAACGCACGGAGGCTGGGAAGCAGATGGCCGCCAATCTCGAGGCGTCGGTGCAACCGTCGCCCGAAGTGATGGCGAAGCTATTGCCGAAGGCCAAGCAACTCCAGGGACTGCAACTGCTGTCTGAAATCAAAGACCTCCAAGAGCGGATGCTGAAGACCGAAGGCTACCGCAAGCAGATTAACTACGTTTACTGGGAAAACCTCGCGCTCGCGGAGCAAGAGGAACGCACCGTTCGCGCGCGACGGTTGATCTATGAAGCCGAGCAAGCCAACGCGAACGCGGAACTTGATAAAGCGATCGACCTCTACGACCAAGCATTCGAGATCTGGGCGGAGATTTTCGATGACTACCCGATTCTGACCATCGACGATTCGGCAGAAGATCTCTTCATGTCAATTCGCCGCTACATGATCGCGATCGACTCGCAGGAACTCCCGGAAAACTTCCCGCTCGAAACGTTCGCGAACTTGATGGCTAATCGCGACGGGCTCAACAGCGCGGAAGTGTACGAGAAAGTTCGCAAGGAGCAGAAGGAGAAAGCGGCACGCCGCAAGGCCGAGTTGGCTGAAGAGGAACGCAAACGCGAAATGGAAGCCAAGGGCGAAACCGTGCCGGAGGATGACTCCGAGCCTGAGGTGAAGGAGGAGTCGCCCGCCGAAGAGGAGATGAAGGGTGAAGAGTCGGCTGACGAAAAGAAGGAAGAACCCGCCGACGGCGATGGCACTGACGAAGCAAAAGCTGACGAGTCAGAGATAAAGGAAGAGTCGCCCGCCGAAGAGGAGATGAAAGGTGAAGAGTCGGCTGACGACAAGAAGGAAGAACCCGCCGACGGCGATGGCAGCACTGACGAAGCAAAAGCTGATGAGTCACAGATGAAGGAAGAGTCGCCTGCCGAAGAGGAGATGAAGGAAGAGTCGGCTGACGACAAGAAAGAAGAACCCGCCGACGGCGATGGCAGCACTGACGAAGCAAAAGCTGACGAGTCAGAGATGAAGGAAGAGTCCGGCGAACCGGCATCTGAGTCGAGCGAGGAGAAGGCCTCGGAGGAGAAACCCGCTGAAGAAATGGCATCCGAAGAGAAGCCCGCTGAAGAGAAGCCCGCTGAAGAGAAGCCCAGCGAAGAGAAGCCCAGCGAAGAGAAGCCGGCTGAGGAGCCTCAAGAAACGGAATCGGGCAGCGAGCCGGCCGAGAACGAGGGTGAATCCGAGCCGCCTGCGGAGGAGGGTGAGCCCGCCAACGAGGGCGGATCTGCCGATCCAGCTGAGGGCGAGACACCCGACGAGGAAGTCGCCGAGTCCGGCGACAACAACGCGTAGACTGTCGCAACGACGCCATTCTTTCGTTTCCTCGCAGACGAGATGTTTGGATGATCTAGAGTTCGAGGTTGAAACCTCGGGCTCTTGAAAGACGTCATCCAGCATGCTGCTCGCAACGGAAAAATCCGCTTCGTCGATCCAAGAAGATCACCTGCTCATCGAGGGGGAAGACCCTCTGCGCATTGCGGACACAGACGTGATCACCGTTTCGCTCTTCGAGACGGACACCACCGCAGACCAACCGACGCACGGACTGCGAATCCGTTATCGAGATCAAGATGCAAACGAAAAACTCGTTTCAGTTGATCACCACCCGTTCCCTATCGAGGAACTCTGTCGATATGTCGATCGCGTCGCCGTTCATGCGGCGGCCGCCATCACGCGCGAGGTCGGCACCGGCAATCCACTCGAATTCGGACACGTCACGTTCCGAGAAACCGGTGCGACGTTCAGCGCCGAGGGTGTCTCGCATTCGGTCGAATACGCAGAGATCACAGCCGTCGAGTCCCTCGAAGGCGACACTCTTCTTTGGCATGCGAAGGATCTGGAGCCGTTCGCCATTCTCCGAATGACGGACCCATACGCCGCGGTGCTTCGCGAACTCTGCTCGCGTTCTGTCCCGTCATCGACACAACAGACGGATTGGATCGCTGCCGATCAGGACTTCTTTCAAATGGTCGGTCCGATCGAGTGCCACGAGCGAACCTTCGTTCCCTCCTTCGCGACGTTGCGAGTGATCGCAATCGCACTTGGAAGCGTCTTGGCGGTCGCCTCGTGGTTGGTGATTCCAAAGTTTGCGATCTACGTCTGCGGCATCATCGCGTTGGCGTTGACGGCGGGTATTGTCGTGTTGACCAACCAAGCAAATCAAAGCGGAACGATTCTCGCCGTCTTTCGACGTGGGGTCACGCTCTTCGGGGCGGGGAGCGACGACATTGTGATCAGTTGGTTGGACCTGACCGATGCGAAGCTCGAAACGCAATCGAAACAGAATGTCGACGACACCGCCCGCGAATCGGTGACTCTCGAATTGACCACCAGTCCAGAGATCGGAAAAGTGATCAAGCTCGCTTGGGATGCCAAGCCGGCGGACAAGCTCGCATTCGGCTACCTCCGTCAACAGCTACAGCAACGGATCTGGAAGCACAAGAAACGCTAGCCGGGATTGCCTTGCCCCAGACCGTTTGGACTTTCGCCAATCGAACTCAAGTTCAGCCGAGCAAGTTCAGCCGAGCAAGTTTTTCACCACGTGGGCTTCCTCGACGCCTGTGAGACGGAAATCGAGACCTTGAAATTTGTAGGTCAGTCGATGGTGGTCGATGCCGAGCAGATGCAGCATCGTGGCGTGGAAGTCTCGGACGTGCACCTTGTCTTCAACGGCGTTGTAGCCGAACTCATCGGTCGCACCGTACCTTGTGCCGCCACGAATGCCGCCACCGGCCAGCCACATTGAAAAGCCTTTGATGTGATGGTCGCGGCCACTTCCTTGAGCCATCGGTGTGCGACCAAATTCGCCTCCCCAAACGATGAGGGTGTCTTCCAGCATGCCGCGTTGTTTGAGGTCTGCCACCAATGCCCAGGTCCCGCGATCGACGAGACTCGCGGTTTTGGCAACACCATTCTTCACGCCACCATGATGATCCCAACCGCGGTGATAAAGTTGGATGAACCGTACCCCGCGTTCGGCCAACCGGCGGGCGAGCAAACAGTTGCTACCGAAGGAACCGTCACCAGGTTGGCATCCATACATGTCCAGCATCTTCTGGGACTCGCCGGACATGTCGGTCAACTCGGGAACCGAAGCCTGCATTCGGAACGCCATCTCGTAACCGGCAAGACGTGTCGCGATCTCGGGGTCTTGAAGTGATTCGTTTCGGATCGCGTTGATCCGTGAAACCGCATCGACCACGTTCTGTTGTTGCTCCCGACCGACACCGGCCGGGTTGCCGACGTAATGCACCGGGTTACCCGTCGCGTGCATCTGCACCCCTTGGTAACGGCTGGGCAAAAATCCCGAGTGCCACTGACGTGAGCTGATCGGTTGGCTTTGCCCACCCCCTTCGCTGGTCAACACGATAAAGCCTGGCAGGTCCCTCGTCTCGCTCCCGAGCCCGTACAAGACCCAGGATCCCATCGAAGGACGACCACTGATCGCCGTGCCCGTGTTGAAGAACGTGTGTGCCGGGTCGTGGTTGATCTGCTCGGTGTGCATCGAGTTGACGATGCACATCTCGTCGGCGAGCTTGCCGATATGCTTGAAGACGCCCGAAATTCGCAGGCCGCTATCGCCCCTTGTGACGAATTCGTGTTGCGGCCCCATCACTTTCAACGCTTTGCCCTGGAGTTGGGCGATCGGTTGACCCTCGGTGATGGAGGGAGGCATCGGTTTGCCATCCTGGGCCTTGAGCGTCGGTTTCTCGTCCAAGGTTTCGATGTGGCTCGGTCCGCCGGCCATGCACAAGTGGATGACCCGTTTCACTTTGGGGGCGTGGTGAGTCGACGAGAGGATGCCCTGATAGCTGGCCTGTGTGCCCGCGAAAGCAGGCCGTGTTTCGTCACCCAGCAGCGAAGCCAAAGCGATCGAGCCGATACCGGTTCGACGAAGAAAGGTTCGCCGCGCGAGTCGTTGTTCCAAAGTCATCTCGTTCTCAGTCTGCGTTGACGCTAGCGGTGTGTTTTTAGAGCCGTTGTCTTGCAACTAGCTCAGTATCTCGTAATGGTTTCGTGCAGGTTCAGGAGCACCCGCGCCACACCGGTCCATGCGGCGAGTTCGACGGCATCGAGTTCACCCTCGATCGGAGCGTAACCCTCCGCGATTAGTTTTTGAGCCGCATCAGGATTCTCACGGTAATGTGCGAGATGCGACTGGTAGACGTTTAATAACTCATTGTGAATTCGATCTTCCGGCATTCGAGAGACGGCTGTTCGATAAGCCCAATTCACTCGCGACGGGATGTTGTCGCCGCCCTCTTTCATGATCCGTGCCGCGAAGACGCGTGCCGCTTCGACGAACGTCGGATCGTTCAGCAAGGCGAGGGCTTGGAGCGGTGTATTGGAACGCGCCCGCGCCGCGGTGCATTCTTCGCGACTCGGCGCATCGAACGCTTTGAGCATTGGGTGAAGAAACGTTCGCTGCCAATGCGTGTAGATTCCCCGTCGATACTGGCTCTCGCCTTGGTCGGCTTGATACTTGCGGCGAGGGAAGTTGAGCTGGGCGTAGTAGCCTGCGGGCTGATAGGGGCGAACACTCGCTCCACCGACTTGTTCCACAAGTAGACCGCTCGTCAACAAGGCCGCATCTCGAACGGATTCGGCTTCGATACAAAATCGTCCCTGTCGAGCGAAGGTGTCGTTGTACGGATCCGCTTGCGATAACTCTATTGTCGGCGTCGATGCCCGCTGGTACGTCTCGCTCATCACGATCGAGCGAATCAAATTCTTGACATCCCATCCGGATTCGATGAACTCGATCGCCAATTCGTCCAAAAGTTCGGGGTTGGACGGGTAGGTTCCCTGGCCACCAAAGTCATCGACGCTCGCGCAGATGCCACGTCCGAACAACAGACTCCAGATTCGGTTCACAATGGTTCGAGCGGTCAGCGGGTTGTCTGCTTCGCAAAGCCAATTAGCAAGGTCGAGACGGGTCGGACGTCGATCGCCCGTTTCGAGCTTTCCGAGAAATTCCGGAATCGCGGGCCCCACCACATCGCCAGAATCATCCAGCCAATTGCCGCGAGGCAGAATCCGTATTTCTCGCGGCGTGACCGATTTTGAAACGACGGTTTGCGGCGCGGAGTCGTAAGCCGCTTTTCGCTTCGCCTCCAACGACTCGATGTCGCGTTTGATCGCGACCATCGGCTCGGCTTGGGAAAGATAGTGTTGTTGGATCGCCACCGTTTGTTCTTCTGATCGCCTTCCCTTTTCCGTCCGGAGTGCGGCGGCAACGTCATCGGGAATGCCGCTGACGCTTAGCGCACCGGCCGCATCCCAATGGGCGCGACCGGCGAATTGGGTGAAGGCCATGCCCGCAACCTTCGCGCCGGGTTTCAGGCCGACTTCGGTGGCATCGATTTCTAAACGCACCCATTCGCCAGGTCGGGGGAGTTCGCCGGCGCGGCGATACGCTGCGTGGCTTTCATCGCGTCGTCCATACACGATGTCATCGGAACCCCAGACTTTACGGTGTTCCCAATTGCCATCGTTCAACTGAATCATGATGGCCTTGGGTGGGTTTTTGGCATCCAGGTGCACCCAGGCGTAAAACTTCGAAGACTCTGTGACCGTGAAACGATCCTTCGCACGATCAAAGAAGTGTTGAACCAGCCCGGGAGCTTCTTGTTGCCGAGATTTGTCGCCGCTGTGAACCGGAGTGTTGTCACCGCCGACGTATCGCCATTCGCCGCTCTTTTGGCCTTGCACGAGAATCGAATCGTCAACCCAGGCGGTCTCGACTTCGGTCTTTTCATCGAGCCGATCGATCGCGATTGCTTCCCAAGCCTCCAGGCCATCGAGCAATTCTGTTGAGAGTGTTGCCTGGCGTGCCTTCGCAGCACTGATTTCGCGATCCATTGCTTCGAGAGTCGCGACCAACTCTTTGCTCGGGACACGAATCATTGGCGGACGACTCCGTGCACCGTAAACACCACGCTCTTCGATGTCGGCGAAGAATGCGCCGAGCGAGTAGAAGTCACGAGCCGTGTACGGATCGTACTTGTGGTCGTGGCATTGGGCACAACCAACGGTGGCACCCATGAAAACCTGTGAGACGTTTCGAACGCGGTCCGCAAAGTAAATCGCGAGGTATTCCTTCGCTTGCGAGCCGCCCTCTTCCGTGGTTTGATTCAGTCGGTTGTAGCCCGAGGCGACTTTCTGTTGGAGCGTCGCATCGGGAAGCAAGTCGCCGGCCAGTTGCTCTCGCACAAACTGGTCATACGGCATGTTGTCATTGAAGGCGTTGATGACGTAGTCGCGGTACGGGGACTGGGACACGTTTTGGTCGCCGTGATAGCCGACGGTGTCGGCGTAGCGAACCAGATCGAGCCAATAGGTTGCCAGTCGTTCACCGTAGCGCGGCGAGTCCAACAAACGGTCGACAAGCTTGGCATAGGCTTCGTCGGACTCGTCTTGCAAGAAGACGTCGACTTCGTCTGGTGTCGGCGGCATCCCGGTGAGATCGAATGAGAGTCGCCGGATCAACGTCACGCGGTCCGCCCGCGGGACAGCGTTCAGCTTTTGACGGTCGATCTGTTCGTCCACGAGCGTATCGATCGTCTTTGAAAGTGGGGCCAGTGATTCGCTGCCTCGCATTTCGGTGTACGCCCAGTGCGATTCGTACTCGGCACCTTCGGCGATCCAGCGTTTCAAAACCTCGAGTTCTTCTTGGGTGATTTGCTTATTCGTCTCCGGTGGCGGCATGACTTCGAATTCGTCATCGGAGAGAATTCGGCGAATCATCTCGCTCGAATCGGGGTCGCCAGGAACGATGGCGGACTCGACGGCACTCTCGTGCTGGTCGAGGCGGAGTCCGCCCTCAACGGTACTCGCATCCGGTCCATGACACGCGAGACACTTGTCCGTCAAAATACCGCGAACGTCACGATTGAAACTGAGTGGCGTGTCGGCATTGGCGGCGATGCCAAAAACTAAGAATCCGAATGCGAGCAAGCGACGATCGGACATGAAGGCGTTCTGTTTGCAAAGAAGGAAAAAGGGGCGGGAGCAAAGCAGCGTCGGCTGTTTTTGCCGCCATCTAGTGTAAGCACAGGACCCATGATTGGTATCACGGCATCATTCGAAAAAAGGACGCATTACGGGGAACAAATCCGCGTAATCTACAGAAGACCTTTCGGTGCCCGCACGAAGCGGAATTTCGTAACATCCATTTCCAAGCACGGCAACGAAACCATGACCGACCATAACCTGCAACCCATCGCCAAGGTTCTGATTCCGCGTTTCCTTGCGGTGTTGTGCCTCCTCGGCTCGATGATATCCGTCGCTTCGGCACAGAGTCCCTATGCGTACGCCCGCAGTCGCTATCAATTGGTCGAACGTAACGGTGTGATCACGGCAGACGTTTTCTTCCGTGGTGGCCAGATGATCGTCAACGATGCCAACGGGACACAGTACGTCTTCTTTCGCGACCGGCAATTCGACTCGATCGATCGTGCGTATGTCGGGTATCTGCTGCCGGGAGTGAATCGGGTCGTCCAGTTTCCTCGGTCAGGCAGCGGGATGATGCTCGTCGCCGATTTGGATGATGTCTATCCGCATTTTGAATTTTCGCGGCGCAGCGTTCATCGCGCCGGACCCAACAACACTCCCTTCGTACCGCCATCGTTCGTGTCGCCGTATATCGGACCGCCGTTCACGGCACCCGTTTTCGCTGGACCGGCGGTGGGTGGCTTCGGGTTTGCGCCGTCGCTCGGTTATGGCGCTCCGTTGGGAATCCCCGGGCACCCGTTCTTGCGACCAGGATGGTTCCCGCGGCCGATGCAATCGATCACGCTCGATTCCCAGATCGTTCCGCGTGCTCCGTTGCCTCCCGTCACCTTGCGGTTGGCCAATCAAGCACAGCGTGAGATGCGCGTGACGGTGAATGATCTGCAAAACCCGACCCAGCCGAAGCAGGTGAGGATCGCTCCTGGTGCGGCGCGCGAAATGCAATTTGAACGTGACGCGGGTGCGGACCACATTCGCCGGGTGCGAACATTCGCGCCCGATGGGAGCGTGATCACGCGAGACTTGAGCACACCCGTTCCTCCCGCGCCTCGATACGAATTGGTCGTCCACGAATGGAGGCTACAGTCGGTGGCGATCGATCGAACCGGCAAGAGTCCCAACTTTATCGAAGACACCAACTTTCAAGGACGGGGGCTGGGGCGGTTCCTGTTACCTCCCGGTGATCAATTGAGAAGCGGAACGATCGATGTGGTTCGGACGGCGCTCGAGGCCCGGAATGCCGGTTCGGTCGCACCACTTTTGGATGATTCCGGCCGCACGACAAACACCCCTCGCGGTACCAGGGCCGTTTCACCCTTGGAGCAGATGCTGATTGAGCAGCAGAAAGCACGCGGTGGTGGTTGAGTCACGCGGTGTTGGGTCGATCGACGTCGCGACGGCTATACTCATGAGCCACATCACTCATTGCCGCCGAGTTCTCGATGCGATTCATCCTGCCTTTGTTATTTCTGTTGATCCCCGTCGTTGCGGAGGGTGCCCGTTTGCGGTCGCCCGAGGTCCACGATGACGGCCGGGTGACGTTTCGGTTGCGTGCCCCAAAGGCCGAGTCGGTCGCCGCGGTCGTGCTTCGGCTCGATGACGGTCGCGTTGAAATGAAGCGTGATGAAAAGGGTGTTTGGGAGGGAACCATTGGGCCTTTGCCGCCGGGGATCTACGAGTACATGCTCGATGTGGACGGGACACGGCACTTGGACCCGGCCAATCGGTCGATCAAGAAGTGGTATTCCTGCCAAAGCCTTTTCGAAATCGAAGGCGATCCTCCTTTGGTCACCCAACTGCAAGAGGTGCCTCAAGGTGCCCTGCATCATCACACCTATTCGTCGCCGGTTGCGGGGTGTCAGCGAGGCGTCATCGTGTACACGCCGCCGAGCTACGACGAGAGCCCGGGGCGGCAGTACCCCGTTTTGTTCTTGTTACATGGTTTCGGTGATGATCAGACTGCCTGGACCGAAGTCGGACGTGCCCACCGCATCGCCGACAACCTGGTGGCCGCGGGAAAGGCAAAAGAAATGGTGATCGTGATGCCGTTCGGCCATCCTGTCCCCATGCCTTACGAAGACACCACGGATGAGTATCGGTCGCAGAATGACTCGAAGATGGTTCGCGAGATCGACGAAGTTTTGCTCCCTTGGGTCGCGAAACGATATCGCGTCGCTGAGACGGCCGAGCAACGAGCCATCACGGGGCTTTCGATGGGTGGCGGTCACTCGATTCGCATCGCGATGGCGACGAACGACTTTGATTGGGTCGGCGCTTTCAGTGCCGCGGCTCCGAGGACGGAAACGCCCGACCAGTTGGCATCCGATCTGGGCACGCTTCGCAAGGAGCTGAAATTGTTTTGGATCGCATGCGGTGACAAGGACTTCTTACTCGAACGCAATCAACAATTCAGCGCGAGGCTGAAAGAAGCAAACGTTCCGCATGAGTACATCGAGACGAGCGGATCGCACAATTGGAACGTCTGGCGCGATGAGTATCTTCCCGCGTTTCTGCCGCTTCTATTTCAATCACCCTAAGAGCGCGATTGCTGGAGTTGCGGCGGTGATTCGCGAACAGATGGAATGAGGAAGGGACCGCCCCTTCGGTCGGCGAGAGGTTGATGGACAAACTACCGGTCCATGATTGCTTGGAGGCGGTCGTCGGGGCACTGCGCGACGAACGATCGGTGATTCTTCGGGCACCACCAGGGGCGGGTAAAACCACGGGTGTGCCGCCGGCAATCCTCGAATCCGATGTGCTACACGCGGGACGTACCTTGCTGCTGCAGCCGCGGCGGATGGCGGCCCGGGCCGCGGCACACCGACTTGCGTCACTCAACGGCGACTCGGTCGGCGGTACCTATGGCTATCACGTGCGATTCGATCGCAAGGTTTCTCGCGACACGCGGCTGGTCGCGATCACCACCGGAGTCTTGGTCCGTCAGTTGATCGCGGATCCACTCCTGGAAAACGTCGCGTGTGTGATACTGGATGAGTTTCATGAACGCTCGCTCGAGATGGACCTCGTGCTCGGAATGTTGCAGCGGATTCGAACGACTCTAAGACCTGAACTACGGCTGGTCGTGATGAGTGCGACGCTCGAAACGCGTGAAGTCGCCGGTTTGCTTTCCGATGCGGAGGTGATTGAGAGCGAGGGTCGCGCCTTTGACGTCGAGGTCCGCTATCAACCGGCACACTCGCGCGACAGGATTGAGTCTCTGGTGGCAAAGCAGTTGCCGGCAGCACTCCGAGGGAGTGACGGCGATGTGCTCGTTTTCTTGCCCGGCGTCGGGGAGATTCACCGAACTGCTGAAGCCATTCGTGGTCATGCCGACCGCGAGGGACTCGTGGTTGAAAAACTTTACGGCGATCTGTCGCCCCAAGATCAGGATGCGGTCCTGCGTCCTTCCCAAACCCGTAAAGTCGTGCTCGCGACCAATGTTGCCGAAACGTCCATCACGATTCCTAACGTAACCGCCGTGATCGACAGCGGGCTCGCTCGTGTGATGCGGTATGACGCGGGCGTCGGCTTACCAAGTTTGCAGTTGGAGCCCATCTCACAAGCGGCGGCTGATCAACGGGCGGGCCGCGCCGGCCGCACGGCCCCCGGCGTCTGTTATCGTTTGTGGCCGCAGAAGATGCATCGCAGCCGTCCGGAACAGACGACGCCCGAAGTGTTGCGCACGGACCTTTCGTCGGCCATGCTGACACTCGCGGTTTGGGGTGAGCGAGACGCAGGCGATTTTCCCTGGGTGACGAAACCGACGAACCATTCGGTTGACTCTGCGCGACAATTGCTGCTGCGTCTCGGTGCGATCGATGACGGGGGTGGCACGACTGAAGAAGGCGCGCAAATGGCGACGTTGCCGCTGCATCCCCGACTCGCAAAACTCATGCGTACGGCGTCCAAACAGGCCTGCACGCAAGAAGCATCGCTCGCGGCTGCGCTGCTGAGTGAACGCGACCCTTTCGATCGCTCGACACGATTCGAACCGTTCCGGCGGGAGTCCGCTATTGAAAGTGACTTGATGGATCGAGTCTTGCGTTTGCGACGTTACCTTGATGGCGACACGGACGAGGCGGTTCATCCGGGAGGCGCGAAGAACGTGTCACGCGTCGCTGACAGGCTCCGCCAATCGGTTGAGAGTCAAGCTACTGAGAGACAGGATGCAGCTCCCGCCGCAACATTGGACGAACGGTTTGCATGTTCCTTGCTTGCCGCCTATCCGGATCGATTGGCACGGCGTCGGCGTCCAGGCTCCGAAAACGGCGTGATGGTCGGAGGACGTGGTGTGCGCATCGCCAAGTCGAGCAGCGTCCGTACAGCCGAGTTGTTTCTCTGCATCGATTTGCAAGGACGTGGCGACGAGGCGGAAGTCCGCTCAGCCAGTGCGATCGATCCGAGTTGGCTGCCGAGTGAGGATTTGGTCGAGCGTCGCGAGTCGTTCTTTCATCCTTCCATGAAAGCGGTGGTGGCCCGTCAGCGAACCTATTTTCACGATCTGATGCTCGGTGAGGGACCTTGCGAGTGTGAACCCGACGAATCGACCGCACGGCTGCTTTTTGAGCACGCGGCTCCAATGGGCGAATCGATTCTTCCAAAGGACGACAAACCGTTGCACTCGTTTTTGACCCGGTGGCGATTTGTATCACCGGATGCGGATCGATTGGGAGTCCTGCCATGGACGTCGCAAGTCTTTGAAGAACTGCTGCGCGAGTTTTGTGCGACACGATTATCGATCAAGCAACTCCGCGATGCACCGTGGCTCGACTATTTGCGTTCCTGTTTCAGTTATGAGCAGCTTCAGGTTTTGGACCAGCAAGCTCCCGAGTCGATTGAGGTGCCCAGCGGAAATCGGATTCGCCTCGAATATCGGGAGGGCAAGCCGCCGATGTTGGCCGTCCGGATTCAAGAACTCTATGGCTGGACGGAGACCCCGAGGTTGGCCGGAGGCAGCGTCGCTGTCCAGTTGCACCTGCTCGCGCCGAATCACCGGCCGCAGCAGATCACCGAGGATTTGGCCAGCTTTTGGAAGACAACGTATTTTGAGATTCGCAAGGAACTCAAACGCCGCTATTCGAAACATCATTGGCCCGACGATCCGCTGACGGCAAAGGCGACCAAAAACGGTCTGAAACCAAAGTAGCCGGCAGCTCACATCGGCGTCTCCACCTCTCATTCGCGACGTATCTCGCGAACGGCGTTGCTTGCCGAAAAATCGTGCCCTGGGATCAACCGTCGGCTGCGGATTCGACTCACGAATGTC